>DATLDK010000114.1:0-7211 GCA_035525905.1 Gaiellaceae bacterium | reverse complement strand
CGCAATCTCGCCCTGGAGCTGGTCCGCGTGACGGAGGCCGCGGCCCTCGCCGCATCCGGGTGGGTGGGCCGGGGCGAGAAGGAGAAGGCCGACGGTGCCGCAGTCGACGCGATGCGCTTCATGCTCGACACCGTGAGCATGAACGGGACAGTCGTCATCGGCGAGGGGGAGAAGGACAACGCCCCGATGCTCTACAACGGCGAGCAGGTCGGCGACGGCACCGGCCCCGAGGTGGACGTTGCCGTCGATCCACTCGAGGGAACCCGGCTGACGGCGCTCGGACAGCCGAACGCGATCGCCGTGATCGCCGTCGCCGAGCGCGGAACGATGTTCGATCCCGGTGCCGCGTTCTACATGGACAAGGTCGCGGTCGGGCACGAGGCCGCGGGCGCGATCGACATCAACGCGAGCCCGACCGAGAACGTCCGCGCAGTCGCCAAGGCGAAGGGGCTCGACGTCAGCGAGGTGACTGTCGTCGTGCTCGAGCGCGACCGGCACAACGACCTGATCGGGGAGCTGCGCCAGTCGGGCGCCCGCGTCAACCTGATCCGGGACGGCGACGTCGCCCCCTCGATCGCGGCGGCGCAGGCTTTCATGGGCGTGGACATGCTGATGGGGATCGGCGGAACCCCCGAAGGCGTCATCTCGGCTGCCGCGATCAAGTGCCTGCGCGGCGAGATCCAGGGCAAGCTCTGGCCGCGGAACGACGAGGAGCGCCAGAAGCTCGTGGACTCCGGCTACGACCTCGACAAGGTGCTCACCACCGACGACCTCGTCTCGGGTCACGATGTCTTCGTCGCAGCGACCGGCGTCACCAGCGGCGTCTTTCTGCGCGGAGTCCGCGTCAGCGGCCCCGGCGTCGAGACGGAGTCGATCGTGATGCGTTCGCGCTCGGGCACGGTCCGTAGGATCGCTGCCTACCACCCGTCCGAAAAGGTGCGGCAACTGATGAAAGGAGACCGCGATGGGCGCGCATGAGTTGAACGAGACCGCCCGAGCTCTCGTCGCAGAAGACAAGGGGATTCTCGCCGCGGACGAAAGCTCGGGGACGATCGAGAAGCGCTTCGACACGATCAAGCTCGAGTCGACCGAGGAGAACCGCCGCGCGTACCGCGACATGCTCTTCACGACGCCCGCGCTGGAGGAGTTCGTGAGCGGCGTCATTCTCTTCGACGAGACGCTGCGCCAGTCCGCGAGCGACGGCACCCCGTTCCCGAAGCTGCTCGCCGACAAGGGGATCATTCCGGGGATCAAGGTCGACACCGGTGCAAAGGACCTCGCCGGAGCCCCAGGAGAAAAGGTGACCGAGGGCCTCGACGGGCTCCGGGAGCGGCTGCAGGAGTACCGCGAGCTCGGCGCCCGGTTCGCCAAGTGGCGCGCCGTGATCACGATCGGCGACGGCATCCCAACGGCCTACTGCCTCCAGGTCAACGCGCATGCGCTCGCGCGCTACGCGGCCCTCTGCCAGGAGCAGGGGATCGTGCCGATCGTCGAGCCCGAGGTGCTGATGGACGCCGACAACGACATCGAGACGTGCTACCGCGCGACCAAGAGGACGCTGCACAAGGTCTTCGACGAGCTCTACCACCAGCGGATCGATCTCGAAGCGATGCTGCTGAAGCCGAACATGGTCATCTCGGGCAAGCAGTCGCCCACGCAGGCGAGTGCCGAGGAGGTCGCGGATTGGACGCTCAGGTGCTTCCGCGGGACCGTCCCCGCTGCGGTGCCCGGGATCGTCTTCCTCTCCGGCGGCCAGTCCGACCAGCAGGCGAGCGAGAACCTGAACGCGATCAATGCTCGTGGCCCGCAGCCGTGGGCACTGTCGTTCTCGTACGGCCGCGCGCTCCAGGCGCCCGCTCTGGCGGCGTGGGGCGGCAAGGCGGAGAACGTCGAGGCTGGGCAGTCGTACCTCGCGCTGCGCGCCCGGAACAACAGCGCCGCGGTCTCGGGCCGCTACTCGGCCGAGATGGAGCAGCTCGCCCGCTCGACGTGATCCTCCCGAGCGCGAATCGTCAGGCGTAGAGGCTCTGCATCTCGTCGAGCGGCTTCGGCTCGTAGTCGCGAGCATGTCCGGCCTGGCCGAACTGCTGCATTCGCTCCGCGACGACCGCTTGCATCGCCGCACGAGCGGGCGCGAGGTAGGAGCGCGGGTCGAACTCCCCCGGTGACTCGGAGAAGACCTTGCGGATGGCGCCGGTGATCGCGAGCCGCAAGTCGGTGTCGACGTTGATCTTGCGCACGCCGTGTCGGATCCCCTGCTGGATCTCCTCGACCGGCACGCCCCAGGTGGGGCGGATCTCGCCGCCGTACTCGTTGATCGCGTCGACGAGGGGCTTCGGCACCGAGGAAGAACCGTGCATGACGAGATGCGTGTCGGGGAGTCGTCTGTGGATCTCTTCGATCAGGTCCATTGCGAGCACGTCGCCGGTTGGGGGCTTGGTGAACTTGTAGGCGCCGTGGCTCGTCCCGATTGCCACCGCCAGTGCGTCGATCCCGGTGCGCTCGACGAACTCCACCGCCTGATCAGGGTCGGTCAGGTGCACTTGGCCCGAGCCGTGGCCGTCCTCGATCCCGCCGAGCGTGCCCAGCTCGCCCTCGACGCTGACGCCGCGCGCGTGCGCATACTCGACCACCTCGCGGGTGACGGCGACGTTGTATTCGAAGTCCGAGGGCGTCTTGCCGTCGGCGAGCAGCGAGCCGTCCATCATCACGCTCGTGAAGCCGAGCTCGATCGCAGAGACGCAGGTCGCCGGCGAGTCTCCGTGATCCTGGTGCAGCGCGACCGGGATCTCCGGGTAGAGCTCCCCGGCGGCCTGCATCAGGTGGAAGAGGAAGCGATCGTTCGTGTAGGAGCGCGCGCCGCGTGACGCCTGCACGATCACCGGCGACTCGGTCTCCCGCGCCGCTTCCATGATCGCCTGGATCTGCTCCATGTTGTTGACGTTGAAGGCTCCGATGCCGTAGCCGCCCGCGGCGGCCTCATCGAGGAGCTGGCGTAGCGAGACGAGGGCCATTCGCCGACGCTAACAGGTCGCGCACGTCGGCCGGACCGGTGCTCGCCCGCGCTGGCCGCGGAGGCGAGCACCGGTCCGCGCGCTCAGACCTCGCCGTCGGCGACGATCTCGTACAGGGCGACCTCGGTCCGCCTGCCGCGGACGTCCTCGGGGATCTCGTCCCCCATCGCGTCGAACTGCGCCTCTGCGGCCTCAGCCGCCTCACGCGTATCGAAAAGGGTGATGAAGAGGCGCCGTCCGCCTTCCTCGTCGTTGAAGAGGGCGAAGCGCCTCGTTCCGTCCGGCATGCCCATCGACCCGGACGCACGGCGCTCCTCGTTCATCTCCATCAGCCGTCTGTTGTCGCCACCCTCGAACGTCGCGACGCGCGCGTACATGTGTCACCTCCAGCTCGGAAACGGGCGTAGCCTCCCGCCGCGGCGGGGGGAAAGTCAACCCTGGCGGAGGTAGGCGTCCGACCCCTCGAGCCAGTCCTGCCGCGGAGGGCAGAAGATGTCCACGTCCAGGGTGTCCTCGAGCGCCTCTGCCATGTGCGGCAGGTGTGACGGGATGTGGAGCACCTCGCCCGCGGAGACCTCGATCACCTCTGACTCGTCCTCACCGAGCCGGAATCGGAGGACGCCTTCGAGGATATAGGTCAGCTGCTCGTTCTCGTGCGAGTGCTTGGGCACGATGCAGCCCTTGTCGAGATAGACGTGCGCGAGCATCATCCGCTCCGTCGAGATCAGCCTTCGTCCGAGATCGGGCTTCAACGCCTCCTTCGGCATGTCGGACCAGCGGTAATGCTTGGCGCTGCTCACAGAAGCGCTCCGAGCCGTTCGATCCCCTCGTCGATCAGCGCTTCGTCGACGAGGCTGAACGAGAGCCGCACCGTGTCCGTGCCGCGGCCGTCGGTGAAGAACAGCGTCCCCGGGACGATCCCAACCCCCTGCTCCACCGCTCGCTGTGCGAGCTCCACCGAATCCGATCCCGCGGGCAGCGTCAGCCAGGAGAAGAAACCTCCCCGCGGTGTCGTCCAGCGCGCGTCTTCCGGCATCCAGCGCTCCAGGGCCGAGAGCAAGCGCTGGCTCTTGCGCTCGTACAGCGTCCGCGAACGGGCTACCTGCTCGTCCAGCCAGCCCCGGCGTAGGCACTCCTCGAAGAGACGCTGCCCGAGCGCGCCCGCGCACTGGTCCGTGTTCTGCTTCGCCGAGACGAGCTGGGCGCAGACGTCCCCGGGGCCGACGGCCCAACCCAGCCGGATCCCGGGGAACATCGTCTTCGACGTCGTCCCCGCCTGCACGACCACGTCCGGTGCCAGGCTCCACAGGCTCGGGAGCACATCGGCGGAGAAGCCGAGCTCGCGGTAGGCGACGTCCTCGAGGATCAGGAATCCGTACCGGCGCGCGAGCTCGACGAGCGGCGTGCGCCGTTCGCCGGAGAGGCTCACGCCCGCCGGATTCTGGTGGTCCGGAATGCTGTAGAGGAGCTTCGGGCGCAAGCCGTCTGCGAGCAGGCGCTCCAGCTCGCCGACCTCGAGCCCCTGCTCGTCCATTGGCACGGCGACGAGCTTTGCTTCGAAGCTGCGGAAGGCCTGGATCGCGCCGAGGTAGGTCGGGCCCTCGACGATCACCACGTCGCCGGGATCGAGATAGGACTTGCCGACGAGCTCGAGGGCCTCGATCCCGCCGCTCGTGATCAGCAGCTCCTCCTCCGCCGGACGCCGTCCCTGCAGGCGCTCGAGCCGCTCCGCGAGGGCGTCGCGCGGGCCGGCCAGGCCGCCGGTGGGGGCGTACTGGAAGGCGTTCACCTCACCGGCCGCCGCAAACTCCTGCAGGAGCGCGGACATGCGCTCACGCGGGAACGTCTGCGGATCGGGGAAGCCGCCGGCGAACGAGATCAGGTCGGGTACGCCGAGGAGCCCCAGGACGGAGGCGATCCCGTCGCCCACGTCCCCGCGCGTCCGCAACGCGGTTAGCGCTTCCCACTGTCGCGTCTCGGGAGTCACGGCCACGTCGTCAATCCTATGCCGCCTGTCGATTTCCGGGCATGCCGTTCGTCGGACCGATGAGTTTCCAGTGTTCGGCGAGTCTTCAGTCCGAGTACTCGCACAAGTTGTCGTTACCCGGAGGTGTAATCGTGTCGAAGACGGTCTTGATGGTCGGTACCCGCAAGGGCTGCTTCCTGCTCGAGAGCGACGAGGCCCGTCGCGATTGGGAACTGCGCGGCCCCTTCTGCGAGGGCTGGCCGGTCTACCATGCGATCCACGATGCCGTCAGCGGCTCGATCTACGCTGCCGCCGCGAGCGAATGGCACGGCGCCAGTGTTTGGCGCAGCCCGGACCTCGGCGAGACCTGGCAGCAGTCGAGCGAAGGCCTCAACTACGGTGACGCCGAGCTCAAGCTCTCCAAAGTGTCGGGCCTGACCGCGGTGGACGGGCGCCTCTTCGCCGGAGCGGAGATGCCGGGCGTCTTCGAGAGCCGCGACGGCGGGGAGACCTGGTCGCTCCTGAGCACGCTCGCCGGCCAGCCGGGAAGCGAGTCTTGGAACGACCCCGCCAACCAGCCGCCCGGCCACCTGGGCGTTCCGGCGATCCTCCCGCACCCCGACGACGCGTCTCGGTACTGGGCGATCGTGCAGGGAGTAGGCATCTTCGAGACGACCGACGACGGCGTCTCGTGGACGCCCCGCAACCGCGGCTTGCGGGCGGACTGGCCGATCGAGAACCCCGAGGTGGGGTACTGCGTGCACAAGCTCCTCATGTCGCCGGTCGATCACGAACGGCTCTACCAGCAAAACCACGTGGGCATGCATCGCAGCGACGACAGCGGGCAGACCTGGACGGAGATCACGAACGGTCTGCCGACGGAGTTCGGCTTCGCGGCAGGCGTGCACCCGCACGATCGCGACACCTTCTACGTCATCCCGCTCGATCCCGGCCACGGACGGTGCATGCCGGAGGGCCGTGCGGCGGTGTGGCGCACGCGCGACGCAGGCTCGAGCTGGGAGCGCCTCGCGGACGGCCTGCCCCAGAGCAATGCCCACGTCGGCGTCCTCCGTGAGGGAATGGCCGTCGACTCGTACGACGAGCCGGGCGTCTACTTCGGTACGAGCACCGGCCAGCTCTTCGCAAGCGCGGACGCGGGCGAGAGCTGGACGGAGATTGCGAGCTACCTGCCCGCGATCGCCTCCGTCGAAGTGGCGGTCGTCGACTAGCGATGGCCGAGCTCCACCTGCCCTCGACGCTTGCCCCTCTCTTCGTCGGCCTGCCGCGCCGGCTCGAGGTGGACGCGGCGACCGTGGCGGAGGCGCTCGACCGGCTCGAGGAGCGCTGGCCCGGCTTTCGCGATCGATTGTGCGAGCCGGGCCCGGTGCTTCGGCGACACATCCACGTGTACGTCGATCGTCAGCGCGCCGGGCTGGACACGACGCTCGACGGGCGTTCGCGTGTCGACGTGATCGCTGCGATCAGTGGCGGCTGACCGAATCGTCCCCGTGAGCCCTTGACACAATTGAGCGGTGCTTCCTGCTTATTGGATGGAGCGGCCGCCGCTCAGCCTGGGGACTTCCGCGCAGGCAGCGATCGAGGAGTTTCTCTCGGTTGCCCAGCCGAGACGCGGTGGTGACCTGCTGGACGCGGATCCGATCGTTCACGCCCGGGGGGACGTCACGCCGTGGCAGTTCCTCTGTGGGCTCGCTGCGCGGTGCGAAATCGTGTTTCACGGAACCGGAGACCCGAACATCGAGTCCTTCGTGCCCCGACAACCCATCGACGTCGCACCGTTCGGCCGGCAGAAGGCTGTCTTTGGCACAACCGACCCGATCTGGGCGATGTTCTACGCGGTCGTCGACCGGGATCGCTACCGGCTGACGCTGAACAACGCTTGCATCCTGCTCGACGAAGCAGACGGGGGTGGCCTGCCCTACTACTACTTCTCGATCACGGACACGGCGCTGCCCGAGAAACCCTGGCGAACCGGGTACGTCTATTTCCTGCCGGCAGAGACGTTCGTCGCACAGCCGGCGGCAACCTACGCGGGTCACGCCGCCCGCGTTCCCCAACTCGCGAGCCCGGTCGCGGTCAGGCCGTTCGCGCGAATTCGGGTCGCCCCGGAAGACTTCCCTTTCCTCGGCCAGATCCGCGGCCATGAGGACGACCGGTTGGCCGAGTACGCGCAGGCAATCATGGCCGCGGCGCCGTCGCCGTGGCCGGACTGA
>DATLDK010000070.1:0-3572 GCA_035525905.1 Gaiellaceae bacterium | reverse complement strand
CACTTCATCGAGCTCAATGCCCGCTTGCAGGTCGAGCATCCCGTCAGCGAGCTCGTGACGGGTGTCGACATCGTCCGCCAGCAGCTGCGAGTCGCCGCGGGGGAGCCGCTGGCGCTGACCGGCCGCGCGCCGCGCCGAGGGCACGCGCTCGAGATCCGCCTCAACGCCGAGGACCCGTCGCGCGGTTTCGCGCCCGCCCCCGGCACGATCACGCGCTTCCGCCCGCCGCTCGGGCCGGGGGTACGGATCGACACCCATCTCGAGGAGGGCTCGACGATCTCGCCGTACTACGACTCGCTGATCGCGAAGCTCGTCGTCTGGGCCGAGGATCGCCAGGCCGCGATCGCGCGCGGCGTGCGGGCACTCGAGGAGATCGAGCTGGACGGGGTCCCGACGACCCGTGGGCTCGCGCTCGACATCCTCCGCTCACCCGAGTTCGGCACGGGCAAGTACTCCACGAGCTTCCTCTCCGAGATGGAAGGGCGCCTGCCGGCACTCGTCATGGACGCCACGTGAGCCGAGAGGGGCACACCATCGAAGGGCCGTACGGCGCGATCCGCATCGATGCCGACGCCCTCTCCGGGCTGGTCGTCGCCTCCGCCGAGCTCGTCGAGGGTGCCCGTGTCCGCAGACCGCGTCGCGGGCTGGACCTCACGGTCAAGGAGGGCACCGCCAAAGTCAGCCTCGAGCTCGCGGCCCCCTATGGCGTCTCCCTGCCGACCCTCGCGCGCAGCGTTCAGGCGAGCGTCGCGGCCGCGCTCCTGGGCTCGGCCGGCCTGGCGTCCGTGGTCGACGTCTCGATCGAGGAGCTCAACTCGTGACCGTCGGCCGGCGGCAAGCGCGCCGCACGGCGCTCTTCCTGCTCTATCAGTGGGATCTGACCGGGCAGCCGCTGACGGCGCTCTACGAGGGTCGGCCGGACGAGTTCGCGCTTGGTCTGGCAGAGGCCGTCTCGCTACGGGCCGAAGTCCTCGACCGGAGGATCACCGAAGCGGCGGAGGGGTGGACCGCCGACCGCCTGGGTACGCTCGAGCGCAACATCCTGCGCATCGGGATCCACGAGTTGGAGGAGGCGAGCGTGCCACCCGAGGTGGCGATGAACGAGGCCGTCGTCCTGGCCAAGCGGTACGCCTCCGAGGATGCGGGGCGTCTCGTGAACGGAATTCTCGCCCGCGTGGCGAGAGAAAGGGAGGTCGCGTGAGTACAGCGGACGAGGCGCTCGGCCGAGCGGAGGAGCTGCTCGAGCGGCTGAAGGCGACGCGGGACGAGCTGGAGCGGCTCGCGGCGGCCGAGGATGCCGAGTCGGCGGTGGAGGTGCTCACCGAGCTCGCGGACCTCGCGAAGCAGGTGGAGGTCGAGCTCGCCAAGGCACGATCGCGCGCAGATGCACCGCAGCCCTGAGGAACTGCGCGCGCTCGTCGAGGCGTACCTCGCCGAGCTCGCGTTCACGCCGGAGCTCGGGGGGCTCGAGGAGGCGCTGCGCTATCCGCTCGAGTCGGGCGGGAAGCGCGTCCGCCCCGTCATCTCGCTGGCCGTCGCGGAGGCTGCGGGCGGAGTGGCGGAGCAATGCCTGCCCGCGGCGGCCGCAGTCGAGCTCGTGCACACGTTCTCGCTGGTGCACGACGACCTGCCCGCGATGGATGACGACGACGAGCGGCGGGGCCGCCCCTCCGCGCACATCGCCTTCGGCGAGGCGACGGCGCTCTTGGCGGGCGACGCGCTGCTGGCCGAAGCTTTCCGCCTCGGGCTCTCGTACCCGACTCCCATGGTCGGGCGGGAGCTCGCGCAGGCGACGCTCGGCATGATCGGCGGGCAGTTTCGTGACGTGAACGGCGAGACGGCGGACCTCGCAGCCCTGCACCGGCTGAAGACGGGCGCTCTCTTCTCGGCTTCCGTCGGGGTGGCGCTCTGGGTGGCAGAGGTCCCGGAGGGGGACCAGCCCCTCTGGCGCGCGTTCGGCGATGAGCTCGGCCTTCTCTTCCAGGCCGTCGACGACCTCCTCGACGGCGACGGATACGCGGCCGTGCATGGGGTGGAGGGGGCTCGCCAGCTCGCAGACGAGTCGGCGGTGCGGGCGTCGGACCGGTTGGGCGAGATTCCCGCGGAGACGGCGGTGCTCGCCGAGATCGTCGCGAGCCTCGCAGCCCGCACGGCCTGAGTGCCGCCGCCGGCCCACGTACTCGCGGCATTCGGGACGTCCGCCGAGGCGCAGCCACTCGGCGGCGGCCAGGGCACGTCCTGGAGGTCGGGCGAGCTCGTCCTCAAGCCGGTCGACCCGGCGATGAGCCCGGAGGAGCTCGAGTGGCAGGGCAAGGTGCTCGACGCCGTCCGGGAGGACGGCTTCCGGGTGACGCGCCTCCGCCGGGCGCTCGACGGAGCTGTGCTCGTCGACGGCTGGTGCGCCTGGGGATACGTCGAGGGAACGCACGAGGAGCGCAGGTGGGCCGATGTGCTCGAGGCCGGCGAGCGTTTTCACGCTGCGCTCGCGCGCGAGCCGCGGCCGGCGCACCTCGACGCGCGAACCGACCACTGGGCGATCGGCGACCGCGTCGCCTGGGGGGAGCTGTCGGCAGCGCGGTTCGCGCACGTCAAGCACCTACCGACGCTCATGGCGGCCCTTCGCCCCCTGGACGCGCCCAGCCAACTCGTGCACGGCGACCTGACGGGCAACGTCCTCTTCGCGACCGGCCTGCCCCCGGCGGTGATCGACTTCTCGCCCTACTGGCGACCGCAGGCGTTCGCGTCCGCCGTGGTCGTCGGCGACGCGCTGGCGTGGGAGGGAGCCGACGAGCGCCTGCTTGACGCCGTCGCGCACATCCCGTCGTTCCCGCAGTTCCTGCTCCGCGCGCTCGTGTACCGGATCGTGGTGGACGCGCTCTTCCGCGAAGGTGACGCGCCGCGACCCGACGACGACGACTGCTTCCTCGCCCCGGTCGTGCTCGCGTGCCGGATCGCGAGCTAGAGTCGCTTCGTGGAGCAGCGGCTCAGCCTCGTCACGCTCGGCGTGCGCGACGTTGCCCGCTCGCGCGCCTTCTACGAGGCGCTCGGCTGGACGAGCGGCGCCAAGCCGGACGACGAGGTCGTCTTCTTCCAGTCGGGCGGCATGATCGTCGCGCTCTGGAGCCGGGATGAGCTCGCCCACGACAGCGGCGTCGAGGACGGGGGCGGCTGGGGCGGCGTCACGCTGGCGCACAACGTCCACTCAGCCGCGGAGGTGGACGCTGTGATCGCCGAGGCAGGGGCGGCGGGCGCCACGATTGCACGTCACGGCGCCCAGACGTTCTGGGGCGGCTACTCGGGCGTCTTCGTCGACCCGGACGGCCACCCCTGGGAGGTCGCGCACAATCCGCACTGGACGCTGGGCTCGGACGGCTCGATCACGCTGTGAGCTCCGGAGCCAGCAGATCGAGGAGCAGGCCGTCCCGCCAGACGCCTTCGGGATCGAGCCAGTATTCGCGCATGATCCCCACCGGCTTGAAGCCCACCTTCTCGTAGCAGCGGATCGCGCGCTCGTTGTGCGCAGCGGGGTCGATCGTGAGCCGGTGGTGGCCGCGGTCGTCGATCAGGTGATG
>DATLDK010000051.1:0-11673 GCA_035525905.1 Gaiellaceae bacterium | reverse complement strand
GAGTGCGAGGTCTGCCGCGACTCGCCGTTGACGCGCAGCTCCATCGCCAGGTCGTGCGGGTCGGGAATCTCGTCCGGAGTGACGATCCACGGCCCGAGCGGGCAGAAGGTGTCGATCGCCTTGCAGAAGCTGAAGACGCCGGAGCGCATCTCGCGCCGCTGGATGTCGCGCGCCGTGATGTCGTTGAAGATCACGTACCCGCCGACGTAGTCCATCGCCTCCTCGGGCGGGAACCACTTGCCGGCCCGCTTCAGGATGACGGCGAGCTCGAGCTCGTAGTCCAGCTCCTCGGTCAGGTGCTCCGGATAGACGACCGGCTCGTCCGGGCCGATGATCGCGTCGACGTTCTGGAAGAAGACGATCCACGGAGCGATCTCATGCGTCCACCCGACCGTCTTCGACTCCTCCTCGTGCTCGCGGAAGTTGCCGGCCGTGTGGAAGAACTTCTTCGGCACGATCGGTGCCCGCAGCTTCGCGTCCTCGAGCGAGACGCGCGCTCCGGTCTCGTCGGCTCCCCCGCGCTCGAACCACTCGCGCATCGACGGCACGTCGAGCTCGACGATCTCGTCGCCGTCTACGTACCCCACCCTGCCGTCGTCGTAGGTGACGAGCTTCATCCGCAGATCCTCTGCGCGGCGCGGGCGTAGACCTCGGCGATCTTGACCAAGCCGTCGATCTCCAGGTTCTCCCCATACTCGGGATCGGGCAAGCCCGACGAGGTGCCGTAGTTCACGGTGGCGATGCCGTACCGCGAGAGTACGGACGCGTCCGAGAACCAGCGGGTGACGTCGCGCTCCGGCACCGCCCCGAAGACCTCCTGATGTGCGCCCGCCAGCGCACCAACGAGCGGATGCGACTCGTCCAGCTCCGCGCCCGGAGCCGTCACGTAGACCTCGGCCTCCACCCCGTCGAGCGTTCGCGCGAACTCCAGCGCCCGACGACGGGCGTCGGCCATCTCCACGTTCGGAGGCACACGCAAATCGAGGAAGAGATCGGTCCGGTGCGGCGTCCGCGACACCCGCCAGCCGAAGCCACCCTGGATCGCCCCGACGTTCGCGACACCCCGCACGTCGCCGTAGCTCATCTCGCCCTCCCAGACCGGCAGCCATTCGAGCACCCGGTCCAGGACCCCACGCATCCGGAGGATCGAGTTCTCCTCGAGCCGGCCGGACGAGAAGGCGGTGTGAATGAACGGGCCGCTCGTGGAGAGCCGCAGCCAGAGCGTGCCGAAGTGGGCGAGCACGAGCTTCTGCTCCGTCGGCTCGCCGAGGATGCACATGTCCGCTGCGCCGCCGTGCCCGACGAGGTGACGCGAGCCCGCTGCGTAGCCACGGAACTCGGCCCCTTGCGCCTCGCCCTGCTGCGTCTTCTCGATCTCGCCCGCCACCGCGGCGATCATCAGGTCGCCCTTGAGCGGCTGATCGCCGAGCGCGCGCACCGCGGCGAGGTAAGCGACGAGCGCACCCTTCATGTTCGAGATCCCGAGGCCGTAGATGCGGCCGTCCCGCTCGAACCCCTGCGGCTGGAAGCCCGGTATCCCGGCGAGCCACGGCTCGCGGCCGGAGTACGAGGTGTCCATGTGACCGTTGAACATCAGCGTCGGCCCTCCCCCCGTGCCGGCGCGGGTCGCGAGCACGTTCGCACGTCCGTCCTCGACCTGCTGCCACTGCACGGCGAGCCCGAGCTCCTGGCACTGGCCGGCCATCCACGCCGCCATCGCCTCCTCGGAGCCGGTGAAGCTCGGAATCGAGACGGCCGCCAGCGCGTCGGCGACGAGACGGTCGCGATCGATCACCGGTCTGGCCCACCCATCCCAGGCAGCCCTTCCCGCGGCGGAGGTGCAACGATCGTCTCGAGCCCTGCTCCACGCCACGCCTGGTACCCGCCGACGAGGTCGGCGACCCTCGCGTGGCCCACTCCCCGCAGCGACACGGCGGCCAGGCTCGACGAGTAGCCCTCGTGGCAGACCAGGATCAGCTCCAGGTCGCGGTCGACGACGTGAGGGTTCGAGAAGCCGGAGTCCGGATCCACGCGCCACTCGAGCACGGAGCGCGGCACGTGCACCGAGCCGGGGATGACACCGTCGCGGGCGCGCTCGTCGTGCGAGCGCAGGTCGACGATCACGCTTCCGCCGAGCGCACGCTCCCGGGCTTCCCGCGGCTCGTAGCGGGCGATGCGCTCACGGGCGTACGCGAGGAGATGCTCAGTCGCGGAAATGAGGGAGCACCTTCTCCCCGAAGAGGCGGATCTGGTCGTGCCGCTCGTCGCCCCAGAGCTCGAGCATGACATGGGTGCAACCGGCGTCGCGGTACTCCTCGATCGCCGCGATGCAGTCGGCCGGTGTTCCCGCGATCGGCTTGCACTTGTCCAGGATCTCGTCGGTCACCTTCGCCTTGGCGGCCAGCCGGCCGCCCTGCTCCATCGCCTCGGCAACCGGCCGGATCTCGTCTTGCTCCAGTCCGGCGAGATCGAGCAGCGTGTCGGCGGCGCCCTGGATGTTCTGCACCTTGTTGGCGAGGTACATGCCCGCGATCTCGCGCGCGCCGTCCCGGCCCTTGTCGCGGTCCGCGCCGATCGAGGCGACGACGGTGCAGCCGACGTCGATGTCCGGCCCGACGAGCTCGCGCGTGTGCCGCACGAAGGCCGGAGTCGTGATCGACGGCGTCAAACACCCGTCGGCGAGCTCGGCTGCGAGGCCCATCATCTTCGGCGCGGTCGCCGCGACGTAGACCGGCGGCACCTCCCGCGGCGCGTGCGCCTCCGCCGAGAGGGCGGGCACGGACGCATTCCACGTGTCGCCCTCGTACTCGAATGCCTCCCCGCCGAGGACGCCGCGGACGATCTCGATCGCATCCCGCATCGGCCCGAGCGTCTTCTTCGTCTGCATCTGCGCGTTGTTGAGAAAGATCTTCGACGTCCCGAAGCCGAGGATGAACCGTCCCGGTCCGGCGGCCTCCTGCACGACACGCGCGTCCATCGCGACCTGCACCGGGTGTCGCGTGAAGGGCGAGATGATCCCCCAGCCGATCGTCAACCGCTCGGTCTCGCGGGCCATCAGCGCGGACACGACGGTCGAGCCCCGCGCCTCCATCTGATGCTTGCGCCACCACGGATAGGCCTCGGCGAGCCAGACCGTGTCCATGCCAGCCTCGTCCATGACGCGCGCGGAGGCGAGCATCTCGTCGAGCGGCTCCATCGTGAGCTGCATCACGCCGATGCGGAACGGCACCGCCATGGTGATCTAGCCCTTGTCTTCGGTGTTGTGCGTCGGCCCTTGCGGATCCGCGTCGTACGCCTCCGGAGAGCCGGGGTGGATTCCCTGCTCGGCTCCCCCTGCGCCGGCAGCCGCCTCGGAGACCTGCTTCTCGAGCGCCCCCAGCACGTTGCCGACCTGCTGGTTGATGATCGGCTGCAGCACCCGCTGGCCCATCGCCCCGACCGGGCCGGCGATCTTCACGTCTGCCTCCCACCGCATCGACGTCCCGGTGCCCGACTCGGTCAGGTGGAACTGCGTCTGCATGTTCATGATCGCGCCGACGCCGTTCCCCTTCGCGTTCAGCTGCGCGAACTCGGGCGCGCGCTCCTCGACCTTGTGGAAGTCGATCGTCATGCGCAGCCCGCCGAGACCGAGCGGGATCTTGACCTTCGCCTGCCAGTTGCGATCGTCCTTGACCTCGAAGCCCTCGACGCCGGGCATCAGCTTCGCCATCTGTGCCGGGTCGTTCAGCACCTGCCAGACCACGTCTCGTGGCGCGGACAGCTCCTTCACGCCCTCGACCTTCACGCCGGCACCACCGAGACGTTCGCCCGTGTCGACTCAGGGTCCTGCAGCATCGACCACACGCGGTGGTACGGGTTGCAGCTGTCGTAGACGATCGGCTTTCCCGCCGGGCGCAGGGCGTCCTGGATCGCCGAGCAGATGCAGTGGATGCCCCCACCGCCGCCCTCGCCCATCCCCTTCGAGCCCAGGGGCGTGAAGGGAGACGGCGACTCGATCGCGCCTGTCTTCAGAGCCGGGACGTCGAGCGCGTGCGGCACGTGGTAATCGTAGAAGTTCGAGGTCAGGAGCTGGCCGTCCTCGTCGTAGACGAAGTCCTCGAACAGCGCCGCCCCGATCGCGTGCGCCGTGGCGCCGTGCACCTGGCCCTCGACGATCTGCGGGTGGATGCGGACGCCGCAGTCGTCCACGGCCGCGTAGTCGACGATCTCGACCACCCCAGTCTCGCGATCGATCTCCACCACACACGCGTGGATCTGCGTGGCATAGGTGAGCGTCAGCTTGCCGGTCTTCTTCTCCGTGTCCACCATCCCGAAGTACGGGCGGTAGACGAAGCGGTGGTTCAGCGTCGGGTTGAAGTCTGGCGGCAGGAAAGCGTTGTTGGCGTTCACGATCGCACCGAGAGCCATGAACGGGAGCGCCGCCTCCGGCGGGCCGTCCTTGATCCGCGCGAAGCCGTCGGCGAGCTCGATCTGCTCCGCCTCGCACTGGAGCACCGCGGCGGCGAGCTGGACCATCTCGGCACGCAGCAGGTCGGCCGCGCCCTTGACCGCGCCGAGCCCCGTGACCGCGAACTGGCTCGCGTAGGTGCCGGAGAAGCCGGCGTTCGAGTTGAAGAAGGTGTCGTGCCCCTGCCGGACGTTCACCTGCTCGGGCGAGCACCCGAGGATGTCCGCGACCACCTGCGACGCCGTCGTCTCGTGGCCCTGCCCCTGCGGAACGGTGCCGAGCGTGACCACGATCTCGCCGAAGATGTCGAGCTTCACCGTCGCCGCCTCGTTGTTGCCCGAGAATTGAAGCTCCGGATTGAGGAGCTGCGACTGGCCGAAGTTGTTCGTCCCGGAATCGAGCGTCGAGCCGATCCCGACCCCGAGCAGCTTGCCGCGCGACGCCGCCTCCGCCTTGCGCTCCTCGATCGTGTCGTAGCCGATCAGGTCGAGCGCCATGTCGAGGCAGCGCGCATAGTCGCCCGAGTCGTAGACGCATCCGTTCGGCGTCTCGTAGGGCATCTGCTCGGTCTTGACGTAGTTGCGCTTCCGCATCTCGACCGGGTCGATTCCCAGCTCGGCGCCGACGATGTCGACGATCCGCTCGGTCAGCCAGAGATGCTGCATCCGGGAGTAGCCCCGGTTGGGCGAGACCGGCGCCTTGTTCGTCGTCACCTGCGTGAAGTCGACCCGGACGTTGCGCCACCCGTAGCAGCCTGGCGCGACCTGCGCCCAGATGATGCAGCCGAGCGGCTCGTAGCGCGGGAAGGCGCCGCAGTCGTCGAGCGCCTTGACGTTGAAGCCGAGCATCGTCCCGTCGTCCTTCACGGCGACCTCGACGTTGTGGAACCACCGCTCGTTGCCGTGCGCGTTCGCCGTGTGCTGATCCGTCCGCCACTCGGTCCAGTTGACCGGCCGGTTCAGCTTCCGCGCCAGCAGGCAGAGCGTGACGTAGTACGGATGCAGACAGATCTTGTTGCCGAAACCGCCGCCGATGTCACGGGTGACGAAGCGCAGCTTGTCGATCCCGGTGCGCAGCGCAGGGGCCATCCAGATCGCGCCGACGCCCGGCATCTGATGGTTGCAGTGAAGGGTCCACTGCCCGCTCGCGCGCTCGTACTCGACGAGCGCGCCGGAGCACTCGAGCGGGGTCGAGCTGAACCGGTGGAAGTGCAGCTCGTCGATGGTGACGATCCGGTCGGCCTCGGCCTTCGCGGCCTCCCATTCGCCCCAATCGAAGACGCCGCTCCAGACGACGTTCGAGCCTGCGTCCTCGTGCATGACCGTCTCGTCCTTGACTGCCTCCCTGGCATCGACGAGCACGTCGAGCGGCTCGTACTCGACCTCGACGAGCTCGGCGGCGTCGCGCGCGAGTTCGCGCGTCCTGGCACAGACGGCGGCGACCGGCTCGCCCATGAAGCGGACCTTGCCGACGGCCAGCGCGTAGTCCTTGATGTTCGCGCCTGGAGGCGTCGACATCTCGAAGAACGGATCCGTCTGGATCGCGACCTCGTCTCCGGTCAGCGTGCCGTACACGCCGTCCAGGGCGAGCGCCGCCGCGACGTCGATCGAGGCGATCTTCGCGTGGGCATGCGGCGAGCGGACGAAGTGGACATACCCCATCCCGTGCCGCCGGACGTCGTCGAAGAAGACTCCCTGTCCCTGGACGAGACGCTTGTCCTCCTTGCGCGGAATCGACTGGCCGACGTGCCCCTTCTGCAGCTCGACGGGCGCTGTCGCGAGATCGGTGTCGGTGGTGCTCATTGTCCGACGTTCACGATCGCCTCGACGATGTTCACGTAACCGGTGCAGCGGCAGATGTTGCCCTGGATGGCGATCCGCGCCTCCTCCTCGCTCGGGCGCGGATTCTGCGCGAGCAGAGCGGACGCGCTCATCAGCATCCCGGGCGTGCAGTAGCCGCACTGCAGCGCGTGGTGCGCCGAGAAGGACTGTTGCAGGGGGGTCAGCTCCCCGTCGGCGGGCGCCAGGCCCTCGACCGTGGTGATCTTGGCGCCGTCCGCCTGTACCGCGAGCAGCATGCAGCTCTTCACCGCCTGCCCGTCCAGATGCACGGTGCAGGCGCCGCAGTTGCCCGTGTCGCAGCCGACGTGCGTCCCGGTCAGGTCGATCTCGTCGCGGATGAAGTGGACGAGCAGGCGCCGGGCGTCGACCTCGCGCTCGTGGACCTCACCGTTGACCTCCACCGAGATCGTGCGACTCCTCGCCGGCTCCTCCATGCTCACCGTCCTTTCTCAGCGGCCTGCTGGACGGCCCGGACTGCGCAGACTGCGGCGAGCCGGCGGCGATATTCGGCCGACGCGTGCACGTCCGACGGCGGCTCCAAGTTCGCCGAGGCCACCGCCTCGCGTACCGCGGCTTCGCCGGAGTCGGCCAGGGTGATCAGGACGGGCACGGCGTCGACGCAGCCGAGCGCGATCCGGGTCTCGCCGCCGGCGAGGCTCGCGGCGGCATTCGCGATGCACGTCCCGTCGCGGCCGATCGTGATCGCGGCGAAGCCGTCGGCGGCTTTCGCTGCAGCCGGAACCGAGACCGACAGCAGCAGCTCGCCCTCGCCGACCGCGGTCAGATAGACCCCGAGGAAGAACTCCTCTGCGGTCACGGTGCGCTCACCGGCTTCCCCGCGGATCGTCATCGACGCTCCGAGCGCCACGAGCAGCGGCGGCAGGTGGTTCGTCGGGTCGTTCGAGCAGATGTTGCCGCCGATCGTGCCGCGGTTACGCACCTGCACGTCCGCGATCTTCGCGGCCACCTCGGCCAGGATCGGCCGCGACACCTCGACCTCGGACGAGGCCATGATCTGGGTGTACGTGGCCATCGCCCCAAGTTGGAGCGTGTCGCCCGACACGGTGATCGCGCGCAATCCTTCGAGCCGGCTCAGGTCGACGAGGACGTCCGGGGACGCGGCACGCGCCTTCATCACGTTGACGAGCGTCTGGCCGCCGGCCAGAGCCCGTGCCCCTTCGTGGCCGGCCAGGAGGCGAACGGCCTCGTCCACCGAGGACGGACGCGCATACTCGACCTCACGCAGAAGCATCGGGAGAATCTAACGCAGATTCCGCCGTGACATGTCAATGAGTAGAGTCGCGCCATGGCCGGATTCGATGCGGTCTTCGTCGGCAGCGGGATCAACTCTCTGGCCGGCGCCGCGCTCCTAGCGAAGGACGGCTGGCGTGTCTGCGTGCTCGAGCGCAACGACTGGCTCGGCGGCGCGATCAAGACGGTCGACGGCCTCACGGCACCGGGGTTCACGCACGAGGTCTTCTCCTCGTGGCATCCCCTCTGGGTCGGCTCGCCCGCGTATGCCGAGCTGAAGCCGGACCTGGATCGCCTTGGTCTCGAGTACCTGAACACGGATTTGCCGACCGCGACGGCTTTCCCTGACGGCTCCAGCGCACACCTCTCGACGGACGGCGCAGCCAATGCGGCGGAGCTCGGCGAGGCCTGGCAGCGGCAGTTCGACCAGTTCATGGCGGGCGCTGACGTCGCGTTCGGGGTGCTCGGGAGCGAGCTCTGGTCGGGCGAAGGACTGTCGCTCGGCCGCAAGGCCTACAGACACTTCGGCCGGCGCGGCCTCGTCGAGTTCGCGGGCCATTCGCTGCTGTCTGCACGTGACTGGCTCACGGACACGTTCGAGCGGGAGGAGACGCGTGGCCTGCTCGCCCCTTGGGTTCTGCATACGGGCCTCGGCCCGGATCAGGCGGTGTCGGGCTTCATGACGCAGGTGATCGCGTGCGCGCTCCAGCTCGGCGGGCTGCCGGTGCCGCGCGGCGGCGGCGTCAAGCTCGTCGACGGCCTCGCGGCCATCGTCCGCGAAGCGGGCGGCGAGCTCCGCACCGAGGCCGACGTCGAGCGGATCGTCGTCTCGGACGGCAAGGCGGTCGCGGTCCGGCTCGGTGGCGGGGAGACGATCCCTGCCTCCCGGGCCGTCCTGGCGTGCGTGACGCCGACGCAGCTGTACGGACGGCTCCTCGGCGAGTCCGACGCGCCGCCTCACGTGCGCGACTCGGCCGCACGCTTCCGCTACGGGCGAGGCGAGATGCAGATCCACATCGCGATGGACGAGCTCCCTCGCTGGCGCGGCGACGAACGGCTCGCGCGAACGCCGCTGCTGCATCTCACCCCCGGTCTGGACGGCGTCTCGCGGGCGGTCAACGAGGCGGATCGCGGCCTGCTGCCCGCCGAGGCCACGGTCGCGCTCGGACAGCCGATGGTCGTCGATCCCTCCCGCGCCCCTGACGGCTCCTGGGTGATCTGGGTTCAGCTGCAGGAGCTGCCGCAGCGGTTGCAGGGCGACGCCGCCGGCGAGCTCGACACATCCGCCGGCTGGACCGAGGAGCTGCGCGAGTCCTACGCCGACCGGATCGTGGAGAGGATCGGGCGACACATCGAGAACCTCGACGCGGCCACGATCGCACGCATCGTCATGTCGCCCGCAGACATGGAGGCCTCCAACCCGAACTGGGTCGGCGGCGACATCTACGCCGGCTCCTGCTCCCTCGACCAGAACCTGCTGTTCCGACCGACGCCGGCCTCACCGGGTCACGGCACGCCGGTCGAGCGGCTGTGGCACATCGGCGCGAGCACGCACCCGGGCCCGGGGCTCGGCGCGGGGTCGGGGTACCTGGCCGCGAAGCAGCTGATGAAGCCTGCACTTGCACGGCGGCTGCTCGCCAAGGTACCGGGCTTGCCGTGAGCCTCTCCCTCAGCGAGATCTCGACCGTCACGGCAACGTTCCGCGACGACCTGAGCGCATACGCCGCAGCGGGATTCGACGGCATCGGAATCTGGGAGATGAAGCTCGGCGACGACGCGGACGACGCCGACGCGCTGCGCGAGAGCGGGCTGGGCGCCACGAATTGCGTGCCGATCGTGCCGTCGATCTTGCCGAACACCGTGATCGACGGGCCCGAGGACATCGGCGTGAGGGTGCAGGCGCTGTGCGCCTCGCTGCACCGCTTCGCCCGCTTCGAGCCCGACTGCGTCGTCTGCCTCACCGGCGCAGCCGGGGATCGCGGCGAGGCAGAGGCGCGCGGTGTCGTCATCGACGGGCTGCGCCGGATCGCGGCCGCGGCCGTCAACGCAGGCGTGCGGCTGGGCCTGGAGCCCATCCACGCCTCGCAGCGCGACGACCTGACTCTGATCACGACGATCCCCGAGACGCTGGCCCTGCTCGATGAGGCGGGGCTGCCGGACGTCGGCATCATGGTCGATCTCTGGCACGTCGGCGACACGCCCGAGGTCGAACGTCACCTCGCCGAGAACATCGACCGGATCACCGGCGTCCACGTCGCCGAGTGGCGACTCCCCGGCCGAGCCGACCGTGCGCTGCCCGGCGAGCGTTGCGCGCAGCTGATGAGCGTCTTGTACGAGGCGGGCTGGCGCGGCGCGTGGGACGTGGAGATCTTCGGCGACGCCGAGCAGTCCGATTCGCTGTGGTCGCTGGACGTCGACGAGGCAGCGCGGCAGGCGCACGCCGCAGTCGCGCGCTTGGCGCCTTAGAGAGGGCGCCCGGTCAGCGCGAGCACGTTGGCGACGAAGACCTTCGTCTCGTCGTAGAGCCCCACCTCGCGCGTTGCCTTCTCGCCCTGGTACCACGCTGCGAGAGCCAGCCGCTGGTCGCCGTTGAAGCGCTTCAGCAGGTGATTCAGGAGCGCCATGCCGACCTCGACGCCACCCTCACCCGTCTTCGGAACGGAATGGCCGAGCAGCATCGTCTCGACGAACGCCCACGTCGACGGGATCACTTGCATCGGGCCCCACGCACCGACCGACGAGGTGACGTTCGTCTGAAAACCCGACTCCTGCCATGCGAGCGCCCGGGCCAGGTTGGCGGGGATGCCGTAGTGCGCGGCCCATCGGTCGATCTCCGCACGCACGGTGGAGCTGCTGAGCTCAGCTGCCGGACCGCTCGACACGGCGCCGGGGAGACGGAGCGTGGCGCCCTGAACGACGAGGTTCACCGACTTCAGTCCGTTCGCCTTCGCCAGCGCCCGCACCGTGGTCTTGTGCTTCTGCGCGATCCCGGTGAGGGTGTCGCCCGGGCGCACCACGTACGAGATCGCGGCCGCCGTCGGGACGGCCTGCGTCAGCACGGGAGTGCGACGCCCGTGCCCGAACGCCGTGAGCGTCGCCGGCCCGGCGACCCCGTCGACCGAGAGGCGCCGCGTGCGCTGGAACCTGACGAGTGCAGCCTTCGTCGAGGCGCCGAAGTGCCCATCGACATCGAGGAGCCGCAGATGGCCGGCCCGGGCGAGCAGGAACTGGAGCGAGGACACGTCCCAGCCGTAGGCGCCCTGCGAGAGCACGCGACGCGCGACGAGCGGCCGCCCAAGCGCTCCCAGCTCTGCCCGCGTGCGGGCGCTCAACTCGCCGGTGACGGGGATATGGGCCGCCCGCTGAAAGGAGCGCAGGCCTTTCGCCGTCATCGGCCCGGCGAGGCCGTCGATCGTCCCGAAGTACATCCCCTTCGAGCGGAGCGCCACCTGAAGCCCGGCGATCTCGGGATCTGGCCCGGCCGCGAGCGCCGGAGACGCTACGGCGAGGCCGACCGCAAGGGTCGTGAGGAGGATGCGAACGCGCATGGGACGGATACTTTTTCCGCGCCGGCCAGGCCTCCTGCAATTCTTTACAAATCGACAACAGCCGGCCCGGAGGCCGGCTGTCGTCCCGAGTGCTCCTTGCGGCTAGCGCCCGTCGTGCGACCGGTCGTGGCCGCGGCCGAAGCTGAGATCGAGATTCTCACGCGGGTCCTCGGCATGTGAACGCGTACCGGACTTCGCGATGCCCCGGCTCACCATGTAGCCGATGGTGACGGCGGTGATCAGGATCCACGCACGCCACGCGCCGAACGCGTCGGACGACGCGGCGGTGATCGCGATACCGGCGATCACCAGGACCGCTCCGACGAACTCGCTCGTGAGGAAGAACGGCTTCGTCTCGATCGGATAGACCCGGCGCGGCCGCATCTCCCACTGGGCGCCGTAGCCATAGGGCGGCGCCATCGGCTGCGGGCCGGGCATGTAGGTCGCCGTCCCCCCCGCCGGATCGCGGCTGATCGGCGCGTTGTGGATGCCGTCGCGACCTTCCTCGTAGTTCGACATGTGCTCTCCTCGGTTGGGATCCGATTTCGGATCGGCGATGGGAAATCCCACGTAAACCCACCTCCTA
>DATLDK010000044.1:0-46094 GCA_035525905.1 Gaiellaceae bacterium | reverse complement strand
ACCGGCAACGTCGGTCTCGGCTCACGGGCCGAGCGCGTCGTCGTGATCACGGCAGGCCTCGTGCTCGCGCCGTGGGGTGCGCTCCAGTGGGCGATCTACCTTCTTGCCGCCACGTCTTGGGTCACCGTTCTGCAACGCGTCCTGCACGTCCGCAAGCAACTCGTCGGAGGAATGAATGTCGACCAACGGTAATCACAGCAACGGCCGCGCCCGGCTCGACGACGGCAAGGTCCGCGTCGCGATCGTCGGCGTCGGCAACTGCGCCAACTCGCTCGTTCAGGGCGTGCAGTACTACAAGGACGCGCCCGATGACCAGTTCGTCCCGGGCCTCATGCACGTGAACCTGGGCGGGTACCACATCTCGGACATCGAGTTCACGGCCGCGTTCGACGTGACGACGGACAAGGTCGGCAAAGACCTCGCCGACGCGATCTGGGCGCACCCGAACGACACGATCAAGTTCGCCGACGTGCCGAAGACCGGGATCAAGGTAAACCGCGGCATGACACACGACGGTCTCGGCAAGTACATCTCCGAGGTCGTGACGAAGGCCCCGGGTCAGACCGACGACATCGTCGGCATCCTCCAGGAGACGAAGACCGACGTCGTCGTCAGCTACCTGCCCGTGGGCTCCGAAGCTGCGGCGAAGTGGTACGCCGAGCAGTGCCTCGAGGCGGGCGTCGCGCTCGTCAACTGTATGCCCGTCTTCATCGCCCGCGAGGCCTACTGGCAGAAGCGCTTCGAGGACAAGGGCCTGCCGATCATCGGGGACGACATCAAGTCGCAGGTCGGCGCCACGATCACGCACCGCGTGCTCACGAGTCTCTTCCGCGAGCGCGGCGTCCATCTCGACCGGACGATGCAGCTCAACGTCGGCGGCAACTCGGACTTCCTCAACATGCTCGAGCGCACCCGCCTCGAGTCGAAGAAGATCTCGAAGACCAACGCCGTCACGTCCATGCTCGACTACGACATGGGCGAGGGCAACGTGCACGTCGGCCCGTCCGACTACGTCCCCTGGCTGACCGACCGCAAATGGGCCTTCATCCGCATGGAGGGCACATCCTTCGGCGACGTGCCGCTGAACATCGAGCTCAAGCTCGAGGTCTGGGACTCCCCGAACTCAGCCGGCATCGTCATCGACGCCGTCCGGATGGCGAAGCTAGCGCTGAACAACGGCATCGCAGGGGCGCTCGAGGGCCCTTCGAGCTACCTGATGAAGTCGCCGCCGGTTCAGATCGTCGACGACGAGGCCTATGAGGCGACCGAGAAGTTCATCGCCCAGAACGCGCTGAAGAAGACGAAGGTCGCGGCGACCTCGTAACTCCCGACGCTAGGCTCGAGCGCGATGCGATCTCTCGCGCTCGAGCCTGCGTCCGCCCGCTCCCACGCCGAGCTGGCCGCCCTCTTCACCGCCGCCTACGAGGGCTATTCCATGCCCGTCTCGATCGACGAGGCGACGTTCTCGTACATGGCGAGAGCGTGGGACTACGACCTCGGCCGCTCGCTGGTCGCGACCGACGCGGGCACCGATGTCGGGCTCTGCATGCTCGCCGTGCGGGGCGAGGACGCGTGGATCGGCGGCGTCGGCGTCATCCCCAACCGTCGCGGCCAGGGGATCGGCGAGGGGCTCATGCGCGCGGCCGGGGAGAACGCGCGAGCACGCTCCGTGAAGCGACTCTGGCTCGAGGTGCTCGTCCAGAACGAGCCGGCGATCACGCTGTACGAGAAGCTCGGTTACAAACGGATCCGCAAGCTCGAGGTGTGGTCGCACGAGCGAGGGGAGCTTGTATCTCGAAAGCACAAAGTTCCGGCGGTGCCGGTACCTGACGCGATCGGCCGCAGCGAGACGAGGTTGCCGTGGCAGCGGGCGGACGCGACGGTGTCCAGGCTCCCCGACGCGCAGGCGCTCCTCGGCAACCGCGGCAGCCTCGTCTACCGCTCTGCGGGAGGGACCGCGTCGGTGCTGCAGCTGGAGGCCGACTCCGACGAAGCGCTCGTGCAACTGCTCGGCTCGCTGCCGGAAGAGACGACGCGCCTCTCCTATCTGAACGGACCCGAGGGGGACCCGCTGAACGCGGTGCTGGAGTCGCTCGGCGGGACCCGGGTCGCCCGCCAGCACGAAATGCTGCTGGAGCTCTAGTCGAAGCGAATCACGCTGCGGATGCCGTCCTGGGCCTCCATCAGCTCGAAACCGCGGTTCACCTCGTCGAGAGTGAGCGCGTGCGAGACGAACGGCTCGACGTCGATCTCGCCGGCGAGCCAGCGGTCGACGAGCTGGGGCACCTCGTCACGCCCCTTCAAGCCGCCGAACGACGAGCCGGCAACGCGCCTGCCCGTGATCAGCAAGCGCGGCACGATGTCCAGGGTCTCCCCCTTCCCGGCGACGCCGGCGACCGTGCACAGTCCCCAGCCCATCCGGGCCGACTCGACCGCCTGGCGCATGACGGCCACGTTGCCGGTCGCCTCGAATGTGTAGTCGGCGCCGAAGCCGCCCGTGAGCTCGAGGATGCGCTCGACCGTCTCCGGCCCGCCGAGCATCGTCTCGGTCGCTCCCTGCCCCTTCGCGAGCTCGAGCCGCTCTTCGGAGAGGTCGACGCAGACGATCCGCTCCGCGCCCTGGAGCCTGCAGCCAGCGACCGCTCCGAGCCCCACCATGCCGGCCCCGAAGACGACGCAGGTCGAGCCCGGCTCGACCGCAGCGGTCTTGATCGCGGCGCCCAGTCCAGTCGAAAGCCCGCACGCAAACAGGCACGCGCGATCGAGCGGCGCTTCCTTGCTCACGTTCGCAAGCGCGATCTCAGGCATGACCGTGTACTCCGCGAACGTCGATGTGCCCATGAAGTGGCGGATCGGATCACCGTCACGCGAGAGCCTCGTCGTCGCGTCCGGGAGCCGGCCCTGCCCCTGTTGCTCGCGGATCGCGAGGCAGAGGTTCGTCCGGGTCGACAGGCAGTGCACGCATTCGCGGCACTGGGGCGAGAACAGCGTCACCACGTGATCGCCCTCGGCGACCGAGGTAACCCCCTCGCCCACCCTCTCGACGACGCCCGCGCCCTCGTGCCCCAGCACGGCCGGCGCGTAGCCGGAGGGGTCGGCGCCGGAGGCGGTGTAAAGATCGGTGTGGCAGACGCCGCATGCAACCAGGCGGACGAGCACCTCCCCGGCCTTCGGCTCGGCCAGGTCGAGCTCCTGGACCTCGAGCGGCTCGCCGAACCGCTCCAGCACCGCCGCGCGAATCTTCATCCGCGCGACTCTAACTACACTCGTGCGGTGAGGATTTGCCTCGTGACCCCGTTTGCGTGGTCACAGCCGCACGATGTCAACGAGCACGTCGCCGGGATCGCCAAGGAGCTGCGCGCCCGCGGCCACGCGGTCACCGTCCTCGCCCCGTCAGGGCACACAGCCGACCTGATCGCAGGGCATCGTGCGCTCGCCCGTGGCGAGAGCGCCGACGTGATCGCCATCGGTGCCGCAATCCCGATCTCTCGGCGCTCCAGCCTCGGCGTCCCGGTCGGGGTGCGTGCGAATCTGAACCTCGCGCTGCACCAGGGCCAATTCGACGTCGTGCACGGCTTCGAGCCCGGACTGCCGAGCATCTCGTATCTCGCGCTGCGCGCCTCCGAGGCGCTCGGGGTCGCGAGCTTCTTCTCTCCCGAGCGGCTGGGCTACCCGCCGCGGCGGTCGCTGCGCGAAAAATTGCTCGCACGGCTGGACGCGCTGATCGCGACCTCCGAGACGACCGCAGCCGCCGCGGCCGAGCGCTTCCCCGGTGACTACCGGGTGGTCCCGCTGGGTGTCGACACTGACCTCTTCGCTCCCGGAACGAAGCGCAGGCTGATCGCGATCGAGCTCCACTCCGGCTCTCTTCCCGTCGCGCGCGCGGCTCTGCGGTCGCTCCGCGAGCTGCCGGGCTGGGAGGCCGTGCTGCTACGCACGAAGCCGCTCTCCACGCGGCCCGGCATCCCCGTGGCCCTGCGCGACCGGGTCCGCATCAGCTCCGGCCGCCGCGCCGCGGCGCGTGCGGCGGTTCTCGCCGAGGCGGCCATCGTCGTTCCCGCCCCAACCGGTTCGGCGCGTCTTCGCCTGGAGGCTCTGGCCGCAGGCGCAGCGCTCGCCGAGCCGCCCGGCGTGCTGCACCAGCCTGAGCTCGCCGCGGCCGCGGTCGCCCGGCTCGCAGAGGACGACGCCCTGCGCGAGCGCCGCGCACGTGACGGACGCCGGCTGGCCGAGGCTCAGAGCTTCACAGCCGTTGCTCGAGAGCTCGACACGATCTACGGAAGCCTGCGGAGCCGGCGTCGCCCGCGGCGGGACGCGGATCCCCTCGCCGGGCGGCCCTGGATCGTCGCCGACCTGCACATGCATACGCACTGGTCGCACGACTGCTCGATCGAGGTGGGCGACCTACTCGATCACGCGGAGGCCGAGGGGCTGGGCGCGATCGCGATCACCGACCACAACGTGTTCGGCGGCGCCCTGGAAGCCATCGACCAGTCGCGGGGGCGCGACCTGATCGTGATTCCCGGCGAGGAGGTGAAGACCGACGACCAGGGAGAGGTGATCGGGCTTTTCCTCCGCGAGGAGATCCCGCGCGGGATGTCTTTCTCCGAGACGGTGGCCGCGATCCGCGAGCAGGAGGGCGTCGTCTACCTCCCGCACCCGTTCGACCGCATGCACGCGATTCCGTTTCCGGCCACCCTGCATCGGCACCTGCACGAGCTGGACGTGCTCGAGGTCTACAACGCGCGGCTGCTCTTCGAGGGCTACAACGACGAGGCGTTGCGCTTCGCCCGCAAGTACGGCCTACCCGCAGGCGCCGGCTCGGACGCGCACGTCCTCCAGGGAGTCGGCACGGGGGCGCTGCGGATGCGCGCCTTCGAGGGTCCGGAGGAGTTCCTGCTGTCGCTCCGGACGGCCGAGGTGCTGCGCCGGCCGAAGTCGCTCGCCTACCTGCAGAGCCTCAAATGGGTGGCGCAAGTCAAGGAGAAAGTGCGCTAGGAGAGAACCGAGAGACGACCCGTGTCCAGCGCTGCGCCTACCGATGAGATCTACGAGCGTTACCTGCAGAAGGCGATCTCCGAGATCAACGAGCTCGGGGACGAGATCGGCCGTGCAGGTGACGAGACGCACGTCCCCGTGCTCGGTTCGGGGCATCCGCTCGCAGACGTCTTCCTGCTGAAGCACACGCCGCAGCCGTCCGAGGTGCAGGAAGGCGTGGCCTTCTACGGCCGTGCCGGGCAGGCGCTCTTGAAGTCACTCCAGCGGCTGCGGGTCGACCCGCTCGCCGTCTACGGCACGAACTGCCTCAAGTTCGGCGGCGAGGATCCCGAGGAGGCCAAGCCGTGGCTCGTGCGCGAGCTCCACATCGTCCAGCCCAAGCTGCTGGTGCTCATGGGCGAACGGACGGTCGACTTCGTCAACTCCCTCTCCTTCCCGCTCTCCGATCAGATCGACCCGGCCGACGCCGGCCTCCAGCGCTTCACGGGAACCGTCGAGGCACTCGTCGTCCCGGACATCGACGCCGCCCTCGACGAGGCGCCGGCGAAGACCGCCTTCTGGAACGCGTTCAAGGCGGTGGGCGCGTGGTACGCCGAGTTGCCACCGTATTGACCACGAGGCGCTGGGCGGCGCTCGCCGGTCTGACCGCGGCGCTCGGGGCCTACACCGCCGGCGCGGGTCACCTGTGGAACGGCGGCCTCTGGCCGGACGTCCTCTTCCTGTCCGTCGTCCTGATCCCGGCGACGCTCGGCATCGTGTGGCTGGCACTGCCGCTCGCCAATCAGCCTGGTCTGCTCGTCGCCGGCGTGGCAATGGCGGCCCTCGCGGTGCTCCTGCGACTCGCCGAGCTCGACGTCCTCTTCAACCTGGGGAAGCTGCTCGCGCTCGTGCTGCTCGGCTTCTGGTTCCTCTCCTATTTCGAAACGGTGGCTTGGGCGGTCCTGATCGCCGCGATCATTCCCTGGGTCGACGCCGTCTCCGTTTGGCGCGGTCCGACGAACTACGTCGTCGACCAGCAGCCGCAGATCTTCGACAATGTCTCGATCGCGTTCCGGATCCCGGGCGAAGCCCAGTCGGCGAATCTCGGGCCGCCGGACATCCTCTTCTTCGCGCTGTTCGTCGCCGCAGCCGGCCGGTTCGGGTTGCGCCCGGCCTGGACCTGGCTGACGATGACCGCGCTGATCGGT
Organism: Gaiellaceae bacterium; assembly: GCA_035525905.1. Lineage (GTDB taxonomy): Bacteria > Actinomycetota > Thermoleophilia > Gaiellales > Gaiellaceae > Gaiellasilicea. The sequence continues at coordinate 39,909 of DATLDK010000044.1, read as the reverse complement.
GTCACGCTGATCCTCGCCGTCACGACCGACGTCGGCGGCCTGCCCGCGCTCCCCGCCGTTGCGTTCGGGTTCCTGCTCGCGAATGCAGACCTGATCTGGCACGCCCTCCGCCGGCGCGGACGCGCGCCCGTGCGGATCTACGGGAGGACGGACGCGAGCTTCTACGACCTGGACGCGGACGTGATCGAGCGCGGACGGACGTCCCTTGTCGTCCTGACTCGCGACCGTCCGCCCGTGTTGGCAACGCTCGAGCCGGTCCGCGACGGCGAGGTCTTCCCCGTGCGATCCGCGGACCTACCGGCCGACGAGGTGCTGTGCCGGCTGACGATCGGCGGTGCTGCGGTTGGCGAGGCGTTGGTCCACGACCTCGCGAACGGCGTCGTCGTCGTTCCACGCGACGAGGACTCAAGGACCTTGTACGACGTCCACCCGGAGCAGCTCGCCGCGGACGAGGCGAAGGTGGAGCGGCTGAAGCGCGAGCGGCGTTAGGGCGACTTGACGAGCAGCGCGACGGTCTCGACGTGCGGCGTATGCGGGAACATGTCCACGGGCTTCGCTCGCACCAGCTCGTAGCCGTGCTCCTGCCGCAGCACCTTCACGTCCGACGCGAGGGTCGTCGGGTTGCACGAGACATAGACGATCCGGGGCGCGCCGAGAGCTCCGGTGCGCTTCAGCGCCTTGCCCGCAAGCCCGGCGCGCGGTGGGTCGACGACGACGACGTCAGGCTGTCCGGCCCGCTCCAGCAGCTCCTCGATCGACTGGCCCACGTTGCCGGCGAAGAAGGCGGCGTTGCCGATCTGGTTCAGGTCGGCATTTTCGAGTGCACAGGCGACCGACTCCTCCGAGATCTCGACCCCCCAGACCGTGAGTGCGTTCCGGGCCATCGCGAGCCCGATCGTGCCCGTGCCGCAGTAGAGGTCGTAGACGGTCTCGCCCCCGCTCAGCCCCGCGTAGTCGATCGCGAGGGCGTAGAGCTGCTCCGCCATCTCGGTGTTCGTCTGCAGGAAGGCGTTCGGTCGGACGCGGAAGCGCAGTCCGAGCAGCTCCTCCTCGATCGCGTCCTCGCCCCAGAGGAGCGTCGAGGGGAGGTTCGTCACCTCGGACGGAGAGTCGTTCACCGCCCAGTGGATCGACCTGACCTCGGGGAAGCGCGTCAGCGTCTCGACGAGGTAGCCCCGCTCGAACTTCTCGCCGGGCGCCGTCACGAGCATGACGAGCGCCTGGCCGGTGTTGCGGCCCTCCCGGACGACCAGGTGGCGGAGATAGCCGGTGTGCTCCGACTGGTCGTAGGCGACGAGCCCTTCCTCTCGAGCCCAGTCACGGACGGCGTTCCGGATCGCGTTGCCCAGGTCGGTGGTCAGCCAGCACTTCTCGATCTCCAGCACCTCGTCCCACCGGCCGGCCTTGTGGAAGCCGAGCGCAGGACCGGACGGCGTCTGCGTGAACGAGTACTCGAGCTTGTTGCGGTAGAAGAAGGCGGACGCAGCGGCGAGAATGGGCTCCAGAGGCGGTTCCGCGATGCCGCCGATTCGCCTCAGCGCATCGCGAACCTGGTCTTCCTTGGCTGCGACCTGGATCGCGTAGTCGAGATCCTGGAAGCGGCAGCCGCCGCAGGCCGGATAGTGGGCGCAGGGCGCCTCGACGCGTTGCGGCGACGGATCGAGCACTTCCGTCGCCAGCGCCTCGGCGAACCCGCGCTTCACCTTCGTCACGCGCGCCAGCACACGATCGCCGGGAAGGCCGCGTCGGACGAAGACGACAAAGCCGTTCAGTCGCGCGACACCGTTGCCACCATAGGCGAGCGAATCGACCTGGAGCTCCAGCTCCTCGTGCATCTTCACCGGCGCGGCCATGAGCCCGAGGGTAGCTACGTAATGTCGCGGCGAGCGGTGAGCACGGTGCCGACGGCGCAGAACGCGGCTGCGTAACCGAGCGAGACCGCGGCTCCTGCCCAGGCGGACAAGTCGTCGGAGTCCGAGAAGATCGCCTCCAACCCGGCCCCCGGAAGATACGGCGCGACCCCCGACAGCACGTGCCCGACGAGCGGCTCGAGGATGAGGAACCAGACGAGCACGCCGATCATCGCCCCCACCTGGCTCCGGACCACGGCGCCGATGCCGACCCCGAGAGCGCCCCAGATCGCGCAGGCGACCACCAGCCCGAGTGGGTCCCGCAGCGCATCCCGCTCGAAGAGCAGAACGGAGTTCCCCGTGGCGAGCAGCCACGGTACGGCAACTGCGTACACGAGCATCAGTGAGGACAGCGCGAGGGTGAGCCCGCCCACGAGGGCGGCGAGCGCCTTCGCGATCAGCACACGCTCCCGCTGCGGCGTCGCGAGGAAGGTCGGCGTGGCGGTGCCGTGCCGATACTCGCCGGTCATGACGAGGATCCCGAAGAGGATCGAGAAGAGCACGGCGAAGCCGGCGGAGCCGGGCAGATCCCGCTGGACGGAGCGGTCGAGTGAGTCGTTGACGACGAGTGCCGCGACGACCGCGATGCCCGTGATCAGATACAGCCCGAGTGCGAGCACGACCGCGGTGCGCGTCGTCCGCAGCTTCAGGAGCTCGGAGCGGAAGAGCGCGGTCAAATCACCGTCTCCCCGCCCGTCAGCTCGAGGAAGGCCTCTTCGAGCGAACCTGACTCCGCCACGAGCTCGTGCAGGACGATGCCATTGGCGGCCGCGAGCTCGCCGATGCGCTCGGGCGAGGTGTCCGCGGTCAGCCCGTCCGGCTCGAGCGGGGTCACGGCGATTCCCGCCGCCTGCAGCACCTCGCGCAGGCGCCCCACCTCCGGGCTGCGGGCGCGAACGTTTCCCGCTACGCGAGCGGCGAGCTCCGCCGTCGTCGCGTGCGCGACGAAGCGTCCGCGATGGATGATCACCACCTCGTCGACGGTCTGTTCCACCTCCGACAGCACGTGGCTCGAGACGAGCACGGTCTTACCCTCGGCCGACATCGAGCGCAGGAAGCCGCGCAGCCAACGGATTCCCTGTGGGTCGAGACCGTTCGCGGGCTCGTCGAGGATGAGGACCTCCGGATCGCCAAGCAGGGCGGCAGCGAGCCCGAGACGCTGGCGCATGCCGAGCGAGTACGTCTTGGCGCGCCTCCGTGCGACGGAGGTCAGCTCGACGATCTCGATCACCTCGTCCACCCGCGATTCGGGTATCGACGCCGCCGCCGCGAGCACACGGAGGTGGTTGCGCCCCGAGCGCCCGGGATGGACGTTCGACGCCTCGAGGACCGCGCCGACACGCTTGCTCGGCTCTCCGAGGTCGCGGTAGAGCAGGCCGTCGATCGTCGCCGACCCCGCCGTCGGCTTCACCAGCCCGAGCAGACAGCGCAACGTGGTGGTCTTGCCCGCGCCGTTGGGGCCGAGGAAGCCGGTGATCGTCCCTGGAGGAACGCGGAAGTCGAGCGATTCAACGGCGAGCTTCGACCCGTACCGCTTCGTAAGACCGGCGACCTCGATCACGCGAGCGTCGTCACGTAGACCGAGCGCTGCCGGGGACCGTCGAACTCGCAGAAGAAGATGCCCTGCCAGGTGCCGAGCGCGAGCCGCCCCTCACGAACGGGGACGAGCACGTCGGAGCCCATGAACGCGGCCCGGATGTGGGTCGGCGCGTTCTCCTCTCCCTCTTCGATGTGCTCCCACGGCCAGTCCTCCGAGACGATCTTCTCGAGGGCGGCCTCGAAATCGCGCGCGACCGCGGGATCGGCATGCTCGTTGATCGTGACGCCCGCGGTGGTATGCGGGACGTACACGAGCGCCGCGCTCGCCCCGTCGAGATCGCCCAGCGTCTGGGTGACGAGGTCCGTGATCTCGAGGAGCTGGCTGCGCTTCTGCGTGGTGACACTGAACTCGCGCACTGCGCGTATCCTAGGCAGGGTGGCCGAAGGGACGTTCAGCGACCGCGAGCTCGACGGCTACCGCACCGGCGCCGACCGGTTCATCGCCGAGCTCGATGAGGAGTACTACCTCCATTACGCCGGCCTGAAGCCGGAGTTCGAGCTGCGCGCGATCTACGAGCGTCACGCCGACCTCACCGACCTGGAGACGATCAAGCGGCTCGGCGAGACGGTGCAGGGCAAGGAGAACCTGGAGCTCTTCCGGTTCGGCTGCGAGGGCTACCTCGGCGAGCTCACTCGGGAGAACTCCGAGAAGATCGCCGAGCTCGAGGCGAGGCTGGAGATCCAGCACGAGGGCGAGCCCGTCGGCTACCGGATGCTCCCGCCGACGATCGCCAACACCGCCGATCGCGACACGCGCGCACGGCTCGAGCAGGTCCGCAACGAGCTGACGGAGGAGCACCTGAACCCGCTCTACCTCGACGCGGTCCACGCGACGCAGCGCGCGGTGCCCGAGCTGGGCTCCCCCACCTACTTTCACCTCTACCGAGACCGCTTCGAGTACGACCTCGAAGGGCTGGCGGCACAGTGCCGCGCGTTCCTCGACTCGACCGAGCGGCTCTACGAGGAGTCGATGGACCGCGTGCTGCGCGATCGCGTCGGCGTCGGCCTCGCCGAAGCCGAGCGCTACGACGTCCGCCGCTTCTTCCGCGGCTCGAGCTGGGACAAGGCGTTTCCGGCGGATCGGATGCTGCCGGCGCTCCGCGGCACGCTCGCAAACCTCGGGATCGATCTCGACGCCCAGGAGAACGTGCACCTCGACGTCGAGGAGCGCCCCACGAAGAGCCCGCGGGCGTTCTGCGCGCCGATCGAGATTCCGGGAAAGGTGATGCTCGTGATCCAGCCGCAGGGCGGGCCGGACGACTGGTACGCGCTCTTCCACGAGGCCGGCCATACGGAGCACTTCGCCTTTACCGATCCGAACTTGAAGATGGAGGAGAAGCGGCTCGGGGACAACGCCGTCACCGAAGGCTGGGCGATGCTCTTCGACCATCTGATCGACGACCGCGCGTGGCTCGTCGGCATGCTCGACTTCCCGCGACCAGAGTCGTACGCGGCCGAAGGGGCCGTGCAGCTGCTCTTCTACGTCCGCCGCTACTGCGCCAAGCTGCTCTACGAGCTCGAGTTCCACGCCGCCAGCGATCCCACGCAGATGCGCAGCCGCTACGTCGAACTGCTCGGTGATGCCCTCAAGGTGGAGCCGAGCCCGACGGACTATCTCTCCGACATCGACTCGAGCTACTACGTGACCGCGTACCTGCGGGCGTGGGCGTTCTCGGCGCAGATGACGAGCTTCATGCGGGAGGAGTTCGGCAGCGGCTGGTTCAAGCGCCGCGAGGCAGGCCATCTCCTGACAGATCTCTGGGCGCTCGGGCAGAAGCCGACCGCCGACGAGCTGCTCAAGGACGTCACGGGCGCGGCAGTGGATCTGGAAGCGGTCGCGGAAGCGGTGCGCGCCGCCATCCCGATGCCCGCCTAGCTAGAGCGCTCCGCCGGCAGCCGGCGGCGCGCCGGCCTCGGCACCGGCGTCTCCGATCGTCTCACGCGCGAGGTAGTCCTCGATCAGCATCACGTTGTCCTGCGAGCGCTCCACGACGGTAAGAAGGGCAGCCATCGAGGAGACCTCCTCGCGCTGCTCCTGCAGGAACCAGTGCAGGAACTGCTCGCCGACGAGATCACCTTCGGTTCGAGCCAGCTGCACGAGGGCCGAGATCTGGTCGGTCACGCGCCGCTCCTGCTCCAGCGCGAGCCGCACGGGCTCGACCACGCCCGCGAACCCGGTCTTTGGCGCCTCGACGCCCGGGATCGTCACCGCCTCGTCTGCGTCGAGTAGGTACTGCACGATCATCAGGGCATGGTTCCGCTCCTCCACCGCCTGCCGGTAGAAGTGTGCGGCGAGCCGCGGCAGCGTTTGCCCGTCGTAGTGGACGGCGATCGCCACGTACTGCTGCGAGGCCGCGAACTCGTATCCCACCTGCTCGTTCAACCCGTCCGGGAACGCGCTCACGAGCTGACTGTAGCGCGCGCGGAGCCGCGGGAACTCCGCGGCTGAAGCTCCCGAAGCTACGCTCGTAGCGGACGAAGCCTCCTCGGCCCGCTCATCGGTTAGTAGCATCGCGACGTGCTGCCGTTGCGCGACAACGTGCCGACGCGGTCGTTCCCGATCGTCACCGTCGGGCTGATCGTCGCGAACGTCCTCGTGTGGGTGCTGTACCAGCTCCCCGACCTCGACGAATCGGTCACCGAGCTCGCGTACCAACCGTGCGAGGTGGTCAACACGTGTCCGACCGTCGGCCAGGACTGGGAGGTGACCGCGATCACCTCCATGTTCATGCACGGCAGCTGGTCGCACCTGCTCGGGAACATGCTCTTTCTCTGGATCTTCGGCAACAACGTCGAGGACGCCCTCGGCCGGCTCCGCTACCTCGGGTTCTACGTGGTCGGCGGTCTCGCGGCGACCGCTGCCCAGACGATCGTCACGCTCGGCTACGGCAGCGATGCCGACGCGATGATCCCGAACCTTGGCGCAAGCGGCGCCGTCTCGGCGGTACTCGGCGCCTACCTGCTGCTGCTGCCGCGAGCAAAGGTGCTCACGATCATCTTCTTCATCCTCCGGGAGGTGCCGGCGGTGCTCTTCCTCGGGATCTGGTTCGGCTTCCAGCTCCTCGACGGCAGCGCTTCGATCGCGCACCCGGAAGCGGGCGGCGGCGTGGCCTTCTTCGCCCATATCGGCGGATTCGTCTTCGGCTTCCTCGCCGTCAAGCTCGTCCAGCAGCGCCAGCCACTTCGACCCACGCACTGATGACCTTCGACGAGCACGTGCGCGCGGCGCTCGACTCGCTCCCGCCGCACCTCGCGAGCGCCCTGGACAACGTCGCAATTGTCGTCGAGAGCGAGAACGCGGAGGAGCCAGACCTCTACGGCCTCTTCGACGCGCCCGAGTACATGCCCGCGAAGATCGCGATCTATCGCAAACCACTCGAGGAGGACTTCCTCGACCCGGCCGCGCTCGAGGACCAGATCCGCATCACCGTGCTGCACGAGCTCGCGCATTACTTCGGCTTCGAAGAGGACCGGATCGCCGAGCTCGGCTACGAGTGAGCCCGGCGATCCGATCTACGGTCGATTACTGCTGTGGCCAGGCCGGCGCCAGGAAGCCCGGCAAAAAGCCGAGCGCACCCGGGAAGGCCGCGCTACCAGGCCTGTTGCCCGTCGCGACCCAGCTGTCGAGTGCCCCGAGGGCGGTCAGCAGCTGCCCGCCGGTGAAGGCGCAGTGCCCGATGCCGCTGGTGAACGTCTGCGCCAGCAGGTCGCTGCGGCCGGCTGCGGCCACGGTTGCCGCGTACGCCGATTCATGGGAGACCGGCACCAGCGTGTCGGTCCGCGTATGCAACGTCAGCAACGGCTTCTTGATCTTCCCCGAGTAGTCGGCCCAGTGCTCGACGTAGTTCCGGGATGACGGCGGCGCCGAGATGTTCCTGCCCGCATTCATCGTCGCCAGCAAGGCGTCGGCATTGACCCCGAGGGTGGCGAGATACCCCTTGTCCGCCGCCGAGAGTGAGTAGACGTGCGTCAGGTTCTGCACGACCGGCCCTCCAGCGCGACGCTCGAGCTCGGCACGCGCCTCGGTGGCGAAGTACATGTTCGTGAGGATCCAGCTCGGGTAGGAAGGCGCCGGGAACGCCAAAGGTGCAGCGCCGGTCACCAGCCGGATGAACTCGAACTTGCCGAAGTTGAGCGGGTTGAGCACCTCGCCGAACAGCTTCGGGAGGGCTTCGGTGTCGAAGTCCAGGTCGTCGCGCACGTCGCCGATGCTCCCCCAGCTCGCCGGCCAGCCGAAGGCGGCGTTGTAAGCGGCCGACGTAACGAGCGCACCATCCCAGGCCCGGGTCGCCCCCGCCCCGACCGAGCAGGCGGCGAGGTAACCGTCGAAATGGCCGGCCGTCTGCTCCGCCAGCGACAGCGTCACGAGCGAGCCCATCGAGAACCCCCAGAGCAGGGTGCGGTTGGGCTTTCCTACTGCCTCCCGGAAGTAGGAGACGAGCGCTTTCGTGTCGGTGATCCCGTCCTGCACAGCCCAGCCGTTCGACTTGTATGCGGAGCCGGCGATCGCGTAGCCCTGCGCGAGCAGGGACGGCTCCAGCGCCGGGTCCGGCGACGCAGGCGCGCTGCGATCCGCGACCTCCCCGGGATGGTCTGCGGCATCGCGATAGCCGTGCGCGTGCACGACTAGGGTGCCGTTCCACTTCTCCGGCACGACGATCCGGTACGGCGCACCCCCGAGCTCCCCAGTCAGAACGGTCGGTGCCGCTGTCGCGGCCGGCACGGCCAGTGCGAGCGCGGCCACAACCGCGATGAGCATCTTCTTCAACAACCTTCTCTCCTCCCTCGATCGGGCCCCAGTCGGACCGAGCGTACGACTGTTCGCGCGCGAAAGCAACGCCGAATGTTGCGATTCGGTTCAGCCCGGGTGCAGCTGGAATCAGGGCGCCGGCCGGCGCGTTTATGGAGGCATGAAGACGATCCCTGAGATTCACGCCGAGATCGAGCGCCTGAGTGAAGTTCGCGGGGAGCTGTGGCACAGCCTTTCCCACGGACGGGAGCAGGCGGTCGTCGACGAGATCAAGCAGATCGACGAGCAGCTGGTCGCACTCTGGGACGAGCACCGCGCCGAGCGCGCGCGCATCCGCTTCGGCGAGCGCGACGAGATCGTCCGCCGGGCTCGCCAGGAAGAACGCCTGGAGCGCGCGGCGTAACTGACGTACCATCGGGCCCACCATGGGCCTGAAGGGCTTGCTCGATCGCAACAACCAGCCGTCCGACGTCGAGTCGGAGCGCGAGGCGCTGCGCCGGCAGCGGGACGAGGCGGCCGCCGAGCTCGCGACGCTGAAGCGCACGCTCGCCGAGCGCGTGGCCGCGGTGCACCAGCGGGAGAAGGAGCTGGGAGCCGCGCTCGCACGCGTGGAGAAACGCGAGCAGAAGCTGGAAGCGGCGGAGGCACGGGGCGCGCGGCTCGAGTCCGCTCGCCTGCGGCTGGCCGAGGCAAAGGAAGCGCGCGTCGCTCTCGAAGCGCACCGAGCCGAGCTCGAGGCGCGCGCGGCAGACCTCGATGGGCGCGAGCAGGCACTCTCGGCCCGACAGGCCGGCACGGGAGAGGCTGCTGTTCCGGCACGAGCGGTCGCGCCTGCGCAGGACGGCGCAGCGGTCAAGGCGCTCGCGACGGCCCAGAAGAAGCTCGCCGCCGCGGAGAAGAAACTCGCCGCGGCCGAGAAGAAGCTCGACACCCGGGCGAGAAAGGTCGACACGCTCGAGGCGAAGCTCGACGCCCGCGAAAGCGCACTCGCGCAGCAGCAGGCCGAGCTCGAGACCCAGCGGCAGGAGCTGAAGGCGGGCGCCGCCGCGCTCGACGCACGCGAGCAGCAGCTGACTCTGCGTGAAGCCGCCACGACGGCTCGCGAAGAGGAGACCGCCGTCTCGAAACAAGCTCTCGTCGACGCGGCCGCGACGGCGGACGAGCTCGCAGCGCTGGACGCCAAGCGGGAAGAGCTTCGCGCGGCGGAGCAAGCATTCGCTCGTACGCATGCCGAGCTGGCGGCGAGAAGCGACGCGCTCTCCGAGCAGGAGGCGGCGCTCTCGGCCCGCGAGCGGGCGGTCGCGGCGAAGGAATCTCCGGCGATAGCCGAGCTGGAGGCGCTCGAGGCTCGCATCCGGCGGCTCGAGCACGGCCCGCGCAAGCGCGTGGCAGAGCCGCAGACCTTCAGCGCCGGTCTACGCGCCCTCCAGGAAAGGGGCCTCCGCAGCGGCCCCGCACCCGACGAAGCCCTACACTGAGCCCCGATCGGGGCGTTAGCTCAGCTGGGAGAGCGCCGCCTTTGCAAGGCGGAGGTCGCCGGTTCGATCCCGGCACGCTCCACTGCCGCGCGTCAGAAATCTGCGGAGCGGATTTCTGACGCGCAAGACTCCTGAAGCTGCGTGGGTCGACACCGGGGCCCGGTCACGTGAACCCTTTAGGAAGTTCCCCCGATGGAGTGACGCGTTCTGCTGCAAAGCACCTACGCTTTGTCAGGGCACACAATCCAGGGGAGGGCATCATCTTGCGGAAGCTTCTACTTGCAGCGCTTGCCGCGTTGCTTGCGGCCGGTAGCGCACAGGCGATCGTCAACGGGGAGCCGGATGGGGCCCGGCATCCATACGTCGCGGCGATCGGGTTCATCGACGCCGCCACGGGCAGGCCCGGCGCGTTTTGCTCCGGAACGCTCGTGTCGCCGACGGTGATCGTGACCGCCGGGCACTGCACGTACCACTCGGCCGCGGCGTTCGTCTGGTTCGACCCGCAGTGGAATCCGAGCAAGCCGCCGGCGGCGATCGGCATGCCCGTCACCCACCCGGACTTCAATCCGGACCGCACTCTGCCCAACACGGGCGATCTCGGGGTCGTCCTGCTCGACCGGCCGATCCAGATGGCGGCGTATGGCGCGCTGCCAGGCGCCGGCTACCTCGAGAACCTCGGTCGGGCCAGAGGTCACGAGCTGGCCGTCTCCATCGTCGGCTATGGCCTTCAGTCGGTCGACCCGCCGGTTCGGACCGGCGAGCGCACGCTGGGCACGGCCCGGATCAAGAACCTCAACTCGAGCATCGTCCGCGACTACGGCCTGAAGATCTCGGGGGTCAACGGCAGCGGCCGCAGCGGATCGTGCAGCGGCGACTCGGGCGGACCGATCTTGCACGGCGACTCGAACGTCGTCCTCGCGATCCAGTCGTTCGGCGACGTCGACACCTGTACCGGTGCAACGTACGGCTACCGCACCGACACCCCGTCGGCGCGGGCGTTCCTCGACGACTACGTCGCGGTTCCCTAACCCTTGGGCTGACGCGGGTCGCGGTCACTCGCGACCCGCGTCTCGTCCTCTGGTGCATCAAGCGCGCGGCGTACGTCGTCGCGGGGATCCGCCATCCCCACCGTCTGCTTGAACTCGCGCATCCCGCGCCCGAGCGAGCGGGCGATCTGCGGCACCTGCTTCGAGCCGAACAGCAGCAGCAGCACCACCCCGAGCAGGATCAGCTCCCAGTGACCGATTCCCGGCACGCGGCCCAGCATAGTCCGGTTCGCACGGGCATGATTGGCGGCGTGGACGTCGCTCTGGCACAGGAATCACTGTCGGGCTCGTGGCTCTCGACCCGGCTCGGCGTCGGCACGCAGCGGCTCGACGCGATGCGCCGCGCAGGCGAGCTGCTCGGCGTGCGCAGGCCGGGCGGCCAGGACTTCCTCTATCCCGCCTGGCAGTTCGCCCCGGACGGAAAGCCTCTGCCCGTGATCGAGCGGCTCGTGCGCGCCGGCCGCGCCGCCGGGCTGACCGATGAGCGGCTCTACGAGCTGCTCGCCGCCCGTACGGGGATCTCCGGCGACTCACGGCTTGCCGACGCGCTCCGCGAAGGCAAGGACGAGTACGTGCTGTCGGTCGTTCGCGGCGGCTAGATGGCTCTCGTCAGCCTGAACGCCGTTCGCAAGTCGTTCGGCAGCCGAACCGTGCTCGACGGGCTCGAGTTCGCGATCGAGCCGAGGGCGCGTGTCGGGGTGATCGGCGCGAACGGCTCCGGCAAGTCCACGATGCTGCGCCTGATCGCAGGGTTGGAGGAGCCGGACGCGGGCACCGCCGTCCGCCGCCGGGGCATCGTCGTCTCGTTCCTGCCACAGCACCCGCTCGGGGACGACCGGACCGCTCTCGAGACGGTTCGGGCCGCACGTCCGGATCTGGACGAGCTCGACCGCGAGCTGCACCGCCTCGCGGAGCAGCTGGCATCGCCTGAGCTTGCGGCCGACCTGGACAAGATGGCTCGCGTGCTTCACCGCCAAGAAGAGCTCGTCGAGCGCTGGGAAGCGGCCGGCGGTCCGAGCATCGACGGACGAGCGCGGGCCATGCTGCTCGATGTCGGCCTGCAGGAAGCCGACCTCACGCTCCCGACGAGCGCCCTTTCGGGCGGCCAGCGGAAGCTGATCGCGCTCGCGGCGTGTCTTGCCCAGGACCCCGAGGTGCTGCTCCTCGACGAGCCGGAGGCCCATCTGGACGCGGTCGGCCGCTCGCTTCTCGAGCGCCTCCTCGCCGCCTTCGACGGGGCGGCCGTGGCGGTCTCGCACGACCGCTACCTGCTCGACGAGACCGTCAGCCAGATCGCGGAGCTCGACCGCGGCCGGATCCGCATGTGGCCAGGGAACTACTCCGCCTACACCCTGGCGCGCGAGCTGGAGCTGCAGCGCCAGCAGCAGCAGTACGTCACTCAGCAGAAGGAGATCGAGCGGCTCGAGGCCGCCATCCGCCGGTTCAAGGACTGGGCCCACCGCGTCGTGGACGAGCGCCACATCAAGCAGGCCCGAAACAAGCAGCGACAGATCGACCGGATGGAGAAGGTCGAGCGCCCCGTGCTCGAGCGCCGCAAGATCGCGCTGCGCCTCCACCCCCACGTGCGCGGCGGGCAGCGCGTCTTCGAGCTCAGACAGGTGGGGATGCAGTTCGGCGACGACGTCGTCCTGGCCGAGGTCGACCTGACCGTCGTCCACGGCGAACGGGTCGGCTTCGTCGGCGCGAACGGAGCAGGGAAGAGCGTGTTGCTGAAGACCGTGGTCGGCGAGCTCACCCCCACCGAGGGCGAGATTTGGGTCGGCCCGTCGATCCGGATCGGGTACCTCGCCCAGGACCAGGAGACGCTCGACCCCGAGTCGAGCCCCCTCGAGACGGTCCGCCTTGCCCATCGCTGCGCCGAGGGCGAGGCCGTCTCGCTGTTGATGAAGTTCCTCTTTCCCTACGAGCAGGTGCGCCGCCCGAACAAGCTGCTCTCTGGCGGCGAGCGTACGCGTCTGCAGCTACTCCTGCTGATGCTCGCCCAGCCCAACCTGCTCGTGCTCGACGAGCCCACGAACCATCTCGACATCGACTCGGTCGAGGCGCTCGAGGCTGCTCTCGAGGAGTTCCCAGGCACCGTCTGCGTGATCTCCCACGACCGCTACTTCCTCGACCGCATCGTCGACCGGATCGTCGAGGTCGAGGGCGGCGAGGCACGCGCGTTCGAGGGAGGCTACTCGGATTGGTTCGGGCGCTCGCGCGCCGGCGTCGTCGCCTGATGCGAGACGTCCTCGAGCTCCTCGAGACGCGGGGTGGGGACGGAATGCTGTTCAACCTCGCGTGGCTTGCGGGCCAGGGGCTCGAGCACGATCCGGAGGAGCTGAGGGCCTCGCTGCGCCGAGCCGCGCTCCTGCTCGCTGCTGGGGGCGACCCGCGGCGCGAGCTCGAGGTCGATGGCCGCGCGGTCATGGCGATCGCGGCCGACCTCGACGACCCGAACGCGCGCGAGCAGCTGGAAGCTGCCCTGAACGAGCTCGCGACCGAGTCCGAGGGGTTGGCCTCGGTCGCATCGGCGCTCGCGCGGCTACGCGCGCAGCCGGATCTTGCCTGGCAGTGCTATGCCGGCGCGCTGCTCGCCGAGGCCATCGGCGGCGACTGATCTTCGAGCTCTGACATCTTTCCCACCGAGCGAATCGGCGACAGCAGGATCGGAATCACCGCCAGGCCCCCGCCGATGGCACCGACGAAGATCGTTTCACGCAATCCGATCGTCGACGCGAGCGCCCCACCGACGAGCCCGCCGACCGGAATCACTCCCCACACGACGAACCGGCGGGACGCATTCGCCCGGCCGAGCATTCGATCCGGGGTTATCGCCTGGATCAGGCTGATTGCGGTGACGTTGAAGAGGATGATTGCGAAACCCAGCACCCAGCCGCTCGCGACCAGGAAGGGGACTGCGAGGTTCTTCGGGGCGGCCGCAATCAAGAGCTCCCCGGGCGAGAAGAGAATCGACGCCAGCACGATCGTCCTCCCGACGCCGAGGCGGTCGCTGATGCGCCGCGCGGTCAGCGCCGCCACCAGTGTGCCGGCGTTTCCGAGCGCAAGCGTTACGCCGATCGTCGCCGCCGAGAGATCTAGGTCTCGTACCGCATAGACGAGGAGGATCGAAAAGACCAGCTGGCTGAAGAAGTTCGAGATCGCGACCGCGAGGACCATGCCCCGTTGATAGGTATGCCCGAGGACGTATCGCAACCCTTCGAGCAGCTCGACGCGCAGGGTCGCACGCGTCTCGCGCGCCGGGACTTCCTCCTCCTGCCGGATGCGGCCGAGCAAGAATGCGGACACGAGGAAGCTGGCGGCATCGACGATGATCGCGACGGGAGCAGTCAGCGCCGAGACGAGCAGACCGGCCAGCCCTGGTCCCGCGACGTTCGCCGCCGAGCGGCTCGTCTCCAGTTTCGCGTTGCCCTCGACGATCTGAACTCGCCCGACCAACGAGGGTAGGTAGGACTGATAAGCGACGTCGAAGAACACCGTGCACACCCCGGTAACGAAGCCGACGGCGTAGAGCTGCCAGATCGTCAGAAGGCCGAGCCAGTGGGCGAGCGGAACCGTCGCGAGCGCGACCGCCCGGCCGAGGTTGCCGAGCACGAGGATCGGGCGCCGGCGCAGGCGGTCGACCCAGACTCCAGCGGGGAGCGTGAAGAGGAGAAACGGGAGGAACTCGACGCTCGTCAGCAGCGCGACCTTGAACGTGGTCTCGCGCAGGCTGAGGATCGCGACGAGCGGCAGCGCCAGGAGCGTGACCTGAGAGCCGAACTGGCTGATCGTCTCCGCGCCCCAGAGGGCTCGGAAGTCGTGGTGGAGCCAGAGGCCCCCGGGACGCCTCACAGGACTAGGCGGCCCGGGTGATCTCGACGTCGCCGCTGACGGTCTTCGCGTGCAGCCGCGCCTCCGGCCCGCTCGTCGCCGTCGACACCGAGTCCTTGACCTCCAGGTCGGAGCTGACGTCGCCGCTCGTCGAGTTGGCGTCGATGTGAAGGCGCGTGCCGCGGCGGATGCCGACACGTACGTCGCCCGAGACCGACTGGAGCTTGATCTCGCCCTCCCGGACCGCACCGATGCGCTGGTCGCCCGAGACCGTCTTGGCCGAGAGGTCGGTGTGCGCCTCGTCGATGGCGAAGTCACCCGAGACGAGGGTCGTCGAGACGGGGCCCGTGACGGTGCCGAGGCGCACGTCGCCCGAGACCGTCTGCAGCCGCGCTTCCCCTGCGACCGTGCCACCCCGGACATCGCCGCTCGCGGTCTGCACACGCAGACCGGTGACGGTGTCGACGCTGACGTCGCCCGAGGCGGTCTTCACCTCGACCTTGCCCAGCTGCCCGGTGCCGGAGACTTCGGCAGACGCGGTGGTGCAGTCCAGGTCCGTGCCTTCGGGGCAGCGGATCTTGATCGCGACCTGCGGCGTCCGGCCGAAGGAGATCCAGGCCGGGCCGACGCCGAAGCCCTTGCCGCCGGTGCCGATCTCGACCAGGATCTCGTTTCCGCTCAACTCGACTGTCGCGCTCGCGATCGCCTCACGCGTGGCCTCGTCGTCGCGAAGCGCCTCGAGCTCGACTGTCGTCCTGTCGGCCTGTCCACCCTCGACGGAGATCGAGCCGGCGGCATTGCGGACGCGCAGCCTGGGCGTGCCGGGGGTGTCAAATCCATACACGGCGGGACTCCTTGGGGCGCGTCGGGCGCACGATCCGCTGATCGCCGGCGATGCGCTGGTCGCCGGTCGGGTGGCACCAATCGGGTACGAGCAAGACGCCGGTACCGAAGGGAACTGCGTGCAGGCGGGACATGCTTCCTCCTTTAGCTGTCCGCGTAGCCGGTCAAGCGGCGGCTGGTGCGGACGGAGCGGGTACGTGGCTCGAGCCCGCGCTGGAGCGCGCGCACGATCCACGTGTTGACGGAGGCGCCCTCCAGGTTGGCGGCCACCTCGATCTGCGCCTTCAGCCCTTCAGGCAGGCGCAGGGTGATGCGAGCGGAGAAGGAGTCGTCGCCGCCGGCTTGCGCGGGCTCCGGCTCGGCCTCCTCTTCGATGTACACGAGCTCGGGATCGCGACCGGCAAGGCGAACCTCGATCCGGCCGGGCACCGAGTCGGACAGGGCAAGCGCCGCCTCGCTGACGACGTCGAGCAGTCGCAGGTGGAGCGACGACCCGAGCGCCTGCGTCAGCCGGCGCCCGGCGTCCACAGTGGCCTCGTCGGCGGCGAGTGAAGCGGCCGCGGCGAGATCCTCCTGGATCGCGTGAATATGGTGTGCCATCTGCATGACCGCACTATGACATCATAATGATGTCTTGTCAAGTCACGGCTGGTGTCATGACGGTGCGCTTGGCCGCGACGGCGTTCAAGGCTCGCGTTGACGCCGTCCCGGCTCGTCGTGCGCGATTACGAGCTCGGCTGGCTGTGAACTAGCGGCTGGTATCGTCACCAGGCTGGTCCCGTGACGCCTTCGGCGCCACCCCGCGGTGTCCCAGGCCCCGGCCTCCGCGACCAGTCCTTGCCCGACCCACCGGCGCCCCGCGCGCAGGAGCTCGCACAGCCGATGAACCACGTCGATCCACCTGACCTAGCCCTCTGGCCGACTCTGCGCCGGCTCTTCCCGCTCTGGTGGGAGCAGCGGCGTCTGGTCGGGCCCGGGCTCGCGTGCGCGCTCGGGTTCACCGGCCTCTCGATCACCATTCCCGTCCTGACGAAGAAAGTGATCGACGAGGCGATCGTCGGCCCGCACCACAATCGCTTGCTGCCGTATCTCGGGATCATCGTCGCCCTGGCGAGCTTGCGCTTCGGGGTCAATTTCGCCCGCCGCTTCGCCACCGCCCGCGTCGGGATCGCCGTCGAGGCGAGGCTGCGCGGGATGCTCTACCACGCGTACCTCACCTACCCGCGCGCCTTCTTCGACCGTCACGCCACGGGCGAGGTGATCTCGCGCGCGACGAACGACATCTACCCCGTTCGCTACTTCATCGGCTGGGGCGTCGTCCAGGGCGTCCAGAGCGCGATGATGATCACGGGGGCCGCGATCGTGCTGACGGTGGTGAACGCGCGGCTCGCCCTGTACGCGGCGCTCGCGATGCCGCCCATCGCCGTGCTCACCTGGTTCTTCGCGCACAAGCTGTTCCCCATCTCCCGGCTGGTGCAGGCGAAGAAGGGCCACCTGGCCGAAGCGACGGACGAAGCGGTCGTCGGTATCGAGATGGTGCAGGCTTTCGGGCGCGAGGACGACGTCAGGACGCGCTTCCTCGGACGCGCCGAGGCCGTGCGCCACGAGACGATGCGGGCGGCCTCCGTCGAGGCCTACTTCCTGCCGGGCCTCCTCTTCCTCCCCTCCCTCGGCATCGCCGCCGTTCTGCTCTTCGGAGGCCGAGAGGTGATCGCAGGCCAGCTGACGATCGGTGAGTTCATGCTCTTCATCACGCTGCTCCTCCAGCTCGTCTGGCCCCTGGAGGCGCTCGGCTGGATCATCAATCTCGGCCAGCGGGCAGTTGCATCGGCCGGGCGGAGCTTCGCGTGGCTGGACGGAATCGAGCCGCTCTCGGAACCGAGCGAGCCCAAGACGCTTCCGCAAGGGCAACTGCGCGTCCGCTTCGAGGACGTCCGCTTCGCCTACGGAACGGAAGCCGAGGTGCTGCGGGGGATCGACCTAGGCGTCCAGCCGGGCGAGATCGTCGCCGTCTGTGGCCCAACCGGATCGGGCAAGACGACGCTCCTCAACTTGCTTCCCCGCTTCTACGACCCGACGGGCGGCCGCGTCCTCGTCGGAGGCGTCGACACCCGCGACGTGCCCGTCGCGGAGCTGCGCCGAGCGGTGGCGATCGTGACCCAGAAACCCGTTCTCTTCTCCGTCCTCCTGCGCGAGAACCTGCTGTCGGCCAGACCGAACGCGAGCTGGGAAGACGTGCTCGCCGCGTGCGACGCGGCCGGAGTCTCCGCGTTCGTCGACGATCTGCCGGACGGCTACGACACCCTGATCGGCGAGCGCGGAGTCAATCTGTCCGGCGGCCAGCGACAGCGGGTCGCACTCGCCAGGGCGCTGCTCGCAGGCGCGCGCGTGCTCGTGCTCGACGACCCCATGTCCGCCGTGGACACCCAGACCGAGCGGTTGCTCGTAGAGAATCTCCGCCCTGCCGTGGCGGGGCGCACGGTGCTCGTCGCGACGCAGCGGCTCTCGACGATCGGCGTCTGCGACCGGGCCGTCGTGATCGATGGCGGCCGGATCGTGGAGGAAGGCCGGCCCGCCGCACTCCTTGCCGCCGGCGGGCTCTTCGCCGCCCTGTTCGGAGACGAATCCGTTGCCGCATAAGCGCCACACCGGCCTCTCGCGCTTGCTCCCCTACGCCGCCGAGCGGAAGGGACAGATGGCCCTGATCGCGCTGCTCGCGGCCCTCTCCGCGGCCGCACCCGTCACGGGCTGGCTCCTCGTCGAGGATGCGACCAACAACGGCATCCGCGCCGGGGACGAGCACCGGCTGCTGCTCGCGGTGCTCGCATACGTCTGCGTCAACGCCGCCGCCTGGGTGCTCGGGACGTTGACGTGGCTCGGCCTGGCCAGCGTCGGCCAGCGAATCGTGCTCGAGCTGCGCCGCGACCTCTTCTCCCATCTCACTTCGCTGTCGCTGCGGTACTTCTCGCAGCAGAAGGCCGGCTGGATCATCTCCCGCCTGAACAGCGACGTCGATGCGCTCTCGGACGTGCTCAACCAGGGCTTGACCACGCTCGTCGTCAACACGCTGACGTTGCTCGCCGCGGTCGGCGGCCTCTTCCTGCTCGACTGGCGACTCGGGCTCGTCGCACTCTGCATCCTCCCCCCGGGACTCGTGATCACCCGCTGGTTCCAGAGGGTCTCGCACGTCGCGGCAGCCGACGTGCGGACGCGCATCGCGATCGTGACGGCGCAACTGGCCGAGTCGGTCGCCGGCATGGCGGTGATCCAGGCCTTCAACCGGGAACGGGCGTTCCAGGCGGAGTTCGACGGGCTGAACGAGGAAAACAGGCTCGCGAACGTCCACGTGCAGAAGATCTACTCACTCTTCTTCCCTGCGATCGAGCTGCTCGGAGCGATCGCCATGGGTGCCGTTCTCTACGCGGGCGCGCAGTTCATCGGCGGCGGCTCGATGGAGATCGGCACGCTGATCGCCGCGGTCGGGTTGTTGGCGCTCGTCTTCCAACCGTTGCAGGAGCTCTCGGAGCTCTATGGCCAGGTGCAGGCTGCTAGCGCCGCGATGGACAAGATCAGCTCGGTGCTCGACGCCGCCACCGACGTGGCCGACAAGCCCGACGCGCGCACGCTCGGCCGGATCGACGGCAAGCTCGAGCTCGCGCGGGTCACATTCGCCTACGGCAAGGAGCCCGTGCTGCACGAGATCGAGATCTCCGTGCCGCCCGGCGGCTGCATCGCACTCGTGGGCGAGTCCGGTGGCGGCAAGTCGACCCTGGCGAAGCTGATCGCCCGCTTCTACGACCCGGACGAGGGCGCCCTTCGCGTCGACGGCACCGACTTGCGCGACGTCGAGCTCGTCGGCTACCGACGTCAGCTAGGCGTCGTGCTGCAGGACCCTTTTCTGTTCAGCGGCACGATCGCGGACAACATCCGCTTCGCAAAGCCGGATGCCTCGGACGACGAGGTGCGCGAGACGGCGGCCGCCGTGGGCGTCGACCGGGTGGCTGCACGTCTCGAGCACGGACTCGACCACATCGTCCGCGAGGGCGGCGCCGGTCTGTCGGCGGGGGAGCGCCAGCTGATCTCGATTGCTCGGGCGCTGCTGGCCGACCCGCGGATCCTGATCCTCGACGAGGCGACGTCGAACATCGACCGCCCAACCGAGATCGTGATCGAGCGCGCCTTCGACCGCCTGCTCGCGGGACGAACGTCGATCATCATCGCCCATCGTCTGGCGACGGTCCGCCGCGCCGACGAGATCCTCGTGCTGGAGCACGGGCGGATCGTTCAACGCGGCACCGAGTCGGAGCTGATGGCACAGGCGGGGCCGTTTCGACGCCTCGCGCACCAGCTCGTCGAGGACACGCTGCCGGCAGCGCCCGAAGAAGAGGGCGCACCGGCAGCGTAGTTCGCTTCCTAGGGCTTCTCGAGGTACGTCAGCTCGGAGCCCCGGCACATCATCTTGACGCTGTCGCCGACTGCGAAGCGCACGAGTTTCTCCGCAAACGTCGCAGGCACGAAGCAGGAGAGCGACCCGGCTTCGCCCAGCACGGTGACACGGTCGCGCGACAGTGTCGTGATCTTGCCGTAGAGCCGAACCTCCTGGACTGCAGGCCTGTCGGCTTCATAGCGTTCGAGGCCCACCAGCACGTGGGCGACGCAGGACAGCTTCACCCTCTCGCCGACTTTCAGCCCCTCGAGCTTCGCCTGCTTCTCGGCGGGGACGCGGCAGGCGAGGCGCTGCTCGCCCTGGACGACGATCGCGCCAGGACCTAGCTCGGCGACCAGGCCGGCCGCCTCCTGTTTCTCGACGGGCTTCGTCTCCGGCACCTTGGCGACGAGCCGCTCGACCTTGACGAGCTCGGCCTTGCGACCCCGGTAGCGGACGCACACCATCCGGACCTTGTCCCCGGTCTTGACCCCGGCTACCTGCTCCGCGAGGCGGGCGGGCACCGCGCACGTCAGCACGGCGTCCCCGGTCAGGTTCTCGACCGACAGGGTCTGCGCCGAGGCGCGCACGACCTCGCCGGAGACCCGCAGCTCCTTGCCCTCGTTCGCCTGACCTGCTCCCACCGCGACGAGAGCCACGATTCCAAGCAAAGTGATCTTCCGCAGCACGTTGTTCCTCCAATGAAAGTGGCGCCGTTTCTATCGCCATCCGGAGCGTGCGCTTCGATCCCCCGCGCGAGTGAACGGTCCGCGCCGGGTAGAGGCAGAACATGAGCGAGACCGGTTCGGCGGCGGCATTCCTCCCCCAGCGTCTGACTCTCGCGACACTCCGCGCCGCCGCACGCGGCTGCACCGCGTGCCCTCTCTGGCGCTGCGGCACGCAGACCGTCTTCGGCGAGGGCCTCAGGCGGTCGCCCATGATGCTCGTAGGCGAGCAGCCGGGAGATCGTGAGGATGTGGCGGGCCGGCCGTTCGTGGGCCCGGCCGGACAACTGTTGAACGAGGCACTCGCGGCGGCGGGAATCGAGCGCTCCGACGTCTACTTGACGAACGCCGTCAAGCATTTCAAGTGGGAGCCCCGCGGGAAGCGCCGGATCCACCAGAAACCGAACTGGGGCGAGATCACCGCTTGCCGTCCCTGGGTCGAGGCCGAGCTCGCCGTCGTCAGGCCCCGGGTGCTGGTCTGTCTCGGCGCGACCGCGGCTCAGGCGCTGCTGGGCCGCGACGTTCGGGTCACGCGCGACCGCGGACGTCCGCTCGAGTCACCGCTCGCGCCGATCGCGCTGGCGACGGTTCATCCCTCGTCGATCCTGCGCGCGCCGGACCGCGACGCGCGGCGCCGCGAAGAAGCGTTGTTCGTCGACGACCTGCGAGCTGCCGCGACCGCCTTACGCTCGGAGAGCTAGTCGCCCCAGTCGAAGTCGCGGGACTTCGACCACAGGCTGGTGTCTTCTCCGGAGGGCTCGTCCGAGGCGACGTCCTCGACGGTGCTTTCCCCCGGCCAGGCGAGCGGCGAGGACTCCATCTGCACGGCGGGCTCGTCGCCGTCCATCGTCTCCTCCAGCCGGGCCTGCTCCTCGGTCTTGAACAGCGGGTGATTGTCGAACGGATCCTCGACGCGGTACCCGTCAATCGGCATGCCGGGCTCGAGCTCGGCGTTGCGGCGCTTCAGTTCCAGGTGATCCTGGATCACGCGGGCGAAGAGCGAAGGGGTCTCAACCGGCAATTGGGGCCTCCGAGGTCGGGAACAGGGCGGTGCAAAAGACGATCGTGTCGGGGCCGGATTGTAGCGCAGGGGTCAGAAAATCTCCTGCTCGACAGCGTTTCCCTACTGACGGGTTACCTGCTCGGTGCCCGCGTAAACACGATCCTTGCCGGCTCGCTTGGCGCGGTACAAGGCCTCGTCGGCGGCGCCGACCAGCTGCGTCAGGGTCGTCGCGCTGGTCGAGGCCGCGACCCCGAAGCTCGCGGTCACGTGCAGAGGCTCGCCGACGACGGAGAGGATCTCGCGCCCGGCCAGAGCGACCCGGAGTCGTTCGGCCACCTGCGCGGCCCCTTCCAGGTCGGTACCGGGAAGGATCAACGCGAACTCCTCCCCGCCCCAGCGCGCCGCGGTGTCGATCTCCCGCACGGTCTCGCGGAGCGTTGCTGCGAGATCGCGCAGCACCATGTCGCCGGTCGGATGTCCGTGGCGGTCGTTGACGGCTTTGAAGCTGTCCACGTCGGCCAGGATCAGCCCGACCGGTGCTCCGGAGCGCTCGGCGCGCACCAGCTCGGTTGCGAGGGTCTCGTCGGCCTGACGGCGGTTCGCGAGACCTGTGAGGCCGTCCATGAGCGCCTGGCGCTCGACAACCCGATGCAGGCGCGCGTTCTCGAGGGCGACGACGGCCTGCCCTGCCAGCGAGGCCGCGGTCATCCGCTCCTCGACGTCGAACTCCGAGCCGTGCAGACGCAGATGACCGAAACTACGTCGGCCGGCGGTCAGCTCGAACTCGAGCTGCTCCGAGCCGGTGACGATGCTCCCCGTCTCGATCACGGCGCCGTCCTCGCTGATCACAACGCCACCGTCTGCATGCGTCGCTTCGACGGCGGACTCGACGATCACGCGACGGAGCTGATCGGGGTCGAGGGCGGAGGCGAGCGCGTCGCCGAAGCGGACGTTCGCCTCGCGGAGTCGCCGACGCTCGTCCTCGAGATCCTCGAGCCGCGCCTCGAGCTGCTCGGCCATTTCGTTGAACGCGCGGCCGAGCGCCGCGAACTCGTCTCGTCCGCGGACCGGCACTCGCTCACGCAGGCGCCCTGCGGCGATCGAGTTCGCGGCAGCGACCAGCGGGCCGAGCCCGCCCACGATCGAGCGGCCCGCGAGGTAGGCCACGAACGCGATCAGCAGGAGCGATCCGAGCAGGCCGAAGAGGAGGCGCCCGATCACGGAGCGCTTCTCGGCGGCGATTCCCGAGCTCGGCGTGAGTGCGGCGAGGCCGATCCCTGTCTCCGGCACGAGACGCGCCGCGACCGCGCGATAGCTGCGACCCCCGATTTTCTCCGTTCCGACGTGCCCAGCCGCCAGGTCCGCCACGCCGGCGACCGCAGAGTCGGACGAAGCCGCGATCCGATGATCCGATCGGACGACGGCGAGCTCGTCCGGCGACGTGAGCCCCGACCGGGCGTGCAGTCTGCGCGTCAGGGCCTGGGTCAGGGGGACCGAGGCGACGATGGTCACCGACCGGTTGCCGCGGCCGACGAGCCGGACGTCCGTCTCCGCCGCGAGCGCCGGGATCCTGCCGACCGTCGGCCCCTTCGGCATCTCGACGCGGAGCGACGGCGACGCAGGGAGCATCCTGGCGATCGCCGCGTTGTCGCCCCGGGCGACCGCCGCCTGGAACGCCGGGTCGCGGCCCAGGCGCTCCGCCGCGCTGCCCACGCGCCGGCGCTCGTCCTCGAACGCGACGAGCGCCGCGCTGAGCCCGGCCTCGAGGCGGTCGTCCGCGCTCGTGGTCACGCTCCGTTCGGCCACCTGCGTGAACCCCCAGAAGGCCGCCGCGAGCGGAAGCACCGAGAGTGCCAGGAACGTGCCGACCAGCTTGAGTTTGAAGCTCCCCAGCATGTCGCCCTTCAGTTTCCTTGTTCCGTGCCGATAACCCCTTGGAAGTCTTTTCGGCAGGAGGGGGGAACATCATGAGGCCGATCGTCGCGCGCGCGGTCACAGCTGCGTTCGCAACTGCGGGAGTAGCCTGGGCAATCGCGCTGCCCTCCCTGACCCTGGGCGAGCCCAGGTCCCCCGCACGGGTATTCGCGCTTCCCGTCGCGGGCGGCGACATCGTGATCGAGGCGTCCGCGCCGGCCCCGCCGGCATCGAGGCGTTCCGCTCCCGCCGCAGCGCACCGCAAGACGGCCGCCCGGCCCACACCGGCGCGCGGCGTCATCCACGTGGCGCCTACGCAGCCGACCCATCCGCGACTCCGTTTGCACCGGCGGGCCCGCGTGAAGGGGCCGCTCGCTGAGCCAGCTCCGAGGGTGCTTGCGCCGAAAGCAACGCCGAATGCCCCACGAGCGCCTGAGCGTCCCGCCGAGCCCGCCGTCCGAACGCTCGCGTCGGCCCCGGTGCAGAGGGCCGCGGAAAACACCGAGCGCAAGCACCACAAGGGCAAAGCTCGCAAGGAGAAGAAGCCGAAGCAGGAGCACGTACGCGAGGAGGCGGTCGACGCTCCGGCTGTCGCCGATCCCGCCCAGGAGCTCGAGCCGCCGCTCGACGATCCCGAGTCCACCGGCCGGGAGCCCGATGCGTGGCCCGAAGATAATCATGGCAAAACACACGGCGGCGACGGCAAGGGGCACGAGAAGAAGAACTGACCGCGCGGCGGCCCGGTTGTGCGAACATACCGCGATGCCGCGCTTCCGCCCCACCGGCCCCCTCGGAATCGCCTTCGGAGCGTTCCAGCTTTGGCGCCGGCTGCCACCAGCACAGCGCAAGCGGGTCGTGCAGACCGCTAGGACGCACGGGCCGAAGGTCGCGGCGGCGATTCTCGCGCGCCGCAAGCCGCGCTAGCCCGTCTACGCGGCTCCCAGCGCCTCGCGCACGATCCGGTCCTGCTCGACCCGGTGGGCGGTCGGATACCCCTCGCTCGGACTCGCGCGCCAGGGACGTCCGACGTACCGGACTATGACGCCCTCGGGAGCGGCGGCCTCGAGCCGGTGCCGGAGCGAGCGCCATGCGCCCATGTTCTGGGGCTCCTCCTGCACCCAGAGCAACTCCTTGAGGTTCGGGTAGGAGGCCGTCAGCGCGGCGGCCGGCTCGACGGGGAACGGGTACAGCTGCTCGATCCGGGCGACCGCGACTGCCGGGGCAGTCGCGCGGCCCTCGTGCCCGTCGATGTCGTAATAGACCTTCCCGGAGCAGAGGACGAGGCGCGTCACGGCATCCCGGTCGATCTCGCTGCCGGCTCGCGGATCGTCGAGGACGGACTCGAAGCGGCCGTCGCTGAGGTCCCGGAGCGTCGAGCCCGCCTGCTTCAGGCGCAAGAGGCCTTTCGGGGTCATCACGACGAGGGGGCGAGCGGTGGCATCGAGAGCCTGCCTCCGGAGCAGATGGAAGTGCTGCGCGGCGGTGGTGCAGTTGACGATTCGGATGTTCTCCTGGGCGGCGAGCTGCAAGAAGCGCTCGAGCTTCGCACTGGAGTGCTCGGGGCCGTTGCCCTCGTAGCCGTGCGGCAGCAGCAAGGTCAGGCGAGCGGTCTGCCCCCACTTGGAGAGCCCGGCGACGAGAAACTGGTCGACGACGATCTGCGCGCCGTTCACGAAGTCGCCGAACTGGGCCTCCCAGAGGACGAGCGCGTCCGGAGCCGCAACTGCGTAGCCGTACTCGAAGCCGAGGCACGCATACTCCGAGAGAGGTGAGTTGTAGATCTCGATCGAGGCCGCCGCATCGGGCAGGTGCTGAATCGACGCGTACGTCTCTCCCGTGCGCTGATCGTGCAACATCGCGTGCCGGTGCGAGAACGTGCCGCGCTCGGTGTCCTGGCCGGAGAGCCGGATCGGAATCCCCTCGACGAGCAGGCTGCCGAGGGCGAGCGCTTCGGCCTGGCCCCAGTCGATGCCGCCCTCGCGGAGCGTCTCACGGCGTCGCTCGAGCTGTTTCAACAGCTTCGCGTTACCTTCGAAGCCCTCGGGAACCTGCAGCAGCTGCTCGTTCAGCTGCTCGAGCCGCTCTGCCTGGACAGCGGTGACGACGGCCTCGCCGGTGTCGGCCGGGATGCGGCCCTCCTTGACCGGACGGGGCACGGCGATCGATGCCTTCAGCCGGTCGTGTGCGGCGCGCAGCTCTGCCTGCACGTCCTCGAAGACGGCGGCGGCCTGTTCGGGGCTGACGACACCTTCCTCGACGAGCTGCGCGGCGTAGAGAGCGTGCACTGTGGGGTGCGCGGCGATCTGCGCGACCATCAGCGGCTGGGTGTAGGCCGCCTCGTCCTGCTCGTTGTGGCCGAAGCGGCGGTATCCGATCAGGTCGACGACGATGTCATGGCCGAACTCCTGACGGTAGGCCATGGCCAACCGAATCGCCGAGATCGCTGCCTCCGGGTCGTCCGCATTGACATGGACGATCGGGATGTCGAACCCCTTGGCGAGGTCGCTCGAGTACCGGGTGGAGCGGCCTTCGGCCGGATCGGTGGTGAAGCCCACCTGGTTGTTCGCGATCAGGTGCAGCGTGCCCCCGGTCGAGTACCCGTCGAGGTTGGACAGGTTCAGCGTCTCCGCCACGACACCCTGGCCCGCGAAGGAGGCGTCGCCGTGAATCAGGATCGGTAGGGCGACCGACGGATCATGGATGCCGGCACCGAACGACCGATCGGTCTGCTCAGCTCGCGTCCAGCCCTCGACGACGGGGTCGACGGCTTCCAGGTGGCTGGGGTTCGGAGCGAGCGTCACCGTCACTTCGCCGGCCGCCGTCGCGCGGGTGCCGGTGGCGGCCAGGTGGTACTTGACGTCCCCGGTGCCGCCCTCGTCGTTCGTGACCACCGCGTCGATCGTGCGCTCCCCCTCGAACTCGCGGAGGATGGACTCGTAGGAACGGCCGACGGTGTGCACGAGCACGTTCAGGCGCCCGCGGTGCGCCATGCCGACCACGACCTCGTGGGCACCGGCCGCCGCGGCGATCTCGATCGCTTCGTCGAGCATGGGAATCATCGTGTCCAGGCCCTCGAGCGAGAACTGCTTCTGGCCGAGGAAGGCGCGCCGGAGGTACTGCTCGAAGCCTTCGGCCCGCGAGACGCGGTCGAGCAGCTCGACGCGCTCCTCGAGGCTCAGGGGCTGCCGGTAGCGGCCGGACTCGATCGCCTGCCGGAGCCACACGCGCTCCGCGTGGTCGGAGATGTGCTCGATCTCGTAGGCGATCGTGCCGCAGTAGACCTCGCGCAGGGCAGGAAGCGCTTCTCTCAGTGTCTCCCCCGGCACGTGCACGCGGAGCAGCTTGGCCGGGATGCGAGCCTGGAGCTCCGGCGTGAGCGCTGGAATCAACCGCGTCTCGTCCAGGGCGGGATCTCCGAGCGGCTCCGAACCAAGCGGATCGAGTCGCGCGGAGAGATGTCCGTGCATCCGATGGGCCTTGACGAGCGCCATCGCGGCCGCCACACCTCCGAGGAGCGTGTCGTCGATCTCTGCAGGTGGAGGCTCCGCTGCCGCCACGGGCTCGGCTGGAACGGGCGGATGACCATTGGCGCGGTCCAGCGTCTCGAGCAGCCGCAGCAGCCCCGGATGGGAGGCGACGAGCTCACTGTCGCCACTCTCGAAGAGCGCCCGCCACTCGGCCGGGACCGCGTCGGGGTTCTCGAGATAGTCCTCGAGCAGAAGCCTGGCGTAGCCGGAGTTCAGTCCATCGACGTCGTGGGCGCTCACGCCCTGTGTTGTAGCAACGCCGGGCCCCTAGAACAGGGGATTTTCGGTGACGACCGCAATCGTCATCCCAAGCGTCCAGCAGATGACGGCGGCCGCCACCGCCAAGCCAACGAGTCGCCGTTGGCGCTCGGACATGCGCGCGGCCACGAGGGCCAGGACGATCGCGAACGGGATCAGCCGCACCGGCCGGTAGGCGACCCCGACTGCGCTCGCGAAGATCGAGACCGTCGCCAGTAGCCCCGCCATCGTGTCGACCGCCGTCCAGCGGCCCACCGGCTCCGCGTGAGCGTCGACGCTCACGTCGTGACCCGCGCGCGGGCGTACGCGACCCGTCCGGGCTTCCGAGCGGGGCGCCCACCTCGCGGCACCGGCCCACGACGAAGAGCTCGAGCGCGCCGAGTTTGCCAGTCGCACCCCGGGTCAGGCCCGAGCACCCCGACCACACCCGCGCCCTCGAGCGGCTGAGGCTCCGCCTTGACCGCCCACCAGACGACCGCACAGAGATAGACGACGGGGATCTTGAGGATCACGAGCATGAAGACGAGCTCCCAGATCACGGGTGGATTGTAACCGCGCGGGAGGCCGGCCGAGCGGTCTCCCGCGCGCGGTGCGAGACGGGTCAACCGCCGTCTCGATCGAGCGGATCCAGCGATTCGGGGACGAGCCGAGCGTGCAGGTGGGGGTTCTTCCCCGTCCCGCAGCGCCACACGAAGTCGCCTGGCTGTGGCTCGACCGGCCGGCCCGACGACGGCGGCGGGCCGAGCAGCTCCGATTTCTTCACCTTGAGCTCCTTGCCGTTCGCGCAGACGACGGGCTTCCCGTCCGGTCCGGCGACGGCAAGCTCGGCCGGCACCTTGTCGCTCTCCACTGCCCCCGCCGAGCCCACCCACCCCGGCCGTCCCGGATCGGTGCTGTCACCGGCGACGATGATGCCGACCGGAACGAGCGCGGTCAGGAGCAGCAGCAGCGTCGTTAGGACGCGTCGCATCATCTCCTCCTCCTAGAAGTAGTGGTTGCCGGCGAAGCGGGCGCCGCCGAGCCACTGGCCGTTGTAGTAGGCGTAGGCTTCGGCCAGGTGGTTGTACCAGCCGCTCCCGCAGGGCATCTGCGCCCATTGCCGGGAGATCGACTTGTAGCTCGTCGGGCTTTCGTTGTACTGCCAGCCCGAGTTCGCACACACAGACCAGGCCGACCCGTTCCAGAAGTACAGCTGACGCCTGAGCGCCAGGGAGTAGGCCGGCATGTTCTTCGCCGTCAGGCAGAACCCCTGCCCGTAGCTCTGTGTCCAGCCCTCCGCGATCACCTGCGGCGGGTCCTCGGCGATACCCGAGCCGCCGTTCACGCAGATCGGCCCAGAGACGTAGTTCCCACTCGTGTAGACGAAGTGGGCCAAGGCAGTGGGCGCCACCACGAGCGCGACCACCCCGAGAAAGCACAGGACCCGTCTGCGCGCCGCCGCGTGCTGCGCGATCGAACGCATTTCTCACCTCCTGTTCGACGACGCTCTCCACGCTAGGGACGAGGTTCCAACAGGTGGCTGACCGGTTTGTGCCGACTCTGTCAAGTTCGCAGAGGACGCGAGTCGGAGCAAGATGTCCCTTTCAGACAGGTGGTTAGACCCGCGGGCGAGTGGGGAACATGGGCTCGATGAATCGAGAGAACCTCGGTCCGATCCTCGACGCCGGCGAAGAGTCTGGTTGCCTCAACTTGTCCGACTTCAGCGCCGCCGTGCAGGATCTCGACCTCGATGACGACGAGCTCGAGTCGCTCTACGCCGAGCTGGAGGACCGCGGCATCACCCTCTCTGACGACTGCGGTCGCGCGGCCACGAGCGATGCCAGCTACGTCAACGGCGACCTCGCGAGCGCGACCACGGACTCACTGCAGCTCTTCCTCAACGAGGCGGGCCGCTACGCGCTCCTGACCGCCGCCGAGGAAGTGGAGCTCGCAAAGCGGATCGAGCTCGGTGACACCGAGGCAAAGAACCGCATGATCAATGCGAACCTCCGCCTGGTCGTGTCGATCGCCAAGAAGTACCAGGGTCACGGGCTCTCCCTGCTCGATCTGATCCAGGAGGGCGTGATCGGCCTCATCCGCGCCGTGGAGAAGTTCGACTGGCGCCGCGGCTACAAGTTCTCGACGTACGCGACATGGTGGATCCGCCAGGCCGTGCAGCGCGGCGTCGCGAACAAGTCGCGCACGATCCGCATCCCGGTGCACATCGCCGATCGCGAGCAGAAGATCGGCCGTGCCGAGCGGGAGCTGCTGGTAAAGCTCGGCCGGGCTCCGACCGACGAGGAGATCTGCGCGGCCGCGAAGGTGTCGCCGAAGCACCTGCGTGAGGTTCGCCACGCCGCGCGCGCAGTCACGAGCCTGGACAAGCCGGTCGGGGACGAAAACGGTGCGTCGGTCGGCGACCTCATCGGCGCGGCCGAAGGAGGAGTGGAGGAAGAGGTGGAGATCAGCCTCACCGAGGACACCCTCCATCGCGCGCTCGAGGCCCTGCCGGAGCGGGAGCGAACCGTGCTGAGCCTGCGCTATGGGCTCGATCTCGAGGACCCGCAGTCACTGGAGGAGATCGGGCGGCGCCTCGGCATCACGCGGGAGCGCGTCCGCCAGATCGAGGCGGCCGCCCTCCAGCGTTTGGCCGTCTCACGGGAGATCGAAGGGCTCAGAACCGCAGCGTAGAGCCGTTCGGCCGAACTAACACGCTCCTCACACGCGGTCGCTAGGGTGGCCGCGTTCCCCCTTTGAAAAGGAGATTGCCCGTGAAACGAGTCCTGCAGCTGTTCGCCATCGCAGCGTTGGGAGCGCTAATTGCACCCGGCTTCGCGGGCGCCGCGGCCCGCATGCACGTCGGCTTCCACGACGACCCCAGCTTCAGGTACGACGAGCAGCGCACCACCATGCTCGACGAGGCGCGCGACGCGAATGCGACGATCGTGCGCACGCTCGTGACGTGGGCGAACGTCGCCCCCACGCGCCCCGGGAACGCCGCCGACCCGTTCGACCCGGCCTACAAGTTCAACGACCTGGACGAGCTCGTGCGCAACACGCAGGAGCGCGACATGGAGGTCCTGATCACGATTTGGGGGACGCCGAAGTGGGCGAACGGAGGTAAGACGCCCAACTTCATGCCGACCAAGCTGAGTGACTTGACCGCCTTCTCACGGGCCATCGCCAGCCGGTACTCCGGCCGCTTCTCCGGCTATCCGTTCGTGCGCTTCTACTCGATCTGGAACGAGTCGAACCTGCAGCTCTTCCTCACCCCCCAGTTCGACGCCCAGGGCAAGTCGGTGGCTCCGCGGAATTACGCGAAGCTGGCGGCCGCCGCCTACGCGGGGATCAAGGCGGGCAACTCGCTGGCGAAGGTCGCCATCGGCAGCACCTCGTCCGCCGGCCGCGACAAGCCGCTGGCTGGCAAGTCGGAAACGCACTCTCCGGGCCGCTTCGCCCAGCTCGTGGCAGCCGCCAACCCACGTCTGAAGTTCGATGCGTGGGCGCAACATCCGTATCCGGTTCCGGCCAACCAGAAGCCGACCCAGAAGGTCCGCTGGCCGAACGTCACCCTCGCCTCGTTCCCGCGCTTCGAGCGGTCGCTCGACACCTGGTTCAAGCGGAAGAACGTCCGCCTCTGGATCACCGAGTACGGCCACGAGGTGAAGTCGGACGGCGAGCCGAAAGGTGTTTCGCGCGCACAGCAGGCGGCCTATGCGGCACAAGCGCTCGCGCTCGCGAGAAAGGACACGCGTACCGACGTCTTCATCTGGTTCGTGTTCCGCGACCACGCGACGAGTGAGTGGCAGAGCGGACTGCGCACGAGGAGCGGCGCGGCCAAGCCCTCTCTCGCGAGGTTCACGGCGGCTGCCCGCCTCGTCGACGCGCGCAACGCGCTCGTGACGGTCAAGGGCGGCGTCGCGAGCCCGGCGGTGACCGTGGCGCTACGCGCCTACGCGGCGGGTACCAAGCCCGGTGAGCTCGTCGGCTTCAACGTCAAGGTGCGCGACAAGGGCAAGCTCGTCGCCGACGACCAGCCCACGGCCCCGTTCGGCCGGGACGCCACGGCCCGCATCCGCTTGTCGGGGTTCAGGCCGGTCAAGGGCAGGACGTACACCGTCGAGATCGAGGCGAACGTGTTCAGCGGCGGCGGCGTGAAACTCACCCGCACGCTCACGCTGGTCGCCACCTAGCTCTGCGGACGGCTGGTGGGCTCGGGCTCACGCCCGGGCCCACTTCGCCGCACGCGCCTAGCGGCTGCGGCCGCCGCAGGCACGAACGTCGTCCACGGCCCCGCCTCTGTCGTCGACACTTGTCATGCAGATGGAGATGCCGGGGCGGGCCGAAACCCCACCCCTCGATCGAGGGAACTTGCCCAGCCCCTACCATCCCGGCATGGCCGCGACGATTCGGGTCGGCACCTGCTCCTGGGCGGACGAGACGTTGACGAAGGTCTGGTACCCGCCGGGCGTCCGTTCGGGCGAGGCACGCATCCGGCACTACGCGGAGCGCTTCGACACGGTCGAGGCGAACTCGACCTACTACCGGCTTCCGGACGCAGAGCTGGTCGGGAACTGGGCCGAGCGGACTCCGGACGGGTTCACGATGCACGTGAAGGCCTTCGGGCTGATGACAAGACATCCGGTCAAGCTCGAGTCGCTGCCCGAAGACCTCCGCGACGCAATGCCGGTCGATGCGCGCGGGCGGGTCGACCGGCCGCCGCGGGAGCTTCGGGCCGAGGTCTTCCGCCGCTTCGCGCGGTCGCTCGAGCCGCTGCGGGAGCGCGGCAAGCTCGGTGGGATCCTGCTCCAGTTTCCGTCCTACGTGGTCTTCAAGCCGGCCTCGCTCGAGTACATCGAGTGGGCCGCAGCGCAGCTCGCCGGTGACGAGATCCTCGTCGAGTTCCGTCACCGCAGCTGGCTCGACGATGAGAATCGGGCCCAGACGCTCTCGTTCCTCGAGTCGCTGGGGCTCACGTATGTGATCGTCGACGCGCCGAAGACCGAGGCGAAGAACCTCGTGCCGACCGTCGTCGCGCGGACCAGCGAGACGGCGTACGTGCGGTTTCACGGCCGCAATGCGTCGACCTGGAACAAGCGAACCGGCAGTGCGGCCGAGCGCTTCGACTATCTGTACTCCGCACAGGAGCTCGAGGAGTGGGTCCAGCCGCTGCGGGAGCTCGCGGGCGAGAGCGAGTCGGTCTACGCGATGTTCAACAACAACGGCCGTTCGCAGATGCCGGCCACGGGGCTCGAGGGCCTGGAGCCGGAGGAAATCGCCGGGGACCCCTCGAAGGGCGAGGTCGCGCAAGCGCCTGCGAACGCGTTGATGCTGCGGGATGCGCTGCGTGGTGCCGGGGTGCCGGTGTCGTGAGACGGCTGCTACGAGCGGTGCGGTTGCTGGCGCGGGACGGTCGGATCCCTCGGCCGCTACGGGGGCTCGCGGCGTTCGGGCTACTGCCGATCCCGGGACCGGTCGACGAGCTCGTGCTGGTCGTCGTGGCCGGCCTCCTCTGGCTCTTCTACCGTCCGACACTGGCCGAGGCGTGGGCGGCTAGCGAATCTTGACGAGCGTCTTGCCGCGGTTCTCGCCCCGGAGCATCCCCATGAACGCAGCCGGGGCGTTCTCGAGGCCTTCCGTGACATCCTCGCGATAGCGAAGCTTCCCTTCCGCGAGCCAGCGGCCGAGGCGCTGGAGACCCTCCGGGAACCGGTGAACGTAATCGCTGACGAGAAACCCTTCGAGCCGCGCGCGCAGGACCACCAGGAACCCGAGGCTGCGCGGCACCAGGTCCGGCTCGCTGAGGTTGTACTGGGAGATCTGCCCGCAGATGGGCACGCGGGCATTCAGCGCCAGGCGGCGGAAGACCGTCTCCGAGAGACCACCCCCGACGTTGTCGAAGTAGATGTCGACGCCGTTCGGACAGGCCTCCTTGAGGCGAGCATTGACGTCGTCCTGCTTGTAATGGATTCCCACGTCGTAGCCGTAGAGGCCGGTGAGGTCCGCGACCTTCTCGGCCGACCCGGCAAGACCGACCACCGGGCCGCAGCCCGCGATCTTCGCTAGCTGGCCGACGATCTGACCGACCGCTCCGGAGGCTGCCGACACGACGACCGCGTCGCCCGGCTTCGGCAAGCCGACGTCGTAGAGGCCGAAGTACGCGGTGAGCCCGGTCGCGCCGAGCACGTGCAGGGCGGTCTGGGGCGGTGCGACCGCAGGATCCACCTTTCGGAGCGCCCCTGCCCGCGCGACGGCGTAGTCCTGCCAGCCGAGCTGGCCGACGACGGTGTCCCCGACGCCGAAGCGTGGATCACCGCTCTCGACGACCTCGCCGACGACTTGCCCCGTCATCGGCTCCCCGACCTGGGTCGGCTTGGCGTACGAGCGCGCCTCGCTCATGCGGCCGCGCATGTAGGGATCCAGTGAGAGCCACTGCGAGTGGACGAGCACCTCACCGGGTCCCGTCGTCGGAATCTCGCTCTCGACGAGGGCGAAGTCCGACGCTTGGGGAAACCCCTCGGGCCGCGCCGCGAGCGTGATCTGGCGGTTCACGAACCGAGTGTCTCACGACCCACCCAGGGCGCCCCCATCAAGCGTCTCAGCCGATGAGCCTTGTGTTGAAGCACGGGCACGCAGCAAGTAGCCTCGCGGAAGGCCCTGCAGGCGAGGAAGAGAAGGCGAGGTGGCAAATGGCGAGGTACCGGATCCCCTACGAATCGCTCGATCCGCTCACGATCGGCGCGTCCGGCGACGACAGCAAGCTGAACCGGGATGAGCTCGAGCTCGAGATTCCCGATGCGAACGTCCTGGCCGCGATCTACCCCGAAGAGCCGGAGCCCGTCGGCGACGCAACGCAGGCAGCCCGGGAGGCCCTCGAGTCGCCCGTCACGGGGCCACGCTTCTCCGAGCTCCTCGCCGGCAAGCAGCGGCTTGCAATCGTGATTGACAACCAATTCCGGCCGACGCCGCAGTCGAAGCTGCTCCCGGCCGTTTTCGATGCCGTCGAGGCCGCCGGCGTCGAGGCGGTCGTCGTCTGCGCGAACGGCAAGGTCTTTCCTATGTCCGACTCGGACATCGAGCAGAAGATCGGACGCGAGAACCTCTCCCGGATGGAGCGGATGGGGATCGAGTTCTTCCAGAACGAGCCACGCAACGCGGAGATGTACGAGTACGTCGGTGTCTCCTCGCGCGGCACACCCGTCTGGCTGCACCGGGAAGTCGCGCGCTGCGACGTCAAGCTGACGGTCGGGCAGGCGCAGTCCAACCATTGGGGCGCCGGCGGCGGCGGGAAGCTGATCCTGCCGGGCGTGGTCGCCGACGAGACGATCGAGTCGAACCACTGCGCCTTCGTCCCTTCGCCGCAGACGCACTACGGCGCCTATGCGGGGCCGATGCGCTCCGACATCGACGAAGTGGCGACGATGTGCGGTCTCGACGTGACCATGAACGTGATCCTCGACACGCGAGGGCGCGTGCTCGAAGCCATCTACGGCTCGCATCCGCTCGCGCACCGACGGGCGATCGAGCGCTTCAACGAGCTGTACACCTACGAGCGTCCGGACACCCAGGCCGACATCGCGATCTGCGGCGTCTTCGCCCCGACCGACCACCTCTTCTTCCACACCGGCTGGGGCTGCATGTCCGCCGACTTCGTGCTTCGCGACGGTGGCACGATCATCTACACAAGCCCCTCTCCAGGCGTGTCGACCGCGATCGGCGATTTCCCCGGCCTCGCCCTGATGGACCTGATGAAGCCGTACATGCCGCCGACGCCGGAGAACTATCAGCGAGTGCTGAAGGACATCCACGCGCGCGAGATCCAGATGTGGGCCGGCTGCATCTGGGTACCGATCTACGAGGTGATGACCCGCAAGCACCTGAAGCTCGTGACGCTCGAGGAGAACCTCGAGCTGGC
Organism: Gaiellaceae bacterium; assembly: GCA_035525905.1. GTDB lineage: Bacteria > Actinomycetota > Thermoleophilia > Gaiellales > Gaiellaceae > Gaiellasilicea. The sequence goes on along the minus strand of DATLDK010000044.1, from coordinate 4,702 downwards.
CGCCGACATCGGCATGGACGCGACGACGTCGCTCGACGAGGCCTTCGCCGAGGCGATGGAGCGACACGGGCCGGAGGCCAAGGTGATCGTCCTGCCCTACGCGCGCTACCAGTTGCCGAGCAATCTCGTGCGCATGGACGCCGAACCGCTGCGCTTTCCGCAGGAGGTGCACGCGCACTGACGCAGTCTTCGATCCGCGGCATCGGCGCGGCCCGGGGTGCCGATGCCACCGTCTCGCCTCCGGACGAAATCCGGGGCTCGACGACGATCGTGGAGCTGCTCCGGATGTTCCCCCAGGGCGAGGCGGCCAGGCTGCTGGGGGCACTCGCAATGCCGTGCGCCCACTGCGGCGGCGCCTTCCACGAGCCGCTCACGCTGGCCGCCAAACGCCACAAGCGCGACCCGCGGGCCGTGCTCGGAGCATTCCGCGCCCTCGCGTCGGGCGGGCCGACCCAGGACCAGATCGACGCCGCCCGGCGCCGCGCCGCGTGATCCGGTTCGTCGCGGTCGGCGACCTGATGGTCGATGTGAGCGCCGCGGGAAACGGTCATGCCGCGCGGATCGCGACCATGGCGGGGGGCTCGGCGCTGAATGCCGCCACCTGGGCGGCGGGGCTGGGAGCGGAGGCGACCGTGGTGGGCCGCGTGGGAGACGACCCCGGGGGCAGGCTCTTGCTGGCCGAGCTCGCGCGGCGTGGCGTGCGCACGGAAGTATCCATCGACCCCGAAGCAGCCACCGGCACGGTGCTCGTCGTGGACGGCGAGATTCGGGCCGACCGGGGGGCCAATGCGCGGTTCGGGCCGGAGCACCTGCCTGAGCTCGAAGCCGACGCCGTGCTCGTCTCGGGCCACCTGCCGGCCGCAACGGTTGCTGCGGCGCTCGCCGGGCCGAGCTCCCCCTGGATCGCGCTCGACGCCGCCCGCTTGAGCTCGATCCCGCCACAAGCGTCAGTCGTGCTTGCGAACGAAGAGGCCGCCCGGCGGCTGACAGGCGAGCCCGCCGAGGCAGCGGCACGCGTGCTTGCGCGCGGCCGCCGCCTGGCGTGCGTGACCCTCGGTGCTCGCGGCGCGGTTGCGGTAGGCGCGGGACAGGTGGAGCGTGCAACGCCGGAGACGAGCGCGGCCGAGGACGGCTTTGGCGCCGGCGACGCGTTCGCCGCGGGCCTGCTCGTCGCGCTTGCTCGGGGGGACGAGCTCGGGGACGCTCTGGCCGCGGCTTGCCGGTGCGGCGCACTCGCGGCGGCGGGCCACATGCCGTCGTCCGACCTTGTTAGATAACCCCATGGGTGTCACGCGAGAGCGCACGTCCTGGGTCGGGCAGCCCCTCGCCCGGTTCGAGGACGAGGCGCTGCTTCGCGGCGAGGGCCGCTACATGGACGACATCGACCCCGTGCCGCACGCAGGCCATGCGGCCATCCTGCGCTCGCCGTTCGCCCACGCGCGCGTCAACGCGCTCGATCCCGCCCGTGCACTGGCGCTCCCCGGCGTGATCGGCGTGCTTACGGGGGCCGATGTCGCCCGTCTGTCGCGCCCGTTCGCAGTCGGCGTTCCCGACGCGCCGCCCTACCTGGCCGCGGCGCACGAAGTCGCGCGCTATGCGGGTGAGCCGCTCGCAGTGGTCGTCGCCCGTGACCGCTATATCGCCGAAGACGCGCTCGAGTTGATCGAGCTCGATCTGGATCCGCTCGACGCCGTCGCCGACCCGGACGCCGGCGAGGTCGTCTCGGATCGCTCATTCAGCTACGGGGACGTCGAGAGCGCGTTCGCGGGCGCGGCGCTCGTCGTCTCCGAGCGCTTCCGCACGCCGCGGTGGTCGTGCAATCCGGTCGAGACCTGCGGTGTCGTCGCCGACTGGAACCGAGCCGCGGGAACGCTCACGGCCTGGGCGAACTTTCAGGGACCGTTCACCCTGCACTCGGTGGCGGCGGGCGCCCTCGGCCTACCGGGCTCAGGCTTGCGCGTGATCACCCCGCCCGACTCGGGCGGAAGCTTCGGCGTCAAGGCTGCCGTCTATACCTACATCGTCCTGCTCGGGCTGGCTTCGCGCCACCTCGGTGTTCCCGTTCGCTGGACCGAGGATCGGATCGAGCATCTCACCGCCGGCTCGCACGCGACCGAGCGCAGGACCGGGCTCGAGGCCGCGTTCACCCAGGACGGCGAGTTGCTCGCACTGCGCTACGACGCGCTCGAGGACGTGGGCGCGTACCTCCGCGCGCCGGAACCGGCCACGCTGTACCGGATGCACGGCTCGCTGTCTGGGGCCTACCGGGTGCCCGCCGTCGCCGCCCGGAACCGCGTCGTGCTCACGAACCGCTGTCCGACGGGGTTGAATCGCGGGTTCGGCGGCCCCCAGCTGTACTTCGCGCTGGAGCGCACGATGACGATCGCCGCGCAGCGGCTCGGCCTCGATCCGGCCGATTTGCGCCGGCGGAACCTGATCCGCCCGGACGAGTTCCCCTACCGCACCCCCTCGGGCGGTCTCTACGACTCAGGGGACTACGAGGCTTGCCTCGACGACGCGCTCGAGCTCGCCCGTTACGACGAGCGGCGGATCGAGCAGGCGGAGGCTCGCGCCCAGGGACGCCGGATCGGGATCGGTCTTGCCTGCGTCGTCGAGCCGTCGATCTCGAACATGGGCTACATCACGCTTGCGCAGACCACGGACGAGCGCACGGGCGCCCTACCGAAGTCGGGTAACGCGGAGGGCGCAACGGTCAGCATCTCGCCGATCGGGGGCGTCACGGTCCGGGTCGGTACGACGCCCCAGGGGCAAGGGCACGGGACGGTCTGCGCGCAGGTGACGGCGGACGCGCTCGGGCTGCGGCCCGAAGACGTGGACGTCGTGACGGAGCTCGACACCGCCACCAGCGCCTGGACGGTCGCCTCGGGCAACTACTCGTCGCGCTTCTCGGGCGTCGGGACGGGGGCAGTCCACCTGGCTGCGTTGAAGGTCGCCGCCAAGCTGAAAGCCATCGCAGCATCCGGGCTCGACTGTGATCCGACAGAGATCGAGCTGAACGAGGGAAAGGCATGGTGCGGTGAAGAGTCGGTCAGTCTCCGTCGGCTCGCAGGCATCGCGCACTGGCATCCGGAGTCTCTGCCCCCCGGGCTCGAACCGGGGCTCCACGAGACGGCGTTCTTCGGAGCCCCGAATCTTGCCGCTCCCGATAGTGATGACCGTGTGGCGTCGTCGGCAGCGCATGGCTTCGTGGTGGACGTCGCCGTCGTCGAGGTCGACGGCGAGACCGGTGCAGTCGACGTGCTCGAATACACGACGGTGGGCGATGCGGGCCGGCTCCTGAACCCCCTGCTCGCCGAGGGCCAGGTGCGAGGCGGCTTCGCCCACGGCGCCGGGGCGGCGCTCTTCGAGCAAATCGTCTACGACGAGGACGGAAACCTGCTCACGGGAACGTTCATGGACTACGTCTGCCCGACTGCGCCGGACCTGCCGCGGCTCAAGATCGGCCACCGCGAGACGCCGTCGCCCTTCACGCCGCTCGGCGCGAAGGGGCTCGGCGAAGGAACCACCATGAGCACACCGGTCGCGATCGCCAACGCAGTCGCGGACGCGATCGGAAGAGACGACATCGAGGTGCCGCTGACCCCGAGCCGCGTCTGGGAGCTTCTCCCGTGAAGCCGCCGCCGTTCGACTACGTTTCGGCGACGAGCGTCGAGGAAGCGCTCGAAGCGCTCGCGCAGTTCGGACCCGACGCCAAGCTGCTCGCCGGCGGCCAGAGCCTCGTCCCGATGCTCAACCTCCGGCTCGCCCGCCCGTCCGTCCTCGTCGACCTGAACGGGATCTCCGACCTCGACGCGCTCAGGTCGGAGAACGGCAGCGTCCGGATCGGCGCGCTGGCGCGCCAGTCGGCGGTCGACGGCTCGCAGCTCGTGCGCGACCGCCTCCCGCTCCTCGCCGAGGCGCTCCCGTACGTCGGCCACTTTGCGACCCGCAACCGCGGCACCGTCGGCGGCTCGATCGTGCATGCGGATCCCGCTGCGGAGCTTCCGCTCGTGCTCACCGTTCTGGGTGGATCGGTCGTCGCGGCGTCCACGAGAGCCCCGCGAACCATCCCCGCCGAAGCGCTCTTCGTCTCCCACTTCCTGACGACGCTCGAGCCGGACGAGCTCGTCGTCGACACGGTTTGGCCTGCCGCGCCACCCGGCTCGGGCTACGCGTTCGAGGAGTTGGCACAGCGGCGCGGCGACTACGGGCTCTGTATCGCGGCGTGTGCCCTCACCGTTCGTGACGGCCGCATCGAGCAGGGCCGGGTAGCGCTCGGCTCGGTCACCGATCGGCCGTTGGTCGTCGACGTCGGGCTCACGGGCGCCGCGATCGACGCCGCGACGGCCCGCGCCGCAGGCGAGGAGGCAGCGGCCGCCGTCGATCCGCCCGGAAACCTGCACGCCTCGTCCGCGTACCTGAAGCAGCTGACGCGCGTGCTCGTTGAGCGGGCCGTGGGCCGTGCGTGGCGGAATGCCCTGGAGGCCCCGTGATCGCCGTCTCGGTCGAGGTCACCGGTCGGCACTCCCGGGAGGAGGTGGAGCCGCGGCTGCTGCTGTCAGACTTCCTGCGTCACCGGTTGGGGCTGCGGGGGACGCATGTCGGCTGCGAGCACGGCGTCTGCGGCGCGTGCACGGTCCGGGTCGACGGCGCCGCCGTTCGCTCGTGCTTGATGCTCGCGGCGCAGGTGAACGGTGCCAGC
>DATLDK010000021.1:0-25619 GCA_035525905.1 Gaiellaceae bacterium | reverse complement strand
GAACTCGAGCCAGTGCTTGTGGTCGAGCCGCGAGACGAGCCAGAAGCTGACCGTGAAGAGGACGAGTACGGCGGCGACGGCCGTGACGCCTTCCAGCAGCTCGCGTTGCACGGGTGCGATCTCGAGCACGACCGTCGCCAGCGCCCACGTGAGCGCGGTCGCGAGCAGCGCAGCGACCACCCCGCCTGCAAGTGGCTTCCGGTAGCCGCTGGCGCGGCCGGCGCTCAGCGCGCCGAGGAGGATCGCCAGCAGGAGCACCACCTCGACACCCTCGCGGAACAGGATCGTGAAGGCGAACAGGAAGGCCAGCAGCGGAGCCGCGAAGCCCTTGTCGGCGAGGGTGCGGTCGACGTCCAGGAGGCCCGAGCGGATCTCGCCGGCGCTCGAACGGATCTCGGACAGCGGCGCTCCATCCCGGATCCCGTTGCGGAGCTTCGCGAAGCTGAACTCGAGGTCGAGCACGAGATTCGGGTCGCGCAGCCGCAGTGGCACCTCGGCCAACTCGAAGTGGTCCAGATACGCGGTGCGGGCGAGGCCGTAGGCGCGCTCGCGATCCCCCCTCTCGGCTGCAGCGACCGCGTCGTCGACGAGCCCCGAGGCCTCGGCGACGCGCGCCCGCACGTCCGCGAACTGATCGGCGGACGGGGCGGCAGGTGCAGGTGAGGTGACCACACAGGCGCTGACGAGCGCGATGAGGACGACCAGGCGGCGCATCAGCCCTGCAGGAGCTCCACGGCCCGGTCCAGGTCCGCGTCGATCTCGTCCACCTTCGCCTCGATGTCGTCCGCGTTCTTGCCGGCCTTGATGTCGGCCCGGAGCTCGGTGGAGATTGCCTCCTCGAGCTCCTCCATGAATTCGCGATCCTTGGCTCCGAGTGGGCCTTCGACGTGCTCGAAGTGCTCCAGGTACGCATCGCCGACGGTCTCTTCGGCGGCCCCTGGATCGCCTTCGCGCACCTGGTCGACGGCGCTCGTGAGCAAGGCCCTGACCTCCTTGATCTCGGCCACTGCCTCGGCCGGAGTACCCGACTCCTCGTCGGACGTGTCCGAGCCACCGCAGCCCGCGCTGAGGCCGAGCGCGAGGGTGGATGCGAGCACGGGCAACACGCCAAACAGTCTAAGCATGGTCAACCTTTCCGGGGAAAGCCGAGTTACCTGACAATCGTTGTAAGGATGACCTTACAGAAGCTGGCACTATCAGGCCCTCCCCTCTACGCTGGGCGCCGTGCTGGCCTCCGTGTATCCGCTCGTCTCCTCGCGCTCCGTCGCCCGTCCGTTCACCTACGAGATACCCGACGAGGTCGTCAAAGGAGCGGTGGTCTCGATCCGCTTCGGACGTTCCGCCGCGCGCGGTGTCGTCGTCGAGACCGGGGTGGAGGCGCCGGAGGGTGTGAAGACCGCACCGATCCAGTCGCTCCTCTACGCGTTGCCGCCCGCTCTCGTCGACCTCGCCCTCTGGGTCGCCGACTACTACGGCTCGACTCCGGCGCGCGCGCTCGAGCTGGTCGCCCCGAAGCTGCGGACGCGGCGGGGCGAGCGGCGGGCGGCCGCTGCAGGCATGGCAGGGGAGGCCGAGCCCGCCGAGCTCACCGGGCCGCAAGGGCACGCCGTCGCGCGCATCGTCGAGGCGCTGGACGGCGGCGGCGTTCATCTGCTCCTGGCCGGCGCGACCGGAAGCGGTAAGACAGAGGTCTACCTCCAAGCCTGCGGGGCGGCGCTCGCACGGGCCCGCGGCGCGATCGTGCTGGTCCCCGAGATCGCGCTCACTCCGCAGACGGTGGGGCGCTTCCAGGCCCGTTTCGGCGATCGCATTGCCGTTCTCCACTCGGCGTTGACCGACGCCGAGCGGCGCGACGAGCGGGAGAGGATCGTCTCCGGGGAAGCCGCCATCGTCGTGGGCGCACGGTCGGCCGTGTTCGCGCCGGTGCCGAACCTGGGCCTGATCTGCATCGACGAAGAACATGACTCGTCCTACAAGCAGGAGTCCGACCCGCGCTACGACGCGAGGACCGTCGCCGCGAAGCGCGCGGCGCTCGAGGGCGCGGTCGCCCTCTACGGGAGCGCGACGCCGCGACCGGAGAGCTGGGAGGCGCTCGAGCGCCTGGAGCTTGGCCCGAGGCTGGGCGCACCGATGCCCTCGGTGAGGATCGTCGACCTGCGCCGCGAAGCCGGCTACCCGCTCTCCGCGCCCCTGCTGGCGGAGCTCGGGGGGCTCTCCGAGCGCGGCGGGAAGGCGATCCTCCTCCTGAACCGTCGCGGGCTCGCTCCGGCGATCCACTGCCGCGCCTGCGGCCTCTCCCGTCGCTGCGGCTTGTGCGACGTCTCGCTGACGCTGCACGGCGACGGGCGACTGCACTGTCACCACTGCGGCTACTCGGAGGCGAGCCCCGAGGCGTGCCCCTCCTGCGGCTCGACCGATCTCGCGCGCATCGGGGCCGGTACGCAACGGCTCGAGTCCGAGCTCGCGAAGCGTGTCCCGGAGCTCGAGCGGATTCGCCTCGATGCCGACACGGCGGCCAAGCCTGGGGCACTACGCGAAGCGCTCGACCGTTTTGCCGCCGCCGACCGGGCGGTGCTGATCGGAACGCAAATGGTGGGGAAGGGCCATCACTTCCCCGGCGTCTCGCTGGCGGCGGTGATCGATGCGGACACGGGGCTCGCGCTGCCCGACTTCCGGGCCGAGGAACGGACGTTCCAGCTGGTGACGCAGCTCGCGGGCCGCAGCGGCCGCGACGCGCCCGGCAAGGTGATCGTGCAGACGTTCCAGCCGGATGCGACCGCGCTGCGCTACGCGGCGCGACACGACGTCGCGGGCTTCCTCGCGGAGGAGCTCGCGCGCAGGCGCGAGCTGAGCTACCCGCCCTTCGGACACCTGATCTCGATCGTCGCCTCCGGCCCCGACGCCGCCGCACCGGAGCGCCTACTGCAAGAGCTGCGTCTGGGGCTCGAAGGGGCCGACTTGCTCGGCCCGGCGCCCCTGCTACGGCTGCGCGGCCGGTACCGGGCCCAGCTCGTGGCGAAGACGAACAGCCCTCGCTCCCTCGCGAAGCGGGCTGGTCAACTGCTTGCCGCCGCGTCGCCGGCGATGCGCAAGGCCGGAGTGAACGCGGTCGTCGACGTCGATCCTCAGTCGCTCTGAGCCATCCCTCACCTGAGTGACGGATGGGCCGTTCGATGCGACTAGACTCGCCGCATGGCGGCTGAGGGTGGCGTGCGCCCTGAAGGAGAAGACGAGGAGCAGGAGGAGGGCGAAGAGCGACAGCTCGACGCGCAGGCTCGAGCGCGCCGTCGGGTCGCCCTCGCTCAGATCAGGCAGTACCCGGACGCCGTCCTGCGGATGACAGCGCGACCGGTCGACCGCTTCGACGGCGACCTCCTCCGGTTGGCGGATCGGATGGCGCATCTCATGCACGACGCGCGGGGGGTCGGGCTTGCTGCGACCCAGGTCGGTGTTCTCCAACGGCTGTTCGTGTTCCAGGCAGCGGGAGATGAAGACGTCACGGCGATCGCCAACCCCGAGATCACGTCTCGCGACGAGGAGACGGACGTCGCGGACGAGGGCTGCCTCTCACTGCAGGGCGTGCTGGTTCCGGTCGAGCGCTCGACAGCCGTCACGATCGAGGGGCAGGATCTTCGCGGCGAGCCCCTCCGCCTGGAGCTGGAGGAGATGGATGCTCGCGTGGTCCAGCACGAGCTCGACCACCTGGACGGCGTGCTCATGCTGGAGCGCACGGACGACAAGTCTCGCCGCGAGGCGCTCGCGACGCTGCGCCGCACCATCTAGTTAGCCTCACGGCGTGAGACTCGTCGTCGCCGCCACGGCGCCGTTCGGCGCGGACGTGCTCGAGCGGCTCGCCGCACGGCACGACGTGGCCGCGCTGCTGACCCGGCCCGACCGTCCTGCGGGACGCGGCCGCAAGCTCGCCGCGCCGCCGGCCAAAGCGGTTGCGGACCGCCTCGGTATACCGGTCGTCCAGCCCGACCGGCCCACGGCGGACCTCGACCTTCCCGCCGACACCGTCGTCGTGGCCGCCTACGGTCTGCTGATCCCGGAAGCCCTGCTCGACCGTGGCCTCTGGCTGAACGTGCACCCCTCGCTCCTGCCCCGGTGGCGTGGCGCGGCGCCCGTCGAGCGAGCGCTGATGGCCGGCGAGTCCGAGACGGGCGTCACGATCCACCGGACCGTGAAGGAGCTCGACGCGGGGCCGATCGCGGCGCAGCAGGGGTTTCTCGTCACACCGGAAGACGACGCCGGGTCGGTCTACGCGCGTTCGGCCGAGCTCGCCGTCGACCTCCTCGACCAAGTGCTGCCCGAGCCCAGGTTCCGCCCTCAGGAGGGGGAGTCGACCTACGCCGCGAAGATCGAGCCGGACGACCGCTTACTCGATCTCTCACGCCCGGCCGAGAGCCTGAACCGGATCCGGGCCCTCTCCCCGCACATCGGCGCGCGCGGCGAGCTCCACGGCCGGCCGGTCACGATCTGGAAGGCGGAACTCCGGGACGGAGAGCTCGTCCCGCTCGAGGTGCAGCCAGAGGGCGGGACGCGCATGCAGTACGAGGCGTTCGTCCGCGGAATCCGTTGAAGGTCGCTCCCGCCAGACAGGCGGCCTACGAGGTGCTGCTGCGCGTCGCCGAGGAAGGCGCCTACGCAGACCGGGCGCTCCGCACCGCCTCGGCTGCCCTCGACGACCGCGACCGCTCGCTCGCGCGGCAGCTCGCGTTCGGCTCCGTCCAGCGACTGCGCACTCTCGATCACGCCATCGAGACGCTCGGGAAGCGGCCGGTGCGGAAGCTCGACCCGGCGGTCCTGGCCGCGCTCCGGCTCGGTGCCTACCAGCTCGGGTACCTCGACGGTGTGCCGCGCTACGCGGCGGTGAACGAATCCGTGGAGCTCGTGCGGTCCGCCCGGCTCGAGCGCGCCGTCCCGTTCGCGAACGCCGTCCTGCGGCGGCTCGCCGAGGGGATCGGTCCGCTCCTAGCCGGTCTCCCGGAGGGTCCTTTGAAGCACTCCTATCCAGATTGGATCTGGGACGTCTGGCGGCGCGATCTGGGCGAGGAGGACGCGCTCGCGCTGATGCGAGCGCAGAACGAGCCACCCCCCGTCGTTGTCAGACATATCCGGGGACAGACCCCGGACGGGTCCGCAACCGACATCCCGAACGCCTGGGAGGTGAGCCGCGTCGACGAGAAAGCGCTGGGAAACGGCGAGATCTGGCCTCAGAGCCGTGGCTCGCAGCTCGCCGGGCTCTGCGTGCGGGCCCAACCGGGAGAGCGGGTGCTCGACCTCTGTGCCGCGCCTGGCGGCAAGGCGAGCATGCTGGCCGGCGAGGTCGTCGCAACCGAGGTGAACGAGGCCCGGGCGCGCGAGCTCGAGGAGAATGTCCGCCGGCTCGGAGCCGACCACGTCACCGTCATGCGTGCCGACGGCCGCTCCCTGCCTCCCGAGCTCACCGGGTTCGACCGGGCGCTCGTGGACGCGCCCTGCTCCGGTCTGGGCGTCCTAGCCGCGCGCCCCGACCTGCGTTGGCGGTCGGGCCCATTGCCCGAGCTGCAGCTCGAGCTCCTGCGCGCGGCCGCCGAGCGCATGCGGCCCGGCGGGACGATCGTCTACTCGGTTTGCACCGTCAACGCCGACGAGTCGGAGGCGGTCGTCGACGCTTCCGGGCTCGAGATCGAGGCGATCGAGGAATGGGCGCAGTTCCGTCATCCGCGGCGGCCGGAGTTCCTCCAGACGCTGCCGCACGTCCACCGCACCAGCGGTTTCTTCATCGCGCGCCTTCGCGTCGCGCCCTAGGATCGCCGTATGGCCTGGCGCGACTGGGTGCGGAGCCTCGAGATCGAGCCGTCGCTGTACGCGGCGGACTTCGCGCGGCTCGGGGAGCAGGTCGAGACCCTCCTCACGGCCGGCGTCCGCGTCTTCCACTTCGACGTCGGCGACGGCCACTTCGTCCCGCCGGTGACGATCGGGCCTGTCGTGCTGCGCTCGATCGCCCCGATCATCCACGCGCTCGATGGACGAATCGACTGCCACCTGATGGTCGACAACCCGAGCCACCACTTCCGGGAGCTGGCAGAGTCGGGTGGCGACAGCGTCACCTTCCATGTCGAGGCGGTCGAGGACGTTTCCGCGACGATCGCGGAGGCTCGCGCGCTCGGCCTCGGCGTCGGCGTGGCCTTCAACCCGGGTACGGAGGTCGACGTCGCGGCGGAGGCGGCCAACCGGGGCGCAGACCTCTGTCTGTGCATGTCGATCGTGCCCGGTTACTCCGGCCAGGAGTTCATGGACGAGGCCTATGGCCGCATCGAGCGCCTGCGCGCGCTCGTCGACTGCTTCGTGCAGGTGGACGGCGGTGTCAAGCCGGAGAACGTCGTCCGCGTGCACGACGCCGGCGCGGACCTGCTCGTCGTCGGCAGCGGCATCTTCGCGAGCGAGGACCTGACCCAGGCCTACCGCGGCTTGGTCCAAGCTCTCGCATGAGCTTGCGGAGGGCGCTCGACCTCGCAGAGGCCGCGCGCGGCCGGGCGTATCCCAAGCCCACGGTCGGAGCGGTCGTCGTCGCGGGGGACGAGATCGTCGGAGAGGGGGTGACCGAAGCCGGTGGCCGCCACGGCGAAGTGGTGGCCCTCGAGGCCGCGGCCGGGCGGGCGCGGGGGGCGACGCTTTACGTGACCATGGAGCCCTGCGCGCACCACGGCACCACGCCGCCGTGCGTCGAAGCGGTGCTCGCCGCCGGGATCGCGCGCGTGGTCGCCGGGTCGAGTGACCCGAACCCGGAGGCCGCGGGCGGCCTGGGCCGGCTCCAGGCTGCAGGGGTGGAGACCGAGCTCGCCGAGAGCGTCGAAGCGCGCCGCCAGAACGAGGCGTGGCGAACCTGGGTCGCGCGCGGGCGCCCGTTCGTCACGTACAAGGCCGCCATTACGCTCGACGGCCGGGTCACCGTGCCGGGCTCGCGGTGGATCTCGGGACTGGCCTCTCGGAGGCTCGTGCACGAGCTGCGCGCTACCTCCGACGCGGTCGCGGTCGGGATGGGGACGGTCCGGCTGGAGAACCCGCGGCTCGATGCCCGCGATGTCGGAGCCGCGCGGCAACCGCGGCGGCTCGCGTTCGGTACCGGGCCGCTGCCCGACGGCTCCGAGCTCGAGCTGCTGAGCGGTCCGCTGGAGGAGGAGCTCTCCGCTCTTGCGGCCGAGGGCGTCCAGTCGCTCCTGCTCGAAGGGGGTCCGACCCTGGCTGGTGCGTTCCTCCGCGGCGGCCTCGTCGACAAGCTGCTGCTCTTCGTCGCCCCGTCGCTCTCGGGCGCCGGTCCCGGCCTGGCCGACCGGCTCGACGCCCCGCTCACGCTCGTCCAGCTGACCACCAGGCAGGTGGGCGAGGACGTACTCCTGGAGGGCTATCTCCACGAGCCGTAACCTTCGGGCATGTTCACGGGGCTCGTGCGCGAGGTGGGGGACGTGGTGTCGTTCGAGGGCGGCCGGCTGATCGTCGAGTGCGACACGGCCGCCGAGCTCGGCGATTCCGTCGCGATCGCAGGTGTCTGCCTGACCGTGGTCGAGATCAGCGGGGGCCGGCTGGCCTTCGACGTCGTGCCGGAGACGCTGGGGCGCGTGAAGCCGTTCGCGGGTCGTGTCAACGTCGAGCCGGCGCTCCGTGCCGGCGATCCGCTCGGAGGCCATCAGGTGCAGGGTCACGTCGACGGTGTCGGGCGCGTCAGCTCGGTCGAGCCGGAAGAGTCGGGGCGGCGTGTGAGCATCGAGCTTCCTGCGGAGCTGCTGCGCTACTGCGTGGAGAAAGGGTCGATCTCGGTGGACGGGGTCTCGCTCACCGTTGCGGCGCTCGACCACGCCCGGGTGCAGGTGGCGTTGATCCCGCACACGCTCGCCGCGACCACGTTGGCCGAGCTCCGAACCGGCGAGCTCGTCAACATCGAGGTCGACGTGCTCGCGAAGTACGCAGAGCGCCTGGTTTCGGGCGCGCCGGCCCCGGATAAAGCCTCCTCGTGAGCACCGCAGAGACCGCTGGGTCGAAGCCGCAGCTCGACCGCTGGAACTGGGGCGCGGCGTTCTTCAGCTGGATCTGGGCGCTCGGGCACAAGCTCTGGCTCTATGCGCTCCTCGGCTTCGTGCTCAACTTCATTCCGATCGTTCCCTTCGTCCTCTTCGGGCTGAAGGGAAACGACTGGGCCTGGGCGAGCGGTAACTACTCGAGCGTGGACGACCTCCGGGCGACGGAGCGGAAATGGGCGATTGCAGCGCTCATCGTCTTCCTGATCGCCATCGCTCTGTTCGTCGTCCTCGCCGCCGCTTCCTAGCGCCTGCGCCGGCCTCGCGGCGGACGCGGCGGGGTACGATCCGGGCAGATGAGCGCGGCTACCTCAGTGCGATCCCCCTTCGCCACCGTCGAGGAAGCGATCGAAGACATCCGGGAAGGGCGCTTCGTGGTCGTCGTGGACGACGAGGACCGCGAGAACGAGGGCGACCTGACGATCGCGGCGCAGTTCGCAACGCCTGAGGCGGTCAACTTCATGGTCACGCACGCACGCGGGCTCGTCTGCCTGTGCCTGACCGAGGAACGCTGCGACGAGCTCGGTCTGCGCCAGATGACCGACCAGAACGAGACGCCGTTCCGGACCGCCTTCACCGTCTCGGTCGAGGCCCGCGAAGGTGTCACGACGGGGATCTCCGCGCAGGACCGCTCCCGGACGATCCAGGTGGCCGTCGACCCGACCTCGAAGCCGTCGGACCTCGTCCAGCCGGGCCACATCTTCCCGTTGCGCGCCCGCCGAGGCGGAGTGCTGGAGCGCTCCGGCCAGACCGAGGCGGCGGTAGACCTGGCGCGGCTCGCGGGGCTGAACCCGGCGGGGGTCGTCTGCGAGATCATGAAGGACGACGGCACGATGGCACGCGTGCCAGACCTCGTGCCCTATTGCGAGGCGCACAGGCTCAAGATGATCACGGTCGCCGACCTGATCGAGTACCGGCGACGCCACGAGAAGCTCGTCGAGCGCGTCACCTCGGTGCGGCTCCCGACCGTGCACGGCGAGTTCACGTCGGTCGCCTTCCGCGAGACGCTGACCGGCAAGCATCACGTTGCGCTCGTGAAGGGCGACGTCGACGGTGAGCAGAACGTGCTCGTGCGGGTCCACTCGGAGTGCTTGACCGGCGACGTCTTCCACTCGCTCAAGTGCGACTGCGGCGAGCAGCTGGAGCTCGCGCTGCAGCGCATCGGCGCAGAGGAGAGTGGCGTGCTCCTCTACATGGCTCAGGAGGGTCGCGGGATCGGCCTTCTGAACAAGCTCAAGGCCTACGAGCTGCAGGAGCAGGGTCTCGACACCGTCGAGGCGAACCTTGCGCTCGGCTTCGCGGCCGATGCGCGCGACTGGGGTATCGGCAACCAGATCCTGGCCGATCTCGGGCTGACGACGATCCGCGTTCTGACGAACAACCCGAAGAAGGCGACCGGGATCGAAGGGTTCGGCCTCCAGGTCGTCGAGCAGGTGCCGATCGAGGTGCAGCCGAATGCGGAAAACAGGCGCTACCTGGACGTCAAGCGCGACAAGCTAGGTCACACCCTCCACCACCAGGGGATGCGCTACGAGGCCGAGCTCTACGACGGGCCGGACCAGTGACCGAGCGCTGGCCCGAGACGCCGAAGCTTGCAGCGCCGCCGGAGACCGACGCCGGGGAGGCCGCACCCGCCGACGAGGCCGTCGTCGAAGAGGAGTCGGTGGCAGCACCGCCTACCTCGGAGCACACGGAGGGCGAGTTCTCGGTGCCCGATGGATTCGGCGTCCTGCAGGGACAGCCGGAGGGAAGCCGACGGGCCGTCGGAATCGTCGTCGGCCGCTTCAACGGCGCCGTGACGTCAAGGCTCCTCGACGGTGCTCTCGCGGAGCTGGAGCGCGCCGGCGTGGCCCGGGACGCGATCACGATCATGCCTGTGCCCGGCGCCTTCGAGCTGCCGATCGCCGCGATGGCTCTCGCCAAGACCCGCCGGTATGCGTGCATCGTCGCCCTCGGCTGCGTCATCCGTGGCGACACGCCGCATTTCGACTTCGTCGCCGGCGAGGCTGCGTCGGGGCTCCAGCTCGCGGCGCTCGAGACGGGCGTGCCGGTCGCGTTCGGCGTGCTCACGCTGGAGGAGGCCGGCCAGGCAGACGACCGGTTGGAGAAGGGCGCGGAGGCGGCCCGCACCGGGCTCGAAATGGCCGACGTCTTCGCCCAGCTCCGCGCTGCGGCCTCCCGCTGAGCCAAGTAACAGTCTGTTACTTGGCTGCTATCATCGGCGGCCGATGTCCAAGGTCTGCGCCTCCTGCGGCAAGAAGCCGTCGTTCGGAAACACCCGAAGCCACTCGATGGTGGCGACGCGGCGTCGCTTCAACCCGAACCTGCAGAAGGTGCGCATCCTCCTGAACGGCGTTGCCAAGCGCGCTTACGTCTGCACCCGCTGTCTCAAGGCGGGCAAAGTGCAGAAGGCTCTCTAGACCGTAACCTCCCGGCTTCCGGCACCGTCTAAGCTCGCGGAGCGTGGAGCGGGAACACCTCACGGAGCACACGGAGCTGGGCCGGATCACGATCGGGCCGGACGCGATCGCGCAGATCGTGGGCCACACAACCGCGGAGTGCTACGGCGTCGTCGCCATGGCCGGCAAGGGGTTGACCGGTAGGGCGCTGAAACGCCGTCTGACGCGCGACAAGCTGACCCAGGGAATCGAGGTCTCCGGCTCCGAAAACGGTGTGCGGCTCGACCTGCACGTCGTGGTCGAGTACGGGCTCAACCTGGCCGAGGTCGCGGCGGCGATCCGCTCGCGCGTGGCGTACGAGGTCGAACGCCTGACGGGCCTCACGGTCGCGGCGGTCGAGGTCCACATCGACGACGTGCGGAAGTCGGCGTGACCGAGCTCGAGCGCGCGAAGGAACTCGGGCAGGCCGCGCTCGCGACGCTCGAGGCCAACCGGCGCCGGATCGACGATCTGAACGTCTATCCCGTCCCGGACGGCGACACAGGCACGAACCTGACCGAGACGGCGCGAGCGATCATGAAAGTGCTCGACGCCTCGACCGCCGGCGACCGTGCGACGCTTGCCAAAGAGCTCACGCGCGCCGCGCTGATGGGCGCCCGCGGAAACTCAGGCGTGATCTTCTCGCAGATCCTTCGCGGGGCGGCCGAGGCGCTCGGCGAGGCGGGGCTTCTCGACGCGGCCACGGTCCGCCGCGCGTTCCGGGCCGCGAGCGACGCTGCGTATCGCGCGGTGAGCCGTCCCGTCGAGGGGACGATGCTGTCCGTGATCCGGGAGCTCGCCGAAGAGGCCGAAGACCCGCGCAATGCGGACCTCGACCCCGCGGCGCTCTTGAAGAAGCTGATCGAGCGGGGCGAGGACGCACTGGCGCGCACGCCCGACCAGCTCGCCGTTCTGCGCGAAGCGGGCGTCGTCGACGCCGGCGGCGCCGGACTGCTCGAGATCGTCCGCGGCGTCTCGGCGGCACTGTCCGGCGAGCCGCTGCCGGCCGCCCCCGGGGACGACGCCCACGAGGCCGGCATCGACGCCGTGCACCGCGAGCTCTCGGAGTTCCAGTACTGCACGGTCTTCCTGATCGAGGGTGAGGGACTCGACGCCGATTCGCTCGAAGCCGAGCTCGACCCGATCGGCGATTCGCTGCTCGTGGTTGGCGACTCGAACATGCTCAAGGTGCACGTCCACACGGACGACCCGGGCAAGGCGCTCTCCCTGGCGACGGCGCTCGGCACGCTCGAGGGCGTCGAGATCGCGAACATGCACAAGCAGACCGAGGAGCGCTCGGAGCGGATCACGTCGGTGCTGCACGCCGTGCCGACGCTGGAGACCGGAGTCGTCGCGGTCGTGCCGGGCGCAGGCAACCGGCGCCTCTTCGAGAGCTACGGCGCGGCGCGAGTGATCGAAGGCGGCCAGACGATGAATCCTTCGACCGCCGACATCCTGGCTGCGATCGACTCCACTCCTGCGACCGAGGTGCTTGTGCTGCCGAACAACTCCAACGTGATCCTGTCCGCCGAGCAGGCGGCCGAGCTGGCGGAGAAGCCCGTTCGCGTCGTGCCCTCGCGCTCGGTGCCGGCAGGGCTCGCGGCGATCGTGCGCTACCTGCCTTCACTCAGCGCGGCCGAGAACGAGACGGCCATGCTCGAGGCGCTGAACGAGGTGGCCACGGGTGAGGTGACGGTCGCCTCGCGCGACGTCGAGCTCGATGGGGTGGCAGTTCGCAAGGGTGACTGGCTCGGCCTCGTCGATGGCACCGCGGTTGCGTCCTCACCTGATTTCGACGAGGTCGCAGCGGCGGTCGCGGACCGGCTTCTCTCCGGCGGCCGTGAGTTCCTGACGCTCCTGACCGGCGAAGACGAGCCGGAGCTGGACGACTTTCTGCGCCGCGTGCGCGAGCGGCATCCGAACGTCGAGGCGGACGTCCAGCCGGGTGGCCAACCGCACTATCCGCTGTTGCTCTCTGCCGAGTAGCCCTTATGGTCCGGGGGTGGAGGCCGCCGCGCAGCCGATCCGCGTCCTGCTCGTGGAGGACAACGACGTCTTCCGCCAGGCGCTCGAGCTGTTGCTCGAGCTCCAGGACGGTCTCGAGGTCGTCGGGGCGGTCTCGGACGGAGCCGATGCTGTCGGAGCGTGCAGGCGCGTCAAGCCGCACGTGGCGGTGATGGACTTCCGGCTGCCCGGCATGGACGGAGTCGAGACGACGATCGCCCTGAACCGCGAGTGCCCCCACGTCGCCGTCGTGTGCCTGACCGCGTCCGCCAGTCCCCGTGAGCTCGATGCGCTCGTGGCGGCGGGTGCCGTCGCCTGCCTCCGCAAGGATCAGGAGCTCGAGGAGATCGTCGCCGCAGTCCGCTCGGCAGGCGAGTCGCGCCGGTGAATCTCACCCGCGAGAACACCGCGGTGGTGCTCGACTCCACCGCCGACTTCCCCGACGCCCAGATCCGGTTTCCGAACATGCGCGTCGTCCCTCTCTACGTTCGCTTCGGCGAGGAGAGCTTCCGCGACTACGTCGAGCTCGATCCGCACGACTTCTACCGCCGACTCCGCAGCGCTCCCGAGCTCCCCACCACGTCCCAGCCGACGCCGCAGGACTTCATGTCCACGTACAACGCGCTCTCCGGCTACGACCGCATCTACTCGCTGCACATCTCGTCGAAGCTCTCGGGCACCTTCCAGAGCGCCTCGCTCGCCGCTGCCGAGGTCGGCAGCGACCGGATCCGCCTGATCGACACTGAGTCTGCCTCGGTCGGGATCGGGATGCTCGCGATCGAGATCCAGGAGCTCCTTGCAGGCGGAACGACGGACGAGGAGATCGACGCCCTCGCCGCACTCCACCGCGAGCGCGGCGGCATCCTCTTCACCGTCGACACTCTGGAGTTCCTGGCGAAGGGCGGCCGTATCGGTCGTGGCCGGGCGCTGATGGGAAACCTCCTCAATGTGAAGCCGATCCTTGCGATCGAGGACGGTGAGGTGGTTCCCGTGACGAGAGTGCGCGGGCGAGCGAAGGCCTTCGAGGAGTTCCGCCGGCGGTTCGAGGCTGCCACGACGGACGGCTCTCGGCTCGGGATCGGGATCGCGCACGCGGAGGCGGCGGAGGCGGTCGAGCAGCTGCAGGCGATCGTGCTCGCGGCTCGGCCCCAGGCCGAGGTGAAGCTGGTGACGAGCCTCGGAGCCGTGGTGGGCACCCACGCTGGTCCCGGCACGGTCGGCTTCTTCTGGTTCCAGCCGCGCTAGCCGGACCGGCTGCGATACTCGACCCCATGAGCCGGCCCCAGCCCGGTTTCGCCGCTGTGGACCCGCCTGAGCGCTGGCCGCCGACGCGCGGCCGCTTCCGGACCGCGCGGCTCGAAGCCCCGCTCGAGACGCTCGCGGGCGTCGGCCCGACCCTGGCGAAGCGGCTCGCCAAGCTCGGGCTCGTGCGGGTCGGCGACCTGCTCGAGCATCGGCCGCGCCGGTATGAGCAACCGGCGCCGCGCAAGCGCATCTCCGATCTGTTCGGCGAAGAGGAGGTGCTGATCGAAGGGAACGTGCTGCGTTCGTCGTTGCGGCGCGGCCGGGGCCGGCTGCAGATCCTGACTGCACAGGTGAGCGACGGGACCGGGCAGATCAGCGCCACGTGGTTCAACCAGCCCTGGTTGAAGGACAAGCTGACGCCCGGCACGCCCGTTCGTGTGCGAGGCCAGCAGAACCGCTTCGGCTTTGCGGTCAAGTCGTACGACCTGAACGGTGGCTCGGCGACGGCCGACTTCGCGCCCGTCTATCCCGCGAGCGAGGACGTCTCGGCGGCCAAGCTGCGCGAGCTCGTCACGAGCGCTTTGCAGCACGCTCGTGACCATCCCGACCCCCTGCCGGCGGCTCTGAAGGCACAGCATCTGCTTCCGCTCCGGGCAGACGCCCTCGTGGCCGTTCATCAACCGCGTGCGCTCGCCGAAGCCGAGGAGGGAAGGCAGCGGCTCGCCTTCGACGAGCTGCTCGTCCTCCAACTCGCGCTGGCGCGCCGCACGGCCGAACGCGAGCGCGCCGTCGCGGCTTCGCTTCCGCCGTCTGGCGAGTTGATCGACCGCTATCGCGCGGCGCTCCCCTTCGAGCTGACCGAACACCAGGAGCGGGCGATCGCCGAGATCGACGCAGACCTCTCGAGGACGACGCCGATGCAGCGCCTGCTCCAGGGCGACGTCGGGTCCGGGAAGACGGTGGTGGCGCTCTACGCGCTCCTGCGCGCGGTCGAGGCGGGCCGGCAGGGCGCGCTGATGGCACCAACGGAGACGCTCGCCGAGCAGCACTTCCTCACGATCGAGGGCATCTGCATGGAGCTCGGGGTCAGCTGCGCGCTCGTCACGGGCTCGATCAAGTCGAAGGTGGGCGGACAGGCCGATGTCGTGGTCGGCACGCACGCGCTGATTCAGAAGGGCTTCGAGTTCCGCGACCTCGCGGTCGCCGTGGTCGACGAGCAGAACCGCTTCGGCGTCGAGCAGCGCGCCGCGCTGATCGAGGGGCGTTCGCCGCACGTGCTCCACATGACGGCGACGCCGATCCCGCGGACGCTCGCCCTGACCGTGTACGGCGACCTCGCGGTGAGCGAGATCGCAAAACCGCCGGCCAGCCGTAAGCCCATCGTCACCGCGTGGGTCACGGACGAACGCAGCTCGGAGGCCTACACACGCCTGCGCGCCCACCTCACCGAGGGGCGGCAGGCGTACGTCGTCTGCCCGCTGATCGAGGAGTCGGCGGCCTCCACGGCGCGAGCAGCGGAGCAGGAGGCCGAGCAGCTCCGCGCTGGCGAGCTGAAGGGCTTCCGTGTGGGTTGCATGCACGGGCGGCTGAAGCCGGCGGAGCGGCGCGACCTGATGGCTCGCTTCAAGGCGCGAGAGCTCGACGTGCTGGTCGCGACCACGGTGATCGAGGTCGGCGTCGACGTCCCGAACGCGACGATCATGATCGTGCAGGAGGCGGACCGGTTCGGCCTCGCGCAGCTGCACCAGCTGCGCGGCCGCGTCGGGCGCGGCGCGGAGCAGTCGTTCTGCCTGCTCGTATCGGGCCCGAAGGAGGAGCTGACGGAGAGCGCTCGCGACCGGCTCGAGGCCATGGTCGCCTCGACGGATGGGTTCGAGCTCGCGGAGAAGGATCTCGAGATCCGCGGCGGTGGCGCCCTACTCGGGGCGCGCCAGTCCGGCCTCTCCGATCTTCGTTTCGCACGGATCACTCAGGACCGGGAGCTGCTGGAGCGGGCGCGCGCAGTGGCGCGGTCTCTCCCGCCGAAGACGCTGGCGCCCGAGGTCGCTGCTCTGCTCGGCGGCGCCGAACACCTCGGCGCCTCCTAGCAGTGAGGATCATCGCCGGCACGCATCGTGGCAGGCGGATCGCGGCGCCGAAGGGCCTCGCGACACGCCCGACCGGTGACCGCGTCCGCGAGGCCGCCTTCAACCTGATCGGGCCGGTCGACGGCGCGCGCGTCCTCGATCTCTTCGCCGGCTCGGGGGCGCTGGGGCTGGAGGCGCTCTCCCGCGGAGCCGCGAGCGTCACGTTCGTCGAAAGCGACCGTGCTGCCTGCCGGACGATCGCAGAGAACCTCGAGAAGCTGAATCTGACCGGAGCGCGCGTGACCTGCGGCGACGCTCTGTGGGCGGTGCGGCGGGAAACGCGTCGCTACGACCTGATCCTCGTCGACCCTCCGTACGAGACCTGGAGCGAGCTCGAGCCAAAGCTTGCGCAGCACCTGCCGCGGCTGCTCGACCCCGGCGGGCTGCTCGTGGTCGAGACGGGCCAGAGAACGGAGCCGCAGCTGCCGCTTCCACTGCGGACGTCACGGCGGTACGGTTCGGCGCGGCTCACCCTCTTCGACCCTCCCCGATGATCACCGCCATCTGCCCAGGAAGCTACGACCCGGTCACGATGGGCCACGTCGACGTGATCTCCCGTGCCTCCGCGATCTTCGACCGCGTCGTCGTCGGCGTCGTGGCGAACCCGCGGCACAAGACTCCGCTCTTCAGCCTCGACGAGCGCGTCGAATTCCTGAAAGGCGCACTCGGCGAGCTCGAGAACGTCGAGGTGGACGTCTTCTCGGAGCTCGTGGTCGAGTTCGCGCGCCGCTGGCAGGCAAAGGCGATCGTGAAGGGGCTGCGGGTCATCTCGGACTTCGAGTGGGAATTCCAGATGAACCAGCTCAACCGTCACCTCGCTCCCGAGATCGAGACCGTGTACGTGATGGCGAGCCCGCAGGTCAGCTTCGTCTCCTCGAGCGGCGTGAAGGAGATCGCAGAGTTCGGCGGAAAGGTCGACGAGCTCGTTCCCGATGCCGTCGCACGCCGGCTCGCGGAGAAATTCCCGAACGGCAGGCCCGGCGCGCCAGAGAACCCGAGAGAATGACGACGGAGTAAACTGCGCCCATGGACGTTCTCGTATTGATCGACAAGCTCGACGACCTCGTGCACAACGCGAAGGCCGTTCCTTTGACCGACCAGGTGCGGATCGACCGCGAGGAGATCTACGACATCCTCGATCAGATGCGGGCGACGATCCCCGAAGAGATCAAGCAGGCCCGTTGGATCGTGAAGGAGCGCCAGGAGATGCTGGCCGAGGCCAAGCGGGAGACGGACCGCATTCTCGGCGAGGCGCGCGAGCAGGCTGTGCGCGAGGCCTCCCAGACGGAGATCGTCAAGCTGGCCGAGCGTCAGGCACAGGAGATCGTGGACGACGCACGCCGGCAGGCGCGGGAGACGCGGCTGGAGATGGAGGACTGGGCCGACGGGATCCTGTCCACGCTCGAGGTCAACCTCGACAAGTTCCTCACCGCCGTCAAGCGCGGTCGCGAGCGGTTGCACGAGCGCTCGCAGGAGACGGTCGTCGCGGGCGTCGGCCCGCGCGAGCCGGACGACGACACCAGCTACCTGTAGTACGCAAGGGAAGGAGGGAGCGGGATGACCCGCTACCCGCTGCGCCGGCTCCGCCTCCGCCCGGGGGACGAGCAGCGCGATGCAGTCGCCGTCGAGCTGGAGCCGTTCGAGCTCGGCGGCCAGCGCTACCTGCCGGTCCCGCACGAGGTGGAGGCCGCTTTGACAGTTGCGCAGGCCACCACGGGCCTCGATCTCAGGCTGGCGTTCGACGCACGCCTGCACGGTCCGTGCATGCGCTGCCTCGCCGATGCCGTGGTCGAGGTGCAGGTGGACGCACGGGAATATCACGCGGCCAATGCCGGCTCGGCGGACGAGCTGCTGAGCGAGTACGTGGTCGACGCCGAGATCGACCTCTCCGCATGGGCGCGCGATGCGATCTCCCTCGAGCTGCCGCAGCAGATCCTGCATGCGCCGGACTGCGCGGGCCTCTGTCCTGTGTGCGGCAAGGACCTGAACGTGGAGCCTCACGCTCACGCCGACGAGTCCGGCGATCCGCGCTGGTCGGCGCTCGAGGAGCTCCGAGACCGACTGTAGTACCCTGTGACGGCGCTTCGGCGCTTGCCATGACGGACTAGACGAGACCAGACGTTCCTCTTGCGCCTCCTCGCGAGGCGCCCGTCCTCGTTCCCGTCTCCGGAGGTGCTCGCACATGCGGGTCTCGCTTACAGGTGTCGTCCGCTCGTTCGGCGCCCATACCGTCCTCGACCGCGTCGACCTCACGCTCGGCCCGCGTTCGCGGCTCGGCCTCGTCGGACCGAACGGCGCAGGGAAGTCGACGCTGCTGCGCGTCGCCGCGGGCCTCGACGACCCGGATGAGGGCTCGGTCGAGCGTACGCCGGCATCACTGACGATCGGCTACCTGCCCCAGGAGCGGGACCGACGCGATGGGGAGAACCTGCTCGGGTACCTCGCACGGCGGACCGGCGTCGCCCAGGCGGAGGCAGCGGTGCAGCAGCACACGGCCGAGTGGAGCCCGGATGCGTACGCCTTAGCCCTCGAGCGCTATCTGGCCCTCGGCGGCGCCGACCTGGAGGCTCGCGCACGCGCCGTCTGTGCGGAGCTCGGCCTCTCGGTCTCGCTCGACCAGGCGACTGCGACCCTCTCCGGCGGGGAGGCCGCACGGGCGGCGCTCGCGGCGATCCTGCTCTCTCGCTTCGACCTGCTCCTGCTCGACGAGCCGACCAACGACCTCGACTTCGACGGGCTCGACCGCCTCGAGCGCTTCGTCGACGGGTTCGACGGCGGCGTCGCCGTCGTCTCACACGACCGCGCTTTTCTCGATCGAACGGTCGATCGCATCGCCGAGATCGACCCGTGGACCGGCACCGTTCGCGAGTACGCCGGTGGCTGGAGCGACTACGCCGCAGCGCGCGAGCGCGGCCGGGCGAAGCAGTACGCGGCGTTCGAGGACGCGCAAGAGCGCCGCGAGCAGGTCGAGGCGCTGCTGAGCGCCCGCCGAAACCAGGCTCGGGCAGGCGGTGGCTTCCTCGCGCACGCGACGGGTGGCTCGGACCGCCGCGGCACGAGGGCCCTCGCCGGCAAGGTCCGCCAGGCGCAGCGTGCGCTCGAACGGATCGAGGACGTCGAAAAGCCGTTCGAGCCCTGGCAGCTGCACCTGTCGCTCGGGACGGCGCAGCGCGCCGGTGACCGTGTCGCCTCGCTCGAGGGGGCCATCGCAGAGCGCGGCGACTTCCGGCTGGGGCCGGTCGATCTCGACCTTGCTCCGGGCGAGCGCGTCGCGGTCACGGGCCGTAACGGAAGCGGCAAGTCGACCCTGCTCGCGCTGCTCTTGGGGGAGCTTCCCCTCGCTGCCGGCCGTCGCACCGTCGGCCGTGCGACCGTGCTCGGAGCTCTCGACCAGCGGCGCGTTGCCTACGACAGTCCGCAGCGGCTCCTGGCTGTCTTCACTGCACGCGCCGGGCTCCAGCCCGCTGAGGCTCGCACGCTGCTCGCGAAGTTCAACCTGGGCTCCGACCACGTCGAACGAGCCTGCGCGACCCTCTCCCCGGGCGAGCGCACGCGTGCGCACTTGGCCGAGCTGATGGCCCTCGGCGTCAACTGCCTCGTGTTGGACGAACCGACCAACCACCTCGATCTGGAGGCGATCGAGGAGCTCGAAGCCGCGCTGCGCGCTTACGAGGGAACGGCCGTCGTGGTCTCCCACGACCGGCGCTTTCTCGAGGCTCTGGCCCCGACCAGGTCGATTGAGCTCTAGCTATACTCCGCAGCCGCTCATGGCAGTCCCCAAGAAGAAAACCTCCAAAGCCCGTCGAGACAAACGCCGCGCACAGCACGGCATCGAGTCGCCGCGGGTGAACGTCTGCCCCACCTGCCATCAGCCCAAGCGGCCGCACCACGTCTGCCCGACCTGCAAGACGTACAAGGGCCGCGAGATCGAACCGCTCCGCACGCCGGCTCCGTAGCCTTGGCCAGAATCGCGGTCGACGCGATGGGTGGGGACCGTGCGCCGGGCGAGATCGTCGCGGGCGCACTCGAGGCGGCGACCGCCGGGATCACACCGATCCTCTTCGGTCCCACCGGGCTGGAGACCGGCGGGCTGGAGCTGGTCGAGACGACCGAGCTGATCGGGATGCACGAGAAGCCGGCGGAGGCCGTTCGCGCGAAGCCGCGCTCGTCCCTCGTGGCGGCGCACACGGCTGTCGCGGAAGGCCGGGCGGATGCGGTCGTCTCGGCAGGGAACACCGGCGCGATGCTCGCGGCGGGGCTCCTTCACCTGCGGCGCCTGCCGGGCGTGCTGCGTCCCGCGATCGCCGTCCCGATTCCCACTCGGAGAGGACCGTCCGTCCTGCTCGATTCGGGCGCGAATGCGGACGCGCGGCCGGAGCACCTGCTCCAGTTCGCCTACATGGGCGCGATCTTCGCCGAGGAGATCCTCGACATCGCCCGGCCGGAGATTCGCCTGCTCTCGATCGGTGAGGAGGCGGAGAAGGGAAACCAGCTGACGATCGAGGCGCACGCGCTGCTGGCCGCGAGCGAGCTCGACTTCGCGGGGAACGCAGAGAGCCGCGACCTCCTGGCCGGCGCCGCGGACGTGGTCGTATGCGACGGCTTCACCGGCAACGTGGCACTCAAGCTGCTGGAGGGAACGATCAAGTCCGTCCTCGAGGGCCTGAGGGCCGAAATCGCGGCGACGCCGCGCGGGAAGCTCGGCGGGCTCCTGATCCGGCCGGCTGCACGCCGGCTGCGCCGGCGCCTGGATCCGGACACGTACGGAGGCGCGTACCTGCTCGGCCTGCGCGGCCTCTCCGTGATCGCGCACGGCAATTCCTCGCGGCATGCGATCGCCAACGCGATCCGCCTGGCCGCCCGCGGCGTCGACCACGACGTCGTCGGCCGCCTCGCCTCACGTTTGCCCGAGCGTAGGCCGCAGACGGCTGTATGATCGGCGCGCTCTCGCCCAATTACCGTCCAAGGAGTCGATTTGGCAGCGTCGCGTGAAGAAGTCTTCGAGCGGGTCAAGGAAGTGCTCACGGAGCAGCTCGGCGTCGACGACGCCGAGATCACGGAGGAGGCCTCGTTCCAGGAGGATCTGGATGCGGACTCGCTCGATCTCGTCGAGCTGATCATGGAGCTGGAGGATCAATTCGGGATCAAGATCTCCGACGAGGACGCGCAGAAGATCACGACCGTAGGGCAGGCCGTCGACTACGTTTCCACACACGCGTAGCACAACACCGACGGGTGACCCGGGCGAGCTCGGGCGTCTGATCGATGCGCTTCCGCAAGAGCGGATCGAGCACGTCTTCACGCATACGTCCTGGGCTCCGGACCGCGCGTCCTCGTACGAGCGGATGGAGTTCCTGGGCGACAGCGTGCTCGAGCTGGCGATCGCGAAGGAGCTGTACGACCGCTACCCCGAAGCCTCCGAAGGACGGCTGGCGAAGATCCGGTCCCACGTCGTCTCGCGGCAGAGCTGTGCCGCCGTCGCGCGGGAGCTGCGGCTGGGCGAGCGCCTCGGGGAAGCCGCGGGCGACGCCCTGGCCGGCGACGAGCTGAGCCGGATCGTCAAGAGCCGCAACGTCACCGCGGCGCTGCTCGAGGCTGCGATCGCAGCGCTGTTCCTCGAGCACGGCTACCAGCCGATCGAGCCCGCGATCGTCGCAGCGTTCTCCGACCGGATCGAGTACGCACGCACGACCCACGTCGACCACAAGACGGAGCTCCAGGAGGCGCTCGCGAAGTCCGGCCGGAGCGTCGCGTACGTCGTCCTCAACGTGGAGGGCCCGGCCCACGACCGGCACTTCTCCTGTGCCGCCCAGATCGACGGCGACGAGCTCGGCCAGGGCACCGGACGCACGAAGAAGGAAGCCGAGCAGGCGGCCGCCAAGCAGGCGTTGGCCGCTCTCGGGGCGGCGCAGCCGGACCGCTAGCCGAGGAGCCGGCGGTGCAGCTGCTTCGTCTGGTCGCTCGGAACTGCTCCGAGCTCGTCTCGGAGGCGTTGCCGCAGTGCGTCGTACACCAGCAAGGCCTCCGCCGTGTTGCCGCGGGCGGCGAGCGTCTCCATCAGCAGCCGGTGGCCGCTCTCCCGGTAGGGCGCGCGGGCGATCAGGTCGCGGGCCGCCCGCTCGGCCGTGTCGAGCTCGCCGGCCCCGATCTCGACGCACGCCCGGCCGACGAGCTCGAGCGAGCGGACGAGGATCTCCTCGAGGCGCCGGCGCTGCTCGTCGATCCAAGGCGCTTCCTCGCCCGGTAGGAATTCCCGTGAGGCGACGTGCTGCGCCACCCGGCCCGGGCTCCACGCGCCGGCGAAGTCACCCTGAGCGACGGCGCTCTCGGCTCGGTGCAACCCCTCGGCCGCGGCCTCGACGTCGATCCAGCTGCCGGCGGGAAGCGTCAGCCGGACCTCGCCCCTGCCTTCGAGCGGCACGACGGACCGCAGCTTCGAGAGGAGCGGGCTGAGCCGGTCGGACGCTCCCGGCGCCAACCAGAGCGCGCCGGCCAGCTCCTCGCGGGTTACCGGCCGATATCGGTTCGCAGCGAGGTAGGCGAACGCGACCCGCCCTTGGCGGCCGGGCAACGCGCTCTCGATGCGCTGCCCGTCGATGCGGGCGACGAGCCGGCCGCAGAGCTGGATCCGCGTCTCGCCCAAGGTTTCGACAAGGTAACGCCAAGGGGCCCACGAGACCATCCACGCATGTCCACTCTCCTGATCCAAATCACGCACGGCCCCGAGGCTCCAACGCGGGCCGCCCTCGGCTTCCTCGTCGCGCGCAGCGCCGCCGAAGCAGGCCACGACGTCTCGCTCTTCCTCGCCGGCGACGCGGTGCAGCTGCTGCGCGAGCCTGTGCTCGACAGCCTGGTCGGGCTGGGCACGGGCAGGCTCCGCGAGTCCTACGAAGCGATCGTCGAGCGGGGTGGCACCTTCTACGTTTCGGGCATGTCCAGCAAGGCACGCGGATTCGAGCCGAACGGTCAGGCGGAGGCGGCAACGCCCGATCGCCTCGTCGAGCTCGTGCTCGCAGCCGACCGCGTCCTCACCTACTGAAGGAGGCATCGATGTCCAAGGTGATCAATTGCGAGTGTGGCGAGATCGTCAGGGCCGACAGCGACGACGAGCTGGTACAGAAGGTGGAGCGGCACGTCGGCGAGGCGCATCCCGAGCTCGTCGGCAAGATGAGCCGCAACGACGTGCTGGGGATGGCCGAGGAGGAGTAGCACGGCCCGTAGCGGCGCCGGCCCCGTCCGCGGCGCCCGCTAGGTTCCCACCCGTGCACCTGCGCTCTCTCCGCCTGCGCGGCTTCAAGTCGTTTCCGGACTCGCTCGAGCTGAAGCTGGAACCAGGGGTTGCCGTCGTGGTCGGCCCCAACGGCTCCGGCAAGTCGAACGTTGCCGACGCGATCGTCTGGGCGGCCGGTTCGCTGACGCCGTCCGAGCTCCGCGCCGAGAAGCCCGACGACGTCCTGTTCAACGGCGCCGAAGGCCGCACTCCCGCCGAGAGCTGCGAGGTCGAGCTCGTGTTCGACAACGAGAGCGGCGGCTTCGGCGAGATCGACTTCTCCGAGGTCTCGATCGCCCGGCGCCTGCACCGAGGCGGAGAAGGGCAGTACCTGGTCAACAGGGCGCAGGTACGGCGGACGGATCTCGTCGAGCTGCTCGCCGACGTCGGGCTGAGCGGGTCGATGCACTCGATCGTCAGCCAGGGCAAGGTCGAGGCGGTGCTCGCCTCGAAGCCGGAGGAGCGGCGCGCGCTCGTCGAGGAAGCGGCCGGGCTCGGGAAGTTCAAGCGCCGCCGACATCGGGCGGAGCTCAAGCTCGCCCGCGTCGCGATCCAGGTCGAGCGCGCCCAGGACGTCGAGGCTGAGGTCCGCAAGCGCCTGCGCCCGCTCGCTTTGCAGGCGACCGCGGCCGAGCGAGCGGAAAAGCTCGTGGACGAGATCGCCGCGCTGCGCGCCCGGATCGCGCAGCTCGACCTCGAGGACGCCGAGGCCCGCCGCGAGGCGGCCGGCGAGCGCAAGACGGCTGCCGGGATCGCCCGTCGTAGCGCCCAGGAGAAGCTGCAGGCCCTGCTCACCGAGCGTCAGGCCGCCGAGGACGAGCTCGCCGACGCGGCCGGGAGGCGGGAGACTGCCATCAAAGCGCTCTACCGACTGCAGGGCGCGATCGAGCGGATCGCCCTGAGGCAGGAGGGCGCGGCCGAGCTGCTCAGACGCCTACGCAGCGACCTCGACGAAGTCGAGTCAGCGGCCGCAGCGGCGGCCGACCCGTCGGTGGCCGCGCGCGAGCACGTGGCTGCGGAGGCGACGGCCGCTGCACGGTTGGCCGCTGCGGCGAGCGGCGCCGGAGCCGAACGCGCGCGCGCGGCGCAGGAACGCCTCGCCGCGCTCGAGCGGGGAGCGGCGCTCGTCGCCGAGGAGCGGCTGGAGGCGCTTCGTACCGAGCGGGGGGCGATCGAGTCCGAGCTCGCCGACGCAGCGGGCGGTCGAGCCGGCGCGACCGCAGCATTGTTCCGCCTCGGCACTGCGCGCGAGCGGATCGGGATGCGAAGCGAGTCGGTGTCGGCGCTGCGTGAGCGCTTCCGGGTCGAGCGGGCGGAGGCCGAATCGGCCGCAAGGCGCCCGGGTCCCTCGCCGCGAGAGCTCGAGGCCGCAGCGAACGAGGCGACCGCGGCAGCCCGTTCCACCGCGCACGCCAGGGACGACGTCGTCGAGCGGGCGGCGCTTGCGAAGGACCGGCTAGGCGCACTCGAGCGCTCGCTCGCCGAGCGCGAGGGGATTCCTCCCGCCGCACGAGTGTTCGCCGACGAGGGGGCGAAGCTCGCGCTGTCCTTTCTCGACGTCGACGCGGGGAGCGAGCGCGCGGTCGCCGCCGCTCTGGGCTGGCGCGCCTCGGCCCTCGTTGCGGACGATGCCGCATCGGGGTTGGCGCTCCTGCAGAGGGCCTGCGACGCGGGCTTGGGCAGCCTCACCGTGCTCGTCGGGAAGAACCCGGCCGATCGCGTCGCCGAGCTGCCCGTCGTGGCTGTCGACGCCTTGCTGTCGGCACGCGTTCCGTCCGTGACCGCCGAGGGATTCGGCTTCGACCCGCACCGAGGCGAGCTGTGGTTCGCCGGCGAGGCCGCGGAGGCGGTGCTGCTCGAGCTCGAGACCAGGCGGCGTCAACTTCAGAGCGAGCTGGCAGCGCTGCACGCAGAGGCTCGGCAGGCAGAGGAGGAAGCCGCCACGGCGGCCGACGCTGCTGACGCCGCCGAGGCGTCATACGCCCGTGTGGCCCACCTACGTGCAGCCCCTTCGGTCGATCCCGAGCTGCTCCGGCGTCTGTCCGCGGTAGCCGATCGGCTGGACGAGACGCTGCTCGCGGCCGCCGCGGTGGCGGCTCGGATTGAGCAGCCGCTTCGCGCGGGCGCCGAGGCGGGTTCGGAGCGAGCGGCGCAGATCGCGGCCGAGCTTGCGCGCGTGGGTGCGCTCGAGCACGACGCGCGCCGAGAGTCCAGACGCGCCAACGAGCGTGCCGCGGCCGCGGAGCTCGAGCGCGCGCGGCTCGGCGGCGAGGGCCAGATCAGGTTGCTCCAGGTCGATGAGTCCGAGCGTGAGCAGGTCGAGCGAGCCGCGCGTGACCTCACCGAGGAAGCCGAGCGGCTCGCGCTCGCTGCCACGGAGGCCGCTGAGGCCGCCCGTACTGCGGCCGCGGCCCAGTCCGGGCCGGCGTCGCGCGCGCAAGCTCTCGACCCCGACCTCCTCGTGCGTCTCGTCGCC
>DATLDK010000065.1:0-4463 GCA_035525905.1 Gaiellaceae bacterium | reverse complement strand
ACCAGAGACCTGCCGGAAACTCCGCCACCGTTGCCCGCTCGCCCCCGGTGACGCGCGCGCCCTCGCGGCGAGCAGCAGCGACCATCTCTTCGATCCGGCGCAGCTGAGGAACGTTCGCGATGGGGCCCATCTGAGTCGCGTCGGCCATCGGATCTCCGAGGATCACCTCGCCGGCACGGCGCTCGACGCGCTCCAGCAGCTCGTCGTAGATGTCGCGATGGAAGAGCGCACGCGAGCCGGCGACGCACGACTGCCCGCCCGCCGCGAAGATCCCGGCGAGAATTCCCGCCTCTGCGGCAGCGAGCGCGCCGTCCGCGAACACGATGTTCGGGCTCTTGCCGCCGAGCTCGAGCGCAACCGGGGCGAGACGGGCGCCCGCCCGCGAGGCGATGTGCGCTCCCGTCTTCTCGCTCCCCGTGAACGAGATCTTTGCGACCCCGGGATGCTCGACGAGAGCCTCGCCTGCGTCCCGCTCGCCCGTGACGACGTTGAGGACCCCGGGAGGGAAGCCGGCCTCGTCTGCCAGCCGAAGCGTCTCGAGCACGCTCGCGCTCGCATGCTCGGAAGGCTTGACGACGACCGTGTTGCCCGCCGCGACGGCCGGCGCGAGCGAGTACATCGTCAGCAGCACCGGCGAGTTCCAGGGGATGATGATCCCCACGACTCCGAGCGGCTCGCGCAGCGTGTAGTTGAGGACGCTCGTCCGATCGAGAGGGATCACGCGCCCCTCCACCTTGTCCGCGAGCCCGCCGAAGTAGTAGAGCCACTCCGGGATCACCCGCAGCTGGGCCAGCATCTCCTTGTAGAGCTTCCCGTTGTCCGCCACCTCGACCTTCGCGATCTCTTCCGCGCGCTCGGCGATCAGGTCGGCCCACCGCATCATCAGCCGGCCGCGGCGCGTGGCAGAGAGGCTCCGCCACGCCTCGCCCTCGAAGGCCGCTGCCGCCGCACGCACCGCGCGATCGACATCCGCCGAGCCAGCGAGCGCGTGCCTCGCCCACGCGGTGCCGGTGGTCGGGTTGAGCGCGTCGAAGGTCTCGCCGGACGCGGCCGGGGCGTCCTCAGCGCCGATCAAGAGTCCGTACTCCTTCATCTCAATCGCTTCTCCGCACCCAGGCGGCGCTGTTCGGCGGCAAGCACGCCGCGATGCCGGGCTCGCTGGCCAGGAGGAGCTCCCCGGACGGCAGCTCCAGCTCGGACGCTGCGAAGTTCACCGCACACGTCACGTCGCCGCGGTCGAAAGACAGGGTGGACTCGGGGCCGTCCCGCCAGGAAAATTGCTGACCGCGCGGGCGCAGGCGGATGGCAGAGCGGAAGAGGGCCAGCATCGAGCCGGGCTCGCCTGCCTGGGCTTCGCTGCTGACGGAGCCCCAGTGGCGCGGCATCGGCAGCCACGGCTCACCCTCGGTGAACCCGAACGCGGGCGGCTCCGTGGTCCAGGGGATCGGGACCCGGCAGCCATCGCGGCCCTTCCGCTCGCCGTTCGTCCGGAAGAAGATCGGGTCCTGCCGCACGTCCTCAGGGAGGTCCACTTCCTCGAGACCGAGCTCCTGACCCTCGTAGACGAACGACGTCCCAGGGAGCCCGAAGAGCAGCAGCGCGGCAGCGCGGGCGCGACGCCGGCCGAGGTCGCCGCCGCCGTAGCGAGTCGGCAGGCGCGTGACGTCGTGGTTTTCGAAGACCCACGTCGCGGGCGCGCCGACGCTCCCCAGCCCCTCGAGCGTCCGCTCGATCGTCTCGCGCATGTGCTCGGCGTCCCAGGGGGCGTGTAGCAGCGCGAAGTTGAAGGAGAGGTGGAGCTGGTCCGATGCGACGTAGCTGGCGATCTTCTCCTGGTTCTCGATCACGATCTCGGCGACGAACATCCTGTCGCCCGGATACTCGTCCGCGATCTGCCGCCAGCGCCGGTAGAGGGGGTGCAGCTCGGGTTGCATCAGCGCCGAGAGCCAGTCGCCGAAGTGAGGCCGCGGCACCGGCTCCACCATCTCGTGCAGATCCTGCGCCTTGAAGAGCGCATGCGCGACGTCGATGCGGAATCCGTCGACGCCGCGATCGAGCCAGAAGCGGAGTATCTGCTCGAAGTCCCGCTGCACGGCCTCGTTGTGCCAGTCGAGGTCGGGCTGCTCGGGCGCGAAGAAGTGGAGGTAGTAGTCGCCGGAGGCCGCGTCCCGCGACCAGGCCGAGCCGCCGAAGGCAGAGGTCCAGCCGTTCGGCGGGCCGCCGCGCTTGCCCGGACGGAACATGTACCGCGCGCGATCGGGGTGGTCGGGGCCGGAGATGGCGTTGCGGAACCATGGGTGCTGGTCCGAGGTGTGGTTCGGGACGATGTCGATCGTGACCTTCATGCCGAGCTCGTGCGCCTCTGCCACGAGCGCATCGAAGTCGCCGAGGGTGCCGAACCGGGGCTCGACGCCCGTGTAGTCGGCGACGTCGTAGCCGTGGTCTGCCTGCGGCGACGGGTAGAACGGCGTCAGCCAGAGCGCGTCCACGCCGAGGTCCTGCAGGTAGGGCAGCCGTGCACGAATCCCCGGCAGGTCGCCGACACCGTCGCCGTCCGAGTCCTGGAAGCTCCGAACGTAGACCTGGTAGAAGACGGCTTCCCGCCACCATGGCTGCCTAGACACAGGCGGCCACCGCAGCGCCGACCTCGGACGTCGACGCACCGCCGCCGATGTCCCGTGTGCGCGGGCCCTCGCGGCACGTCTCCTCGATTGCCCGCAGAAGCCGTGCGGCTGCGTCGGTCTCTCCGAGGTCGTCCAGCATCATCGCGGCACTCCAGATCGCGCCGATCGGGTTCGCGAGCCCCCGCCCGGCGATGTCGGGCGCGGAGCCGTGGACGGGCTCGAACACCCCCGGCGCGCTCCCACCGGGCGCGAGGCTCGCGCTCGCGGCCATTCCCATCCCACCTTGCAGCACGGCAGCGATGTCCGTCAGCACGTCTCCGAAGAGGTTGGAGGCGACGACGACGTCCAGGCTGAGCGGGTCGCCGACCATGCGGGCGGCGAGAGCATCGACGAGCGCGCGGTCGACCGCGACGCCTGGATGCTCGGCCGCCACCTCCTCGACGACCTCGTCCCAGAGCACGTAGCCGTACCGGGAGGCGTTGGACTTGGTCGCGCTCGTCAGCCGCTTGCTTCGCTGCTCGGCGAGCTCGAAGGCGTGCTTGACGACGCGCCGTACGCCCTCTCGGGTGAAGACCGCGGTCTCGATGCCGACCTCGTGCGGCAAGCCTCGGTGCGCGCGGCCGCCCACGCCGGAGTACTCGCCCTCCGTGTTCTCGCGCACGAAGAGCAGGTCCACGGCCGGCGAGCCGGTGAGCGGTGACGGCACACCGTCGAGCAGGCGTGCGGGGCGGATATTGGCCCACAGGTCGAGCCCCTGCCGCAGCGGCAGGAGGAGGCCCCAGAGCGAGACGTGATCCGGCACGGACGGGTGACCGACGGCGCCGAGCAGAACTGCGTCGTGCTCGCGGACAGTGTCGAGCGCGTCTGCGGGCATCATCGTCCCCGTCTCGTGGAAGTAATCGCAGCCCCAGGGGAGCTCAGTCCACTCGAGGTCGAGGGCGAGCGCGTCGACTGCCTTACGTGCCTCAGCGAGGACCTCGGGGCCGACGCCGTCACCAGGGATCACGGCAACGCGGTGCTTCATCCGACCTCCTCCGGTGTCGGGATCGCCGATCGGCCGTCGAGCGCCCGGGTCGAGAGCGCGGCACAGGTGTTCGCGAACGCGAGAGCAGCGGCGATCGGGGCATCCTCGAGGAGGCGCGCCAGCAGGGCGCCGTGGAAGACATCCCCCGCGCCCAGAGTGCTGACCGCGCTCTCGATCGGTATCGCCTCCGCCTCGACGACACCCTCGCGGCTGTACGCCGCCGAGCCCTGCGCGCCGCGCGTCACGACAACCAGCTCCGCCCCGGCCGAGAGCGCATGGGCGGCCGAGCCGAAGTCGCGTTCGAGCCCCACGTCGCTGGGCCCGTAGAGCGCCACCCCCTCGAGATCGAGGTCCTCAATCGGGTTGCCACCGTCGATCGACAGTCTCGCGTCCCGTGGTGCCGCCGCGTAACCGGCGTGATCGACGTGCACCCAGGCAGCCGCACGGCAGCGTCCGAGCGCGCGGCGGCTCAGCTCCACGCGGGGCAGGTTCCCCGGGTAATGCACGATCGCCCGGCTTACGCCTTCGACAAGGATCGAGCTTTGCGGCGAGCGTCCGCCGGCAACCACTGCGACCTCGCTCACGTCGACGCCCTCGCGGTCGAGCCCGTCCCGGATCGCGACGCCGCTGGCGTCGTCGCCCACAACGCCGACAAAGGAGACGTCCGCGCCGAGACGTGCCAGCGTCACCGCC
This sequence comes from Gaiellaceae bacterium, assembly GCA_035525905.1. Classification (GTDB taxonomy): domain Bacteria; phylum Actinomycetota; class Thermoleophilia; order Gaiellales; family Gaiellaceae; genus Gaiellasilicea. Next base: position 122 of record DATLDK010000065.1, on the reverse strand, counting down.
GCCGTCGCAGCCGGCCCACCACCTGCCACGGCCAGCTCGGTCGCGACGACGCGATCGTCGGCCGCGGGATGCCGCGGCAGCGCGAAGATCGAGTCGAGCGTGGCGAGGCCGACACAGACGAC
>DATLDK010000059.1:0-57251 GCA_035525905.1 Gaiellaceae bacterium | reverse complement strand
CGACCGAGGCGATCAACGTGGTCGCCTACTCCTGGGGCCTCAACGAGCTCGGCCCCGGCGATCTCGTGCTCGTCACCGAGCTCGAGCACCATTCGAACTTCGTCCCCTGGCAGTACGTCGCCAACCGCACCGGCGCGGCATTTCGCATGCTGCCGCTCGACGAGAACGGCGAGCTCCGCATGGACCTGCTGGACGAGGTCGCCGGCGGCGATGCCGTCAAGGTCGTCGCCGCGGGCCTGACCTCCAACTCGCTCGGGACGAACAATCCGATCGAGCAGCTCGCCGCGTGGGCCCACGAGCGCGGCGCCATCGTCGTGGGAGACGCGGCCCAGGCGGCACCGCATCGCGCGCTCGACGTCCAGGCCCTCGGCTGCGACTTCCTCGCCGTGTCGGGCCACAAGATGTGCGGACCCAGCGGTGCCGGCGCGCTCTGGGGACGCGCGGAGCTCCTGGAGCGAATGGAGCCCTTCCTGCTCGGCGGCCACATGATCCGAGCGGTCGGAGACGAGAAGACGACGTGGGGCGCGCTGCCGCACAAGTTCGAGGCGGGCACGGCGCCGATGGCAGAGGCGGTGGGGTTCGGTGCGGCGATCGACTACCTGAACGGGGTCGGCTTCGACGCGATCGAGCAGCACGAGCACCAGCTCGTCGCCTACGCGCTCGAGGCGCTCGGCGAGCTGCCCTGGGTGACCACCTACGGGCCGCCGGCCGAACGGCGCGCGGGAATCGTCTCCTTCAACGTCGACGAGATTCATCCGCACGACATCGCGCAGATCCTCGACATGGACGCTGTCGCGATTCGCGCCGGCCATCACTGCTGCCAGCCGCTGATGCGGAACCTCGGCGTCGTGGCCACGAACCGGGCGAGCTTCTACCTCTACACGACGATCGAGGAGATCGATCGGCTCGTCGCGGGCCTGCACCGAGCGAGGCAAGTGTTCGCGTGAGCGAGTTCGACCAGCTCTACAGGGAGGTCATCCTCGACCACTACAAGAACCCCCGCGGGCACGGGCTGCTCGACGCGCCGGACGGGACGGCCGAGGGCCAGAACCCCCTCTGCGGCGACGAGATCACGGTGTCCGTCCGATTCGAGGGCGACGTCATCTCGGACGTCGGCTTCGAGGGCCGTGGCTGCGCAATCTCGCAGGCGGCCACCTCGATGCTGACGGAGCTCGTGGTCGGCCGGACGGCGGACGAGGTGGCGCGGATGCCCAAGGAGGAGCTGCTCGAGGAGATCGGGATTCCGCTCAGCCCGGTCCGTCTCAAATGCGCGATCCTGGGGTTCGGGACGCTGAAGGTAGCGCTGCACAAGTCGAAGGGGACGCCGCTACCCGACGAATGGGGTAGTGGCGACGACCTGACGATCGCCTAGTGTCGGTGACCGTCGACGTCTGCCCGGTGGAGGAGCTGCCGCCCGGCCACGTCAAGATCGTCTGGTCGGGACCGATCGCGATCGGTGTCTACAACTGCGGCGGCAAGCTCTATGCGCTCGAGGATCGCTGCTCGCACGACGACGGGCCGCTGTGCGAGGGCGAGTGGGAGGAGGACGAGTGCATCGCGATCTGCCCACGGCACGGAGCACGCTTCGACATCACCACTGGCGCTGCGCTGACGCTCCCGGCCTACGAGCCGGTGGCGAGCTACCCCGTGCGCTTCGAGGACGGGTGGGTACGCGTCGAGGTCTGATGCATCTGCCGTCGAGGACGCCTGCTACATTCCGGGTATCCGCGGAAAGGAGGTGGTCCGGCAGTGGAGATTTCCAGTACGGGCAGTGGAGGTGCCAGCCGGTAGAGACGTGCCCCTAGGACCTGCAAGGGGAATCGTCTAGCCAGCGTAGGGGGCTCGCGGAGGGTGGCCTGAAATGGACACTCGGTCGCGCCGCTTCGGCAGGAAGCGTCTCTGCTAATACAAGCTGGTACCGAGGATCGAAGGGCCGCGAAAGCGGCCCTTCGTCCGTTCTCAGCCGTTCTTCGCCGTTCCGCGGCGAAGCTGCTCGTCGAGCGCGACGAGCGGGAGGCCGAACGTGTCGACCGCATCCGAGTTCGTGACGACGTTGTCGCCGGCGGCGAGCATCTTCAGCTGGTCGCGGGTGACGGGTGGCCTCGGCAGCCGCTCGAGCAGAGCCGCCTGCGCGCGCATCAACCCGAACGGCAGGTGCACGCTCGGCCGACGGGCCCCCTGCGCCTGCTTGAGCCGCGACCAGAATTCGTTCCAGGTCACGACGTCCGGGCCCCCGAGCTCGAACGTGCGATTGGCCGCTTCCTCGTTGGTGACGCCGGCGGCGAAGTACGCGGCGACGTCCTCCACCCAGATCGGCTGGATCCGCTGGGTGCCAGGACCCACGATCGGCGTCACCGGCGAGAGCTTGGCGATCCGGCTGAACTGCTCGAGCGCGCCGCCGCCGCGGCCGAAGATGAAGCTCGGCCGGAAGATCACGTGCTCGAGGCCAGACGCCTTCGCGTCCTGCTCCATCTGCCACTTCGCGTGGTAATAGGGCACGAGATCCTTGGTCTCCTCCGACGTGCCGAGCGCAGACATGAGCACGAAGCGCCGTGCGCCGGCGTCCCGTGCAGCGGCGAGGAGGTCACGCGTCCCCTGTTCCATCACCCGTCGGAACTCGTCCGGACGGGCGGCGAGCAGCGCAACGAGGTGAACGACCACGTCCTGGCCGGCTGCCGCCCTCCGCAGGCTCTCGGGGTCGGTCATCTCGCCCTGAACCGCGTCCTGATTTGGCAGCGTGGCGCTGCTTCCCGCCGTGTGCTCGAGCACCCGAACGGCGTGTCCCTCGTCGACGAGCCGCTGGACGATGTGCGGTCCGACGAACCCGGTGCCGCCTGTGACTAGGACGTTCACAGTTCGAAATTCCTCCAGTAGCGGCTGGGGGTCGGCCCCTGCTGTCCTTGGTACTTCGAGCCGATCGAGCCCGCGCCGTAGGGGGTCTCGGCGGGCTCCGTCATCTGCACGAACGAGACCTGCCCGATCTTCATCCCGTAGTAGATCGTGATCGGGAGGTTGGCGACATTCGAGAGCTCGAGCGTCACGTGCCCGTCCCAGCCCGGGTCGATGAAGCCTGCGGTGGAGTGAATCAGGAGCCCGAGCCGCCCGAGCGAGCTCTTGCCTTCGAGCCGCGCGACCAGGTCGTCGGGAAGCTGGATGCGCTCGAGCGTCGAGCCGAGCACGAACTCGCCGGGATGGAGGATGAAGGGCGTGTCGTCGTCGATCTCGACGAGCTCCGTCAGCTCCTCCTGCTCCTGCTTGACGTCGATGTAGGGGTAGCGCGAGTTGCGGAAGACGCGGAACCAGCGGTCGACGCGGACGTCGACGCTGGACGGCTGCACGAGGGCGTCCTCGAAGGGATCGATGCAGATCCGGCTCTCTCCGAGGAGTCGTCTGATCGTGCGGTCGGAGAGGATCACCGGGCGATTGTACGGTCCTCTTGCAAAAGAGACGTTTTCCACATACCGTTCGCGCGCCCGTGTCGATGCTGTTCGAGCAGATGGAGCCGAACGAGCGCTTTCGGGCGCGGCGTGAGCTCGCGCGCCGCAGACGCAGGCGCCACCGTGCGATCGCCGTCGGCTTCCTACTCGCAGTGATCACGACTCTGGCCGCGGGAGCGAAGTTCGTGATCCAGGACGACGCAGCTGCGGTCGCCGCGAAGAAGACGCCCGCTGCTGCCCCACCGGCTGCGAAGCCGACGACCCCCGTGAAAGCGCTGCGCAAGCTCCCGGAGGAGGTACGCGGGATCCACGTGACGATGGCGCTCGCCTCGCTCGACGGCAAGCTCGCGGAATACCTGAAGCTCGTCAGCGCGGGCATGAACACGATCGAGCTGGACGTCAAGGACGAGAACGGCGAGGTCGGCTTCGTCACCTCGGCGGTTCCCCTCGCTCGCGAGATCGGTGCCGCGCGCCCCTACTACCGGCCGCGTGAGGCAGCTCGGGCGATTCACGCCAAGGGCGTCTACCTGATCGGCCGCGTCGTCGTCTTCGAGGATCCCCGTCTCTCCGCGGGCCGTCCGGAGCTGGCGATCAAGAACCCCGACGGGTCAGTTTGGCGCAACCAGGCGGGGCTAGGGTGGACGAACCCCTACGACAAACGCGTCTGGGACTACAACGTCTCCCTGGCCGAGGTGGCGGCGCGAGCGGGCTTCGACGAGATCCAGTTCGACTACGTCCGCTTCCCGACCGATGGGGACATCGAGTCCATCGTCTTCCCGAACAAGACGTCCACCCCGCCCGGTTGGGTGATCGCAGAATTCGTCCATTACGCCTCGAAGCGCCTGAAGCCCCTCGGCGTACGGCTCTCGACGGACGTCTTCGGCCTTTCCGCCACCCGCGACCTCGGCATCGGCCAGATCCCGAAGCGGCTCTCGAAGTACGTCGACGCGGTCTACCCGATGGTGTACCCGTCCCACTTCGGCCCCGGCGAGTACGGCATCGAGGATCCGAACGCGTCGCCCGGCCCGACCGTCGAGTGGTCGCTCTCCGACTTCCGACGCGAGCTGAAGCGCAGCGACGCCGCGATCATCCCCTGGCTCCAGGACTTCTCGTACGGCCGCACCTACCGGCTCGAGGACGTGCGCGCCCAGATCGAAGCCGCACGGCTGATGGGCGCGCGCGGGTACCTGCTGTGGAACCCGCTCGGTATCTACACGCCCGGCGCGCTCGCCCCGGCGTAGCCCTACTGCGTAACAGTCGTTACACTCTCTTGGCATGGCGATCGGTGACGTCATGAAGACGCGAGTGGTCACGGTGAGCACCGGGGACTCGGCTCGATTGGCGGTTCTGCGCATGCTCGAGGAGGGCGTCGGCGCAGTCGCGGTCTGCGACGTCGGCAGGCTCGTCGGCATCTTCACGGAGCGTGACGTCCTGGGCCTATCGGGGGACGGCACCGACCTCGACGCCGTTCGCGTCGGCGACGTCATGACGCGGGCGCCGTTCACGATCGACGTCGGCGCCGCCGTGCTCGACGCCGCCAGGTTGATGGGCGAGAAGAAGATCCGGCATCTGCCCGTCGTCGAAGGCGAGCACCTGCTCGGGATGGTCGGCATCCGCGACGTGCTCGGGAGCTTGGTGGAACGGCTCTGGCAGACGCACGACACCGCCGCGCACGAGACGGCGCGGGCGCTCTTCAAGAACTAGGGCGCGAGCCGCTCCCGCTTCCACGCGTCTCCCTCGCGCCGGTAACGGATGCGATCGTGGAGGCGGTTGTGGGCGTGCTCCCAGAATTCGTAGGTCTCCGGGCGCAGACGGAACCCGCCCCAGTGCGCGGGTCGCGGCAACTCGTCGCCGGGAAAACGCGCCGCCGCCTCTGCATAGAGCCGCTCGAGCTCGGCCCGGTCGGCGAGCGGGCGGCTCTGGGGCGACGCCCACGCGGCGACGCGGCTGCCGAGAGGCCGGGTACGAAAGTACGCCTCGGACTCCTCGGGCGCGACTTGCTCGGCGACCCCTTCGACTCGGATCTGGCGGCCCTGCGCCTGCCAGTAGAAGAGCAGCGCGGCGTGCCCGTTTTCGGCGAGCTCGGCTCCTTTGCGGCTCTCGTAGTTCGTGTGAAAGACGAAACCGCTCTCCTCGGCCACTTTCAGCAGCACCATTCGGGCGGATGGCTGTCCTTCCGGCGTGGCCGTGGCGAGCACCATCGCCTCTGGGGCGGCGACTCCGGCCGCTCGCGCCGCGTCGAACCAACGCCGGAACTGGAGCAGGGGGTCGGGATCGAGTTCGTGCTCGTCCATACGCCCGGAGCGTATTCAGCCCAGGCGAAGCCTGATCGTTCGAGCCGGTCGGTGAGCTAGGCTGGACTCGTGGCCACGACGAAGACGATCGACATCCGCACCGCCATTCCCGGGCCGCGCTCGGCCGAGATCCTCGCACGCAAGCAGCGCGTGATCGCGAACGCCAAGTCGATCGTGCTGCCGATCGTGGCGCAGGAAGGACGCGGCGCGACACTCACGGACGTCGACGGGAACGTGTTCATCGACTTCACAGGCGGCGTCGGCTGCCTGAACGTCGGGCACGCCCACCCACGCGTGATCGAGGCCGTCGCGGAGCAGGCCGCGCGCTTCCTCCACACCGACTTCACCGTCGTCCCCTACGAAGGGTACGTCGAGCTCGCAGAGCGCTTGCTCGAGCGCGCGCCCTTCAGCGGGCCCGCCAAGGCGGTCTTCTTCAACGCCGGCACCGAGGCCGTCGAGAACGCGATCAAGTTCGCACGCCTGTACACCAAGCGCCCCGCGGTGGTCGCGTTCGAAGGCGCCTTCCACGGCCGCACGCTGATGGCGATGACCCTCACTTCCCGGCCGCACCCCTACAAGGCCGGCATGGGGCCACTCGCTCCCGAGGTGTACAGAGCGCCGTTCCCGCAGGAGTACCGGGGCCCGGACACGCACACGGCGCTCGCCGAGCTACGCCAGCTCTTCCTCACGCAAGTGGCCGCCGAGCAGGTCGCGGCGATCATCGTCGAGCCCGTCCAGGGCGAGGGCGGTTTCCTGCCGGCAGGACGGGAGTTCATGCAAGGGCTCCGCTCGATCTGCGACGAGCATGGGATCTGCCTCATCGCCGACGAGGTCCAGACCGGATTCGCGCGCACCGGCAAGCTGTTCGCGATCGAGCACTACGACGTCGAGCCAGACCTGATCACCGTGGCCAAGTCGATCGCAGCCGGTCTGCCGCTGTCGGGGGTACTGGGCAAGGCAGAGGTCATGGATGCCGCGCATGACGGAGCCGTCGGCGGAACGTTCGTCGGCAACCCCGTGGCGCAGGCCGCGGCGCTCGCCGTACTCGACGTGATCGACGAGGAGGAGCTCTGCGAGCGAGCCGTCGCGATCGGCGACACGCTTCGTGCGCGGATGCTCGCCTGGCAGGAGCGCTTCCCAGCGATCGGGGAGGTGCGCGGTTTGGGAGCCATGCTCGCGATCGAGCTCGTTGCCGACCGCGCTACCAAGCAGCCCGCGGCGGACCTCGCCCAGTCGGTGATCGACGCCGCCATGCAGCGGGGGCTACTGCTGTTGAAGGCCGGCGTCCACGGCAACGTGATCCGGGTGCTCTGCCCCCTCGTGCTCACCGACGCGGAGCTGCACGAAGCGCTCGCCGCCTGGGAGGACGCGCTCGAGCACGTGCTGGGCTAGTTCGGTTTTTCCTGCGTAGGGAACGATAGGTTTCTTGGCTGTGCAGGAACTGATCGCGGACCGGTACGAGGTCGAGGACATCGTCGGCACCGGTGGGATGTCCACCGTCTACTGCGCTCTCGACAAGCTGCTCGAACGCCGCGTGGCGCTCAAGATCCTGCACGAGCAATTCGGGCGTGACGACGAGCACGTCGAGCGGTTCCTCCGGGAGGCGCGTGCCGTCGCCCGGCTCTCGCACCCGAACATCGTCACCGTGATCGACCGCGGCGAGGAGGATGGGAGGCAGTTCATCGTCTTCGAGCTGGTCGAAGGCGAGAACCTGAAGGAGCTCGTCGCGCGGGGCGGGCCGCTGCCGGTGCGGCGGGTGCTCGAGCTCGGCCTCGAGATCGGCCGCGCCCTCTCCTTCGCGCACGCCGAGGGGCTCATCCACCGCGACGTGAAGCCCCAGAACGTCTTGCTGAACACTGACGGCCTGGCCAAGGTGACCGACTTCGGGATCGTCCGGACGCTGGACGCGGTCGGCCAGACCGAGACGGGCACCGTCCTCGGCACCAGCCACTACATCGCGCCTGAGCAGGCTCGCGGCGAGCGCGTGGACGCGCAAACCGACGTCTACTCCTTCGGCGTCGTTCTCTACGAGCTGCTCGCGGGCGAGGTGCCGTATCCCGGCGACAACTTCCTCACGGTGGCCATGAAGCACGTCAATGAGCCGGTACCGAGCGTACTGGACCGTCGGCCGGACACCCCCTTGCGCCTCGCCTCCCTGATCGAGCGCTGCATGGCGAAGGTGCCGGCCGAGCGTCCGCGCTCGATGGACGTGGTCGTGAGCGAGCTCGAGTCCGTTCGGGCCGAGCTCGATGCGAAAGACGGCGGCGACGCGACGATGATCATCAAGGCCAGGCCGGCGCAGACGGAGCGACCGCAGCGCCGGCACGCGCCGCGCCGCAGGATTCCGCTTTGGCCGCTCCTTGCCGGGCTGCTGCTCCTCGCCGCCATCGTCGGGGGCGTTCTGCTCGCCACGCGTGACGACGGCGGCCAACCCGGCGCGGCCGCCGCCGCGATCGTTCACCTGCGGGGCGTCGCGTCGTACGACCCGCAAGGGGACGACAAGCAAGAGCATCCGGAGGACGTCGCCAAGGCAACGGACGGCGACCCCGCCACTTACTGGACGACCTCCACCTACGAGGATTTCTCCTCGACGAAGGACGGTGTCGGCCTCGTGCTGGACGCGGGCTCGAAGCGGAAGGTGAAGCAGATCGCGGTGACCACCGACACACCGGGCTACTCGGCAGAGATCCAGGCGGGCGGCTCGCCACAGGGGCCGTTCACAGAGGTGGGCGGCGGCAAGACGGTCGGGGCGAGCACGACGTGGGATCTCGGCGGAGCGGATGCGCGCTACTACGTCCTTTGGATCACCGACCTCGACGGGAAGGCGCACGTCAGCGAGGTCAAGGCGACGGGCTAGTACTCGAGAGCGGCCCGGCGCTCGTGCCGTTCGAGTGCGAGCTGGATCAGGCGGTCGAGCAGCTCTGCGTAGGGGATCCCCGAGGCCTCGAAGAGCCGCGCGTACACGGACGTCGACGTGAAGCCCGGGATGGTGTTGATCTCGTTCACGACGACCTCGCCGTCCTCGCGGAGGAAGAAGTCGACTCGGGCCATGCCCTCGCACTCCGTCGCGATGAACGAGTCGACGGCCAGCTCCTGGACCCTGGCGGCGGCAGCCTCGGGGATGCGGGCCGGCACGACGATGTCCGATCCGCCCTCGTCGTACTTCGCCCCGTAGTCGTACCACTCCGCGTGCGGGACGATCTCCCCGACCACGGACGCAAGCGGGGGCGGGCGCAGATTGCCCAGCACGCCGCACTCGACCTCCGTGCCCGCGACGAACTCCTCCACGAGCACCTTTTCGTCATGCCGGCGCGCCAGCGCCACTGCAGCTCCGAGCTCCGCCTCGTCGTGGGCTTTCGAGATCCCCACCGAGGAGCCGAGCCGGGCGGGCTTTACGAACACCGGGTAGCCGAAGGGATTGTCGATCTCGTCGCCGAGCCGGAGCGTTGTGTTGCGCGCCACCGGAATGCCGCGATCTCGCAGCACCGCCTTGAACAGGTCCTTGTCCATGCAGAGCGCGGAAGCCGCGACACCGGCGCCCACGTACGGTATCCCCGCCAGCTCGAGTAGCCCCTGGACGGTGCCGTCCTCGCCGAAGGGGCCGTGCAGGACGGGCAGCACGACGTCGGCGGCCGCGAGCGCCTCGGCGGGCTTCGAGTCGTCGGCGAGCACGGGCAAGCTTTCGGCGACGCTGCCTTGCAGCAGTCTCTGACCGGTCGCCTCGAGCGCCCACTGCCCGTCGCGGCCGATCGCGATCTCGGTGATGTCGTAGCGCGCCGGGTCGAGCGCCTCCAGCACGGACCTGGCCGACGCGAGCGAGATGTCGTGCTCGCTCGAGCGGCCGCCGGCGATGACGGCGACGCGGATCCGGCCGCTCACGGCGTGGTGGTCGCGGTCGTGTCTGCCGGCGCCTGGAAGCGGCCGACGACGATCACGACCGAGGTGCCCTGCTTCGCGTCCGTACCGCCCTCCGGGTCCTGCGAGAGGACGCGCCCGTCCAGCGTCTCGTCGTCGACGATCTCCTCTACGACCTGGGCGTCGAAGCCCGACGACTGCAGCTGCGCGCGTGCGTCGGCCTCGGTCTGGCTCGTCACGTCGGGGACCTGCGACGTGGCCGGGCCTTTCGAGACCTGGAGCGTGACGACCGAGCCCTTGCCGAGCTGACTGCCCGCCGCCGGATTCTGGCCCACCACGATCCCCGCGTCGGCTTCGTCCTCCACCTCCTCCCGCGCGACGGCGAAGCCGATGCCCTGGAGTTGAGACTGCGCCGTCTCGAAAGCGCTCCCGACGACGTTCGGAATCGTGATCGGACGCGGCCCCTTGGAGACGTTGATGCGAACGGTCGAGTTCACGATCAGCTCCGTGCCGGGCTTCGGGGCCTGCGCGAGGACCTCGTTCACCGGCTTCAGCGAGTTGACCGCGACGACGTTCGCCTTCAGCTTGGCGCTCACGAGCTCCGCGACGGCTTGGTCGCGGCTCTTGCCGATCACGTTCGGGACGTGTGTCTTCGGCTTTCCCTCGGAGACGTAGATGGTGACGAAGTTGCCGCGGTCGGTCCTGTCGCCGGGTTGCGGGTCCTGCTTGAAGACGAGCCCCTTCTTCGCTTCCTCGTCCTCCTGGCGCACGATCAGCTCCTTCAGGTCCGCCTCGCGGATCTGGCGGACCGCCAGCTGCTCCGGCACGCCCACCACATCGGGAACCGCCACAGGCTTCGCCTGGCTCAGCTGATCCTGGAAGCCCTGGTAGACGAACCAACCCCCCCCGAGCGCGCCGGCGACGAGTAGGACAGCCAGCAGCCATGGCCAGACCGACCGGCGTCGGGGCGGCTCGTCGTACTCGTAGTAGCGACCGGGGGTGTATGTCGTAGTGGGCGGTACGGCCGGGCCGATCGTCGTGGCCGCCTCGCCGACTTCGGTGCGCGAGAGCACGGATGTCGCGGCCTCGGCCGTCTCAGCGGAGACGCCGATCCCGCGGGCGATTCGCTCCAGGTCGGAGTCCATCTCCTCTGCCGAGTGGTAGCGCTGGGCCGCGTCCTTGGCGAGTGCGCGCAGAACGACGTAATCCAGGTCGCGCGGTACCTCGGGGCGGTGCGCGGACGGCGGCACCGGCGCCTGCGACAGGTGCTTCATCGCGATCTCGACCGGCGTCTCTCCCGTGAACGGCACCGACCCGGTCAACAGCTCGTAGAGAACGATCCCTGTCGAGTAGAGGTCCGACGTCTGGTCGACGGGCGCGCCGCGCGCCTGCTCAGGAGAGAGGTACTGCGCAGTGCCGATGATCGACCCGGCTTCGGTCATCTGGCTCGCGGCTCCGGCTCGCGCGATCCCGAAGTCGGTCACCTTCACCCGGCCCTCGCCGTCCACGATCACGTTGTGCGGCTTGATGTCGCGGTGCACGATCCCGTTTCGGTGCGCGAACCGCAGCGCCGAGAGGATCTGCCGGGTGTAGTCGATCGCGATGCCGAGCGGAGACGGGCCTCGAGCGACGATCAGCTCCTTGAGCGTTCGCCCCTCGACGTGCTCCATCGCGATGTAGTACGTCCCCTCGGAGTCCCCCCGGTCGTAGATCGAAACGATGTTCGGGTGCGAGAGTCCGGCGGCGTTCTGCGCCTCGCGCCGGAATCGCTCCACGAACTGCTCGTCGCGGGCGTGGCGGTCGTCGAGGATCTTGATCGCGACGCGGCGTCCGAGCTCCTGATCCGTCGCGAGGTAAACGTTCGCCATGCCACCGGAGCCGAGCTTCCGGATGATCAGGTAGCGCCCGTCGAAGAGCGTGTCGATGAGGTGGTCGCCGGAGGCCATGGTTCGGGACGTCAGTGGTACAGGTTAGGAGTTCGCCGTGCCTGGCAGGAGCGCCTGCAACACGTCCCGGGCGACGGGGGCAGCCGTCACTCCGCCGGTCGAATTCTGCTGCTCGACCACGACGGCGATCGCCACCTGAGGCGTGTCCTTCCCGGCGTAGCAGATGAACCACGTGGTGTTCAGCCCGGCAATCCCCGTCTCCGCCGTCCCCGTCTTGCCGCCGACGATCAGCCCAGAGACCTTCGCGGCGGTGCCGGTACCGCCCTCCACCGCGCCTCTCATCATCTCGGCGACGTCCCTGGCCGTCTGGCTCTTGACGGCCCGGCCGAGATCCTCGGGCTTCGTCCGCACGACGATCGAGCCGTCCGGCGACACGACCCGGTCGACGACGTACGGCCGCATGACGACACCGTCGTTCGCGATCGTCGCGGCGACCATCGCCATCTGCAGTGGCGTCACGAGTAGCCGCTCCTGGCCGAAGGCGAATCGGCCGGGGTCGACATCCGTGTCTTCCTTCGGGTCGAAGAGCTCCGTGCCCTGGTAGAGGCCGCTCGGCGCCCGCTCGTTCGACGGCGTCTCGAGGGGCGGAGTCGAATAGAAGCCGAAGCGCTTGGCGTACTCGACGAGCTTCTTGGAGCCCAGTTCCTTGCCGATGTTGCAAAAGACCGAGTTGACCGAGTGCTTCAGCGCGGTTCGGAGGTCGAGGCGGCCGAACGGGGCCGACGTGTCGTAATTGTTGACGCGCTTGCCGTAGACCTCGCAGTAGCCGGGGTCGACGAAGCTCGAGCTCGGGTTGAAGCGGCCGGAGTCGATCGCGGCGGAAGCCGTGACCACCTTGAAAGTCGACCCGGGTGCGTAGAGGCCGGCCGTGCCGCGGTTGAGGAGGGCGTCGGGCCGCTTGCAGTCGGCGCGGGTCCCCGTGGCGCGGTCGAAGTTCCCCTCGACGTCGTTTGGGTCATAGGTGGGGGACGAGGCCATGACCAGCACCTTGCCCGTGTCCGGCTCGAGCGCCACGACTGCGCCGCACCGGGTGCCCAGAGCCTGGAGCGCGACGCGCTGGGCGCGAGCATTCAGGGTCAGCCGCAACGTGTTCCCCTGGATCGTCGCTCCCTTGAGGCGATCGACCGTCGTGTCGAGCACGGTGGAGAGGTTGGCATTCGCGCCGGTCAGGTAGTCGTTCATCGAGCGCTCCAGTCCGGTGCGAAAGCGCGACTGCGTCGAGTAGCCGACCACGTGCGCGGCGAGTCCCCGCGTCGGGTACTCGCGGAAGTAGAGCGTCCGGCCGCCGACCTTCCTGGCCACGTTTTTCGCCAGGAGCGCACCCTGCGTCTTGATCTCGCCGCGCCTGATCGTGAATTGCGCGACGCGCTCGATCTGGTTGTCCTGCCGGTCGGCGAGGTCGCCGGCCGCCCACGTCTGCCAGTAGGTCGTAGCCACGACCAGCGCCACGATCAGCCCTACGCCGGCGAGCGCGAGCCGCGTGATTTGGCGGTTCATGCGCTCCCCCGCGCCTGCGCGTTCGCCCGGTTCGACACGAGCAGGAGCAGCGCCAGCAGGACGAAGTTGGCGACGACGCTGGAGCCCCCGTAGGAGACGAACGGCAGCGTGATGCCGGTGAGCGGGATCACCCGCAGCACGCCGCCGACGATGATGAAGGTCTGGAGCGCGAAGCCGAAGGTCAGTCCCGCCGCCAGGAGCTTCGAGAAGCCGTCGTCCGCCGCGAGAGCCACCCGCATCCCGCGCGCGACGAAGAGCATGAAGACGAGGAGCAGCCCTGCTGCGCCGACGAGACCGAGCTCCTGCGCGATTGCGGAGTAGATGAAGTCGGTGTTGATGTACGGAATGATCGGGCTCCCGGCGGTCGTCGTGAAGGTGCCCTTGCCGAGGCCCGTACCGCCGAAGCCTCCGTTGGCGATCGAGTACAGGCTCTTGACGAGCTGGAAGGAGCCGCAGTCCTGGCGAAGCGCGAGCTCCCCGGTCGAGGCGCAGAACACCGGCTCGTCCGTCCACGGGTGGAGCCAGATGGTGACGCGCTCGTGCACGTGCCCGACAAAGTGGTAGACGAGCGCCGACCCCGCGACGAAGAGCCCGAGGCCGGCGAGCGCGTAGGCTGCGCGACCCGTCGCGACGTAGAGCATCGCCAGGAAGATCCCGAACTGCAGCAGTGCGCTACCGAGGTCGTTCGTCTGTACGAGCACGAGCATCGCGGCGCCCCAGATGAGGAGGAGAGGGCCGAAGTCCTTGATCCGGCCCTGCGCGAGCACCTCGCGCTTGTCGCGGAGGTAACCGGCGAGGAAGATGATCAGGAAGATCTTCGCCAGCTCGCCAGGCTGGAACTGGAAGGAGCCGATCTTGACCCAGAGCCGCGCGCCGTTGATCGTCTGCCCCAAGCCCGGCAGCGCCGGGAGCATCAGCAGCAGAATGGCGGTGATCCCGAATAGGTACTTGTAGGACTCCAGGCGCCGGTAGTCGTGCCGGAGCGCCACGAGGGTCGCAGCGAACAGAACGACGCCGATCACGACCCAGATGCTCTGCCTGCCCGCGTCGGCCGGCTCGAGCCGGTAAATGACGGTGACGCCGATCGCGGACAGGAGCGCGGCGAGCGGCAGGAGCACCGGGTCTGCGTACGGCACCGTGAACCGCGCCACCAGGTGGGCGGTCAGGTACAGCGCCATGAAGATGCCCGCGTACGTGAGCGAGACCGCGTTGACGTCCTCCGAGCGGGCGATGTAGACGCTCGCAAAGCCGATCGCCGTGAGGAGGCCCACGGCGATCAGGTTCAGCAGCTCGCGATTTCTCGAGGTCAGCGGGTGAGCCCCCAATATGCGAGGAGGCCGATCGCGGCCAGCAGAAGGACGAGCGCGATCAGCGCTCCGAGCCGCCGCCGCGGCTTCTGGGGCGCAACGGCCTGCGGTGCTGCGCCTTCTCCCTCGGCCTCCTCCGGCTCAGGGTCCGGGTCAGGCGCTGGCTCCGGCTCGAGCTGCTGGAGGTGCTGCTCGACCGCCTCCGGAGGGATCACGGCCGTGTCGATGGCCGGGACCGCCTCGAGCCCCGACAGCGTGTCCTCGTCTTCCGGCGGCTCGGGCTGAGGCTCCGCCGCCGGCAGGCGGACCGCCGGCGACTCCATCGTCACCTCGGAGCTCGCGGGCGAGCCGGCGGCCATCTGAAAGAGGACGACCGTGATGTTGTCCTCGCCGCCGCCCGCGTTGGCTGCGTCGACGAGGACGCGCGCCAGGGCGTCGAGGTCGTCGATCTGCCCGGCGAGCAGTTCCTGGAGCTCCCGCGACGGGACCATGTCCGTGAGGCCGTCCGAGCAGATCAGGTAGATGTCGCCCGGGTCGGCCTGAACCGTGAAGGTGTCGACGTCGACATCGGCCTCGGTGCCGAGGGCGCGGGTGATGACCGACCGCTGCGGGTGTGCCTCGGCCTCTTCGATCGAGAGCTTGCCGCTCCGGACGAGCTCTCCGACGAGCGAATGGTCGTCGGTCAGCTGCTCGACCTCGCCGCCGCGGATGCGGTAGGCGCGCGAGTCGCCGACGTGGCCGAAGGCGATCGTGTCACCGTCCACGAGCGCCACCGTCATCGTCGTTCCCATGCCCGACGTGGCCGCGTCCTCGCTGGAGCGCTGGAAGACCCGGCGATTCGCCTCCTGGATCAGGTAGGCCACCCGCTCCTCGCCGCGCTCGTCTCCCCCCGCCTCGTTGAGGACTGCGGCGGCCAGCCCGGAGGCGATCTCCCCGGCCTGAGCGCCACCCATTCCGTCCGCAACCGCGAACAGCGGTGGCACGCAGACGTACTGATCCTCGTTGTGCCGACGTCGCCGTCCCGTGTCGGACACGACTGCGGACCGGCCGAGCATCAAACCTCCACCCTGAAGTCGGTCTGGCCGACGCGGACGACGTCGCCCTTGGAGAGCCTCCGCGGGGTCGTCACGCGTGCGCCGTTCACGAACGTGCCATTCGTGGAGCCGATGTCCTCGACCCAGAGGCCGTCACGCTTGGACTCGAAACGCGCGTGCTCCGCCGAGGCGAAGTCGTCGCCTTCGAGCGGCACTTCGTTCTGGCCGCCGCGACCGACCGCGACCGGCATGGAGTCCACCGGGACCTCCGCGCCTGGGTCGAGCGCCGGGCTCTTCAGCACGACGAGCCTGGCGCGGTTGACCGGAGCGAGCCCGAGAGCCGCTGCATCGGTCGGCGCCATGATCATGCTTTCGGCAGCCGGTCCGGTGCGGAAGTCGCGGCTCGCGCTGCGGACGATGCGCCAGATGAAGAGGTAGAGGAGCACGATGAAGCCGACCTTGAGGATAAGCAGCGCTTCGTCGACGGCGATGTTCAAGGCTGCGCGATCCTTTCGAAGACGAGGTCGGTCGCCCCGAGGGTAATCCTGTCACCGTCGTCGAGCTGCATCCTCTGCACGCGCTTGCCGTTCAGCTCGGTGCCGTTCGTCGAATCAAGGTCGACGAGCCACCAGGACGAACCCTCCCGGCGCAACTCCGCATGTCGCCTCGAGACGTTCCCGTCGTCCACTTGGACGTCGCAATCCTTCGACCGGCCGAGCACGACCTTGGAGCCTTCGACGGCGTGCTTGCGCCCGTTCATCGTCAGCGCGAAGGACTCCTGCTCGACGCCGAGCTCGGCCGGGGATGCGGCCTCGGTCGGCTGCGGCGCCTTGGCCTTGTAGATCATGGTCGCGCCCGGTTCCACCTGCGCAGCGGGCTCGTCGGCGGCCGGCCCCCGCTTCCCCTCGGGCTGGACGACCCGCGTTGCGATGCCGAACTCGCCGAGCGACAGATCGGCGTCGGTGAGCATGAGCACCTTCGGCGGTGTCAGCAGCGCGTAGCTCTCGCGCCTCGCGTGCTCGACGAGGTAGTCCTGCAGCTCGCCGATCAGCGAGCCCTCGTAGCCGGTGAACTGCTCCCGGTCGGACTCGGAGAGGTACACCGAATACTCGTTCGGCACGTACACGCGCGAGACGGAGATGGTGCGGTGCTCATCCATCTCCTTCGCCAGCTTACGCGCCAGCTCCACGGGTTGGACGTGGGTCCGAAAGGCGCGGCCGAACATCCCCTCGAAGAGGCCTTCGATCTTCTGCTCGATGCTCCTGAGGACGCTCATTCGGTCGGGGAGAGGTTCCCCCAGCGACCGAGTCTAATGCTCCGCCTTGAGCGCAAGCCCGACGCAGGTGAGCCAGACGGCCAGGACGAGCGGGAGCGCCGGCGCCGCCGGCGCCGCGAGAAGCAGAGCCGTGAGCGCGCCCGCGCCGAGACCCGCGATCCGCCACGGCGTGCGGGCGTGCGGCAGCGCGACGGCCAGCGCCCCGAGCGCCATGGCTTCGAGCGCGAGCCCGGCCGGGACCGCGCCCGCGAGGCTCGCGGCCACAGCGCTCGGGCTCTCCGTGCCCGGCAGCTCGAGCGGTGGGACGGCGCCTTGGCGGAACGGGAGATCCCAGCCGCGCAGCCCGGCGCTGACCGTGGCGGCGGCGACCGCTGCGACTGCCTGCGCAGCTCTCCGCGCGGCGCCGCGGCTGATTGCGCTCACGACGACCGGAGCAAGAGCGAGCAGGCCGACGGGCGCGAGCATCGCCCCTGCGGCAAAGGCAAGCCCACCGCGCGCGTCGCGCCAGCAGAGCACGAGCCAGGCGAGCGCGAGCGCGCCGTAGAGGAGCGCGAGGCCGAGCGAGACATTCCCGAGCGGGAAAACAGGCGCCGCCAGCGCGAGCGCGAGACCGGCCCTGGGCGCCCGGATGGCCACGAGCCCCGCCACTGCGCCGATCACCGGCGCGCCGCCGGTGGGATAGAACGGCAGCATTGCCGCTCCCACAGCTGCCGCGAGACCGGTCCCGGCGGCCGGGGCGACCCGGCTGACAAGGGCTCGTGTCGGGACGACACTCTCGATCTTGGCCGAACGCTGCGCTCCGCTCGCCGCGTCGCGCAGCTCCTTCGCCAGGGCCGCGGCAGGTGGCCGCTTTGCCGGGTCGCGTGCCAGCGCGTGTCCCAGCGCGGTGAGCAAGCGCTTCGGCAGGTCTGGACGCTCCAACGCGAGCGGCGGCGGCCCCGCTTCGATCGTCGCCGCCATCTTGGACAGGGGAACGCCCCAGAATGGATGCTTCCCGGCGAGAGCCTCCCAGAGCAGGATGCCGACGCCCCATACGTCGCTGGCGGCGCACGCCTCCTCGCCCCGCAGGCGCTCGGGGGAGATGTACGCAAGGGTGCCTGGAACGTCGCCCACCGCCGTCAGCGTCTCGGCTTCGTCGAACTGGGCGAGCCCGAAGTCCAGGAGGCGTACGGAGATTTCCCGGGCCTCGGCGAGCAGGACATTCGACGGCTTGACGTCGCGATGAACGATGCCTCGCCCGTGCGCATGCGCGAGACCGTCGAGGATCTGCGCAGCCGCCTCGACCGCCTGGCCGTCCCGAAGCTCCCCGCCGCGCATCGCCTCCCGGAGCGTGCGTCCGCCGACGTACTCGTAGACGATGTAGACGTGGCCGGAGTCCGAGCCGAAACCGTAGGAGCGGAGGCACCGCTCGTGCCGCAGGCGTGACGCGGCCTCGGCCTCGCGCTCCGCGCGGTCGGCCGCCTTGCCCTCGCGCGGAACGATCTTGAGGGCCACGTCCAGCCCCGTGTCCTCGTCGCGAGCGAGCCAGACCGACCCGGAGCCGCCGCTGCCGAGCGGGCGCAGCGGGCGGTAGCGGTCGAGGACGAGCTCCCGGCGCGGAAGCGCATGTGCGGCGACAGACACGGCTTCAGCTGGTTTGGCCGCGGCTGGACCGATTCCTTCCGTGTGGGCACGGCCGAACCAACGGTTACAGTGGCGCGGATCCACCCGTGGTGAGCCATGAGTGACCGCGAATCAGATTTCGAGTTCGACTTCTTCGAGGAGCCCGAGACCCGGGAGACTGCCGGACGCGACCGCACTCTGCGCCGTCCGCTCGGTGGTCGCGGGCCTCGGACGCCACGCGGCCCGATTCGCCCGCGCGCCGGGTTCACGCCGCTGCTGCGCCTGCTCGGCCTGATCGCCTTCGCAATCCTGATCGTCGTGCTCCTGCTCGTCTGGGCGCAGAGTTGCCAGGAGAACAAGAAGCGCGACTCGTACGAGAGCTATCTGACCGACATGTCGGCCGTCGCGCGAGACTCGGACCGCGTCGGTCGCGAGTTGAGCGACGTGCTGACGACGCCCGGGATCAAGCCCGCCGAGCTCCAGAAGCAGCTCACCGGCCTGGTCACTCAGCAGCAGATCGGGGTCACGCGTGCCGGCAAGCTGGATCCGCCGGGACGGCTGCGGCAGGCACACGATTCTGCCGTCGAGGCGCTCGAGTTCCGAGCCGACGGCCTCGCGGGTCTGGCCGAGGCCTTCCGCCGCACCCAGGGCTCGAAGGATGCCGCCGCGGCCGGCGTGCTGCTCGCCTCGCAGGCCGAGCGGCTCGTCGCGAGCGACGTCGTCTGGGAGGATCTGTTCAAGCAGCCGTCCGTGACCTTGCTCCAGCAGGACGCCAAGCTGCGCGGCATCCAGGTCCCGGACTCCAAGTTCGTCCAGACACCGGATCTGGCGAGCACCCGGTCGATGGTTCCGATCTGGGAGCGGATCAACGGCTCTGCGGCGTCGGGGACCGGCGGCACGAGCGGCTTGCACGGGACGAACATCGAGTCGGTCAAGGTCGTTCCCGGCGGTCAGGTGCTCTCGGCTTCGACCGAGAACACCGTCGAGGCTTCCACCGACCTGGCCTTCGCGGTCGCCGTCGCGGACAGCGGCGACAACCAGGAGGTCAAGATCGAGGTGACCCTGACCATCCAGCAGAGCCCGACCCCGATCGTGAAGAAGCAGACGATCGACATCATCAACCCCGGCGAGACGAAGACCGTCGTCTTCCGCGACTTCCCCTCCGTCGACTTCGGCGAGCGGAGGATCATGCGGCTCGACGTCGATCCGGTGCCCGGGGAGGAGAACACCGGCAACAACTCGGCCGAGTACCCGGTCATCTTCTCGCTCGGCGCGTAGCCGTGACCACGGCTCTGATCGTCGCCATTGCCGCGGCTGCGGCCGCGGCGGTCGCGCTCGGAGCCTGCTTCTGGCTCTGGGTGCGCGTACGCCGGCTGCGGTCCGCACAGCGCGTCCTGCTCGGCGGCGGCCGGTCGGATCTCGTCGACTTCGCGGTTTCGCTCCAGGGGCGCATCGACGACCTGCACCGGGCCGTGGACGAGATCGCTGCAGGGCTCTCTCGCGTCGACCAGCGCGTGGACGGGTCGCTGACGAACACTGCCGTCGTGCGCTACGACGCCTACGCCGGCACAGGCGGCCACCAGTCCGCCTCCTTTGCCTTCCTCGACGCGAACCGGAGCGGGACGGTCGTGACGGCGATCCAGGGGCGCGACTACGCGCGCCTCTACGTGAAGGAGCTCGACCGTGGCCGCGCTCCCATCGCTCTGTCGCCGGAAGAGCTGGAAGCGGTAGAGCGCGCAATGGCTAGATAGAGCCGTTTCGCTGGTACGCTTGCTTCGAGTTGCAACAGGTTCTCGTC
The DNA here is from genome assembly GCA_035525905.1 of Gaiellaceae bacterium. Lineage (GTDB taxonomy): Bacteria > Actinomycetota > Thermoleophilia > Gaiellales > Gaiellaceae > Gaiellasilicea. The sequence goes on along the minus strand of DATLDK010000059.1, from coordinate 37,205 downwards.
CTGAATGCAAGCTACGAGCCGCTGAACGTGTGCTCGGTGCGGCGCGCGCACGTGCTCGTCTGGAAAGGGAAGGCCGAGATTCTCGAAAGCCTCCCGAAGGGCCTGCGCTCGGCGACCGACACCTACGTCTGGCCCCACGTGATCCGGCTCGTGCAGTACGTCCGGGTTCCTCGGGCGATCCAGCGAAAGATCTCCAGGCGGGCGCTCTTCGCCCGTGACGGCTGGCGCTGCGTCTACTGCGGCACCTCGTCCGGACGGCTGACGCTCGACCACGTCGTGCCCCGATCGAAGGGGGGCGAGTCCATCTGGGAGAACGTCGTCACGGCCTGCGCGCCGTGCAACCTGCGCAAGGGCGACCGCCTGCTCGAGGACTCCGGGCTGCACCTGCGCCGGCCCCCGCGGCCGCCCGCGCCCGTGCTGTTCATCCACCTGGCCACTCCGACGATCCCGCAGGTCTGGCAGCAGTACCTGCCCGGCGCGGCGTAGACGTGAGCTTCACCTGCGACGTCTGTGGGGAGACGCACGCGGGTGAGACGCGGGACATCCGCATGGGGCTGCCGCAGCCGATCTTCCTGCTCGATGACGACGAGCGCGAGCGGCGCTCGCTCGTAGGCGACGACGCCGCGGTGCTGCACGGCGAGGCCGGAGACAGGTTCTTCGTGCGGGCGCTGCTCGAACTTCCGATCGCCGGCGAGGACGGCTACTTCGGCTACGGCGCCTGGATCGAAGTGACCGAGGCCGATTTCGCAGCCCTGCGGGAGCTCTGGGACGACGACGAAGGCTGGCGTAGCGAGCCGGTCTCGGGGACGCTCGCGAACGAGCTCAGCCCGTATGCGTTCACCGAGGGGCTCTCGCTGCAGATTCGCCTCCGGGAGGTCGAGTTGCTGCCGCTCGTCGAGCTCGAGGACGGCGAGCACGAGCTGGTGCGGGCGCAGCGGTATGGCATCTCGCCCCACCGGGCGCACCAGCTCGCCGCCACCGTCGCCTAACCCCGTTCGACCGGGCCTAGCGCATACCACTCGCTGAACGAGCCGGGATAGAGGCGTGCGTCCTCGCGACCGGCGAGGAAGAGCTCGTGCAGCACCGCGCAGGCAGTCACGCCGGAGCCGCAGTAGACGACGAGCTCCTCGGCCTCGAGCACGTCCTCGGGGAGCGGGGTCTCGTCCTGGAAGAAGCGGTTTCGGGCGCCGGGGATCCGGCCGGCCACGGGATCGATCGGCTCGACCTCGCCGCGCCAGCGCTCGGGGGCGCGCGCGTCCACCAGTGTCAGGCGGGCGTCGCCCAGCCGGTCGAGCAACTCGTCCGCCGCCGCCGTGTCGTCCTCGCGTGGGCGGGGCACGAACTCCGCGGCGTCGGGCGTCTCCGCGCCGCTCCGAAGCGGCCCACGCCAGGCGTCGAAGCCGATCACGGCCGCCTGGTCGTGGCCGAAGTGGCGCAGCAACCACCACAGCCGGGCCGCCCAGCCGTGGCCCTCGTCGTACCCGACGACGAGCGTGCCGCTCGCGATCCCCGCGGCCGACGCCCAGGCCGCGAACGGCTCCGCCGTGGGGAGTGGATGGCGTCCGCCTCCGGCCGTCCCCGTCAAGTCCGCCTCCGGATCTGCGTGCGCAGCCCCGGGAATGTGGCCGGCAAGGTACGCCTCGCGTGACCTGCAGTCGACGAATCGCACCTGCACGGCCTCAGCCTAGCGTTTGCATGAAATGCGAAAGCTATGCATACTATGCAGATGACCAAGACGGCAGTGGTCGCCTTTTCGGGCGGTCTCGACACCAGCTGCATCGTCAGCTGGCTGAAGGAGGACTGGTACGGCTACGACGAGGTCGTGGCGGTGCTCGTCGATGTCGGCCAAGAGTTTGACCTCGAGGAGTCGATCGCGCGTGGCCGCGCCGCGGGTGCGGACGACGTGCTTCTCGTCGACCGCAAGGCCGAGTTCGCCGAGCAGCAGTGCGCGCAGGCGATCAAGACGAACGCGCTCTACGAGGGCAAGTACCCGCTCGTCTCGGCCCTCTCACGCCCAGTCATCGCCCAGGCGGTCGCGGAGGTGGCGGACGATCTGGGCGCGGAGGCAGCTGTGCACGGGTGCACCGGCAAAGGCAACGACCAGCTCCGGTTCGAGCTCTCCTTCAAGGCGCAGAACCCCGGGCTTAGGGTGATCGCGCCGCTGCGCGACCGGATCTGGAGCCGTGACGAGGAGATCGACTACGCGCTCGCCAAGGGCATTCCGGTGGCAGCCACCCGTGAGGCCCCGTTCTCGATCGACGAGAACCTGTTCGGCCGCGCGATCGAGGCCGGCGTGCTCGAAGATCCGTGGGCCGCACCGCCCGAGGAGCCTTACGCCCTCACCGGGAACCCCGCGCTCGCCCCACCTCCCGCCGAGGTCACGATCGGCTTCGAGGGGGGCGTCCCGGTCTCCCTCGACGGCGAGGAGCTCCCGCTCGCCGAGCTGATCGCGAGGGTGAACACGCTCGCCGGCCCGTACGGAATCGGCCGCATCGACATGATCGAGAACCGCGCAGTCGGGATCAAGAGCCGCGAGGTCTACGAGGCGCCGGCCGCGATCGTGCTGATCCAGGCCCACTCCGCACTCGAGGACGTTGTGCTGACCAAGGACGAGGCGCGGATCAAGCGCGGCCTCGAGCAGCGCTGGACGGAGCTCGTCTACGAGGGGCTCTGGTTCAGCCCGGCGCGCGAGGCGATCGACGCCTTCGTCGACAAGACCCAGGACCTCGTCGAGGGGGAGATTCGGGTCGAGCTGAGGCCGAACGGCGCCGCCGTCACCGGCAGGCGCTCGCCGAACATGCTCTACGCGGAGCAGCTTGCCTCCTACGGCACGGGCGAGACCTTCCCGCACGCGGCGGCCGAGGGATTCATCAAGATCTCCTCCTTGGAGGTCGAGCTGGCAGCCGCCCGCGCGCGGGCCAAGACGAAGGCATGACTCTGTGGGCCGGGCGGGTCGGGCGCGAGCTCGATCCGGCCGTAGCCGCGTTCCTGCGGGCCGACGACGCAGAGCTGCTCCCGTACGATTGCGAGGCCACAGGGATCCACGCGCGCCGCCTGCACGCGGCCGGAATCCTGGACGACGCCGAGCTGGCAGACGCCGAGTCGCGGTTGCGCGAGATCGCGACCGGCGGTGGAATCGAGCCAGAGGACGAAGACGTGCACAGCGCGATCGAGCGGCTACTCGGCGAGGTAGGCCGAAAGGTGCACGCAGGGCGGTCGCGCAACGACCAGGTAGCAGCGGCATTCAGGCTCTACGTCGCGGCTGCGAGCACCGAGGCGCGAACAGCCATCCGGGCGCTCGCCGGCGCCGCGCTCGACCGCGCCGAGGCCGACGCCGAAACGCCGATGCCCGGCTACACCCATCTTCAGCGAGCCCAGCCGATCACGGTGGGTCACCATCTGCTCGCTTGGGTCGAGATGCTCGAGCGCGACCTGACGCGGTTCGCCGCGGCCGCCACGGCCGCCTCCTCGAGCCCGCTCGGCGCCGGTGCCCTCGCCGGCTCGACACTGCCCCTGCCGCCGCCCGAGCGCCAGCTGCGCAACTCGCTCGACGCAGTCGCCGACCGCGACTTCGCGCTCGACTACCTCTATGCCGCCGCGGTCTGCTTCGTCCACCTCTCGCGGATCGGCGAGGAGCTCGTGCTCTGGACGACGGCAGAGTTCGGCTTCGCCCGTCTAGGTGAGCAAGCCGCAACCGGCTCGTCGATGATGCCCCAGAAGCTGAACCCCGATATCGCGGAGCTCGCTCGCGGGAAGGCGGGCACGGCAATCGGACGGCTGACCGCGTTGCTCGCGACGGTGAAGAGCCTCCCGCTCGCCTACAACCGCGACCTGCAGGAGGACAAGGCTCCCGTCTTTGCGGCACGGTCCGACCTTGCGGGCGCGCTCGCTGCTCTCGCAATCATGCTCCGGGGGCTCGAGCTCGACCGCGACCGGCTCACGGCGGCCGCCTCCGATCCGCTGCTGCTCGCGACCGACGCCGCCGAGACCCTCGTGCAGCAGGGAATGCCGTTTCGCGACGCGCACGAGCAGGTGGCCCAATCGGTGCGGGACGCCGCGTTCGAGCCGCCTGCGGCGGCTCCTCGCGCCGCCCCGGGACCGGCTGGAGTACGGGAGGCGATCGCGTCCGCGCGCGCCCGCCTCGAATCGGTGTGACGCCGCCGCCACCGGCGGCGTATGCACGGTATGAAAACTCGACTCTTCCTCGTTGCAGCACCGCTCGTCTCCGCCGCCGCGGTCGCGGCCGCGACTCTGCCCGGCTCGGCCTCCAGTGCCGCAGCCGAAGCTGGCGGCATCACCGTCGTCGGCACCGCGGCCGTCTCGTCGGTTCCCGACCGGGCCGAGCTGTCCTTCGGCGTCGAGAGCCAGGCCAAGACGGCCAGGGGTGCCATCGCGGCCAACGCCGCCGAGATGCGCAAGGTGATCGCAGCCGTGAAGGCGGCGGGCGGCGCCGACCTCAAGACCCAGTCCGTCTCGCTGTCTCCTCGTTACGACGAGCAGAACGAGGTGCAGACGTTCAGCGCCGTCAACACGGTCTCGGCCACGATCAAGGACGTGGCCAAGGCGGGAGCCCTGATCGACGCCGCGGTGGCCGCCGGCGCCAACCAGATCTACGGCCCGTCGCTCTCGAGCGGCGACGAGACCGCGCTTTACCGCGACGCCCTGAAGGCCGCCGTCGCGAGCGCCCGCGCCAACGCGCAGGTGCTCGCCGCGGCCGCGAACCTGTCGCTCGGCAGGGTCACCGCGATCGTCGAAGGAGCGGGCTCTGCACCGCAGCCCTATGCGGTCGCGGACAAGGCGATGGAGGCCGGCTCGACGCCCATCGAGCCGGGGACGCAGCAGACCACGGCCACCGTCACCGTCACGTTTTCGGTGTCGTAGCCCCGTTCGAGGCGGCGGCCGGATACGAGCCGAAGACGCGTAGCTCGCGGGTCAGCCCTCGCAACTCGGCGAGGGCGCCCGCGATCTCCGCATTGAGCGGGTGTCCGCCCAGAACGGCGTCGAAGCGGTAGCGCCAGGTGGAATGCGGAATCGGACGCGACACGAGCTGGACGAGGTCGACCGAGTGCCGGGCGAATGGCTCCAGCGCACGGTAGAGCGCGCCCGGCTGATGGTCTGTGACGAAGGAGAACGCCGTACGCCACGTGCCGTTGTCGGCGTCCAGCCGCGTGTAGGGCGCTACGGAGACGAAGCGCGTGAACGCCTCGGGGTGGTCGCCGACGTTGTCCTCGATGATCTCGAGGCCGTAGAGGCGCGCGGCTCGTCCGCTCGCGATGGCGGCGACGGAAGGATCGCCGAGCTTGGCGACTGCCGCGGCCGCGTCGGCCGTGGTCGGTGCTGCGACCGCGCTGGCCCACGACAGGGAGGCCATCAGCCGCCGGCACTGGTCGAGCGCCACCGGGTGCGAGCGAACCTCACGGATCTGCTCGACCGGGATGGCCTCGACCCCGACGAGGCAGTGGTGGATCGGCAGGACCGTCTCCCCTGTGATCGAGAGGGACGATCCGTACAGGAGATCGTGGGTCTCGTTGACCGGGCCTGCAAGCGAGCTTTCGATCGGGAGCACGCCGAACGTCACGGCGCCCGAGGCCGCTGCTTCCGCGACCGCTGCGAAGCTCGGAAGCGGCGTCGGCACGGCTTCCGGGAAGAGTCGCTCGCAGGCCGCGGCGCTGTGGGCGCCGTCGCGCCCGGGATAGGCGGCCGTGACCTTCACGCCAGCCAGCGTATAGCGGGGAGGGACGACCTCGGCCGTCCCTCCCCGCCATCTCCTAGAGCGTCGGCTCCATCGCAGTAACGGCGACAGCCGGCACTTCCGGGGCAGCGCGCGGCGTGTGCGACACGCCGAGATGCCCGCCGTCGCTGCCGTAGCCGCCCGGAACCGGGATGTAGAACTCGGGATAGCCCCACATTCCATGCTCGGACACGTCGAGGCCCGCCAGTTCGACCTCTTCCTCGGTGCGGATCCCGATCGTGATCTTGAAGAGCCAGAGGACTGCGAACGACGCGGCGAACGTGAACGTTCCGACTGCGGCGAGGCCGAGCGCCTGGATGCCGAGTTGGTGCAGCCCGCCCCCGTAGAAGAGCCCCGCCTGGCCGGTCGCGAGCTTCCCTGCCAGCGACGGCACGGTGAAGAACCCGAGCGACAGGGTTCCCCACACGCCGGCCATGCCATGGGCGGAGAGAGCGCCGACAGGGTCATCGAGGCCGACCCGCTCGACGAAGAGCACGCCGAAGACGACGATCGCACCGGCGACGAGGCCGATCACGATCGCCGCCCAGGGCGCCACGAAGGCACACGCCGCCGTGATCGCGACGAGCGCCGCGATCGCCCCGTTCAGCATCATCGAGAGGTCCGGCTTCTTGATCACGAGCCACGAGGTGACGACCGCTCCGATGACCCCTGCCGCTGCGGCGAGGTTCGTGTTCAGCGCGACGTAGGAGAAGAACCCGACGCCTCCGAAGTCGACACTGAGCGTCGAGCCGGGGTTGAAGCCGAACCAACCGAACCAGAGGATGATCACGCCGAGCGTCGTGAAGGCCATGTTGTGGCCGGGGATCGCGTTGGGCTTCCCGTCGGAGGCGAACTTGCCGATGCGCGGCCCGAGTAGCAGCGCCCCTGCAAGCCCGGCCAGCGCACCCTGGTAGTGGACGACCGTCGAGCCGGCGAAGTCCTGCATGCCCAGCGCGAACAGCCAGCCGTCGGGACTCCAGATCCAGTGCGAGACAAGGGAGTAGATCAGGGTGTAGGCGACGCCGAACGCGAAGTAGACCCACAGCCTCGTGCGTTCGGCCATCGCGCCCCAGACGATTGCGAGCGAGACTGCACAGAAGACCACCTCGAAGAGGTAGCCGGCTGCCGCAGGGATCGCCGCGAACCAGCTGAACGGCGATGCTCCGATCGTGAGCAGCTCGTCGACCGAGGGCAGAAAGCCGGAGCCGCCCCAGAATCCGTTGCCGCCGTCGCCGAACGCGATCCCGAAGCCGACGACGTAGTAGACGAGGGACGCGATCGCCAGGACGAGGACGTTTTTGGCCGCGATGTGGCCGACGTTCTTCATCCGCGTCAGTCCGGCCTCCAGAAAGGCGAAGCCGGCCTGCATGAACATGACGAGGATGGCGGCGAGGACGACCCAGATCGTGCTCGTCGCGAAGGCGAGTTCCTTTGTCGTCATGCGACCTCCACCTCCTCGAGCCTCGACCCCGTGCGGCTGTGGGTGACGTCGAACACCGGGGTCGTCCACACGATTCCGTCGCCCGACTCGTGCCCGGTGCGGGCGGCGTCGACGATTGCTTCGACGACACCGGAGGCGAGCTCGTCCTTGACCACGAAGAAGAGGTACGCCTTCGGCAGGAACCTCGACTCGAAGATCCGGCCACGGTACTCGTGCGTGATCCCGCGCTGCCGGCCGTGTCCGACCGCCTCGATCACCGTCACGCCGACGTGACCGGTGTGCTCCTCGACGGCGTCCATCACCGTCTCCACCCGGTCCCGCACCACGATCGCTTCAACCTTCGTCATGTGCGCTCCTAGCAGTCGTAGTAGAGGCCGAACTCGGCCGGATGTGGGCGAAGGCGAACGACGTCGACCTCGTGCTCGCGCTTCCAGTCGATCCACGTGCGGATCAAGTCCTCCGTGAAGACGCCGCCGCGGAGGAGGAACTCGTGGTCGGCCTCGAGCGCGTCGAGCGCCTCGGCCAGGGAGCCCGGAACCTGCGGAATCTCGTGGCCGGCTTCCTCGAACAGGTCGTAGTCGGCCGGAGCGCCGGGATCGAAACCGCGCTGGATCCCGTCGATGCCCGCCATCAGCATCGCCGAGAAGGCGAGGTAGGGGTTCGCCGCTGCGTCGGGGCAGCGGAACTCGATCCGCTTCGCCTTGGGCGAGTCGGAGTACATCGGGATCCGGATGCAGGCGGAGCGGTTGCGCTGCGAGTAGACGAGGTTGACGGGCGCCTCGTAGCCGGGCACCAGCCGCCGGTACGAATTGGTCGTCGGGGCGCAGAACGCGAGCAGCGCCGGCGCGTGCGCGAGCAGGCCGCCCACGTAGGCGCTGGCGAGCTGCGAGAGCCCGGCGTACCCCGACTTGTCCGCCATCAGCGGTGTGCCCTCCTTCCAGAGGGACTGGTGGCAGTGCATCCCGGAGCCGTTGTCGCCGAAGACGGGCTTCGGCATGAACGTGACCGATTTGCCGTGCGCCCGGGCGACGTTCTTGACCACGTACTTGTAGGTCATGACCTGGTCGGCCATCTTCGTCAGCGAGTCGAAGCGAAGGTCGATCTCGCACTGGCCGCCCGAAGCGACTTCGTGGTGGTGGAACTCGCACGCGATCCCGAGCCGCTCGAGCGTGAGCACCATGGCCGTCCGGAGGTCGTGCAGCGAGTCGTGCGGCGCCGTCGGGAAGTAGCCTTCCTTCTGCCGCGACGTGTAGCCGAGGCCCGGCTTGCCGGAGTTCCAGAAGCCCTCGGCGGAGTCGACCGAGTAGCGGGCAGCGTTCGGTCCCAGCTCGTAGCTCACCTCGTCGAAGACGAAGAACTCACACTCGGGGCCGACGAAGCACGTGTCGGCGATACCGGTCGACCGCAGGTACTCCTCTGCCCGCTTGGCCACCTGCCGCGGGTCGCGCGAATAGCCTCCGCGTGTGATCGGGTCGGCGATCTCGCAGATCAGCGAGAGCGTCGGCGCTTCGGTGGCCGGGTCGAGAATCGCGGAGGTCGGGTCCGGCATGAGCAGCATGTCCGACTCCGAGATCCCCTGCCAGCCGCGGATCGACGAGCCGTCGAAGCCCAGTCCGTCCTCGAACGCGCCGGCGTCCAGCGCTCGCAGCGGCAGTGTCATGTGCTGCCAGGTGCCGAGCAGGTCGCAGAACTTCAGGTCGACCATCGACACTCGCGTCTCGGCGGCCCACTCGAGCGCCTCGCGTGCGTCCGGCAGCGTCTCGCTCCCGTTGGCGAGGTAATGCTTGCTTTCCAGCTCCGACATCTCCGTCTCCTCCTGCGTTGGACCACAAAAAAAGCGCCCGCAGCTGAGTCAGCTGCGAGGCGCCATAGCCTCTGAGACACATCGCCTCGATCCCACCTCCGGCGGCGGAACCTGGTCAGACCGTAGCACGGCAACGGGTTGGACGGCAACGGCCCGCGCTGGTAGAGTCGTCGCCGATGAGATTCCTCGCTCACATCTAGGTCACCCGTAGCCGCGGCCCGCCCGTAGTGCGGGCGCCGCGTGCTTGTGGTCCTGGGGTTTCTGTGAAGTGAAGGAGTTTCCGAGATGTCAGAGGTAGTCGAAATGCATCGTTCAGTGCCGATCAACGGCGTGTCCGACAACGGCAAGGCCGTGCCCGCGGTCGAGGTCCGCGACCTCCGCAAGGAGTTCTCGCGGCGCGACAAGAAGGCGGGGCGCTTCGCGCGCAAGAAGCGTGCGGCGCTCACGGGCGTCACGTTCACGATGGAGCGGGGCGAGTGCGTCGCGATCCTGGGTCAGAATGGCTCGGGGAAGTCGACGCTGGTCCGCCTTCTCTCGACGCTGCTCTTCAACGACGGTGGCAGCGCGCGCGTGTTCGGGCACGACGTCTTCACCGAGCCGCGACCCGTGCGGAGGCTCGTCAATCGCGTCTCCGTCGAGGCGAGCTTCTTCAAGAAGCTGTCCGCCGGCGAGAACCTGCACTACGCCGCGCGGTACTACGGCATGGGGCCCCGCGAGACGCGGGTGAAGATCCCGGCCATCCTGACGAAGGTCGGCTTCCCGATCGACCGCCGCACCGAGCCGATGGAGAACCTCTCGCGCGGCATGCAGCAGAAGGTCGCCCTCGCGCGGGCGCTGCTCACCTCGCCGGTGCTGCTGCTGCTCGACGAGCCGACGACCGGGCTCGACCCGCGTTCCAAGCTCGAGGTGCAGGACTTCGTCCGCGAGGTGCGGCAGACGCACGACGCGACGATCCTGCTCTGCACACACGACCTCGCCGAGGCCGAGGCGCTCGCCGACCGGGTGGGGATCCTCGACCGCGGCGAGCTCCTCTTCCTCGAGACGGTGCCGCAGATCCTCCAGCGCTTCGGCGTCGAGACGCTGGAGCAGGCCTTCTTCGCCGCCACCGGCCGCGAGTTCGAAGCCGAGACCGACGAGGACGACGAGGAACGGGAGGTGTTCGCATGATCGCGGGCGCAGCAGCCACGCTCAGAGCCGAGCTGATCGGGCTCGGCGGCGTCGTCGAGCGCAACGCCTACCTCACCCGCCGCTACATCTGGTGGGACGTCGCGTTCATGGTCTGGACGATCGCCAACACGCTGACGATCGTCTTCATCGCGAAGGGGATCGAGGCGACCGGGGGCCAGATCGACGTCACCCGCGCCACTGCGACGCTGCTGATCGGCGCCGTCGTCTGGGCGTACCTCGGGATCCTGTTCGAGTTCATGACGGAGACGGTCGCCTGGGAGCGCTGGGAGGGGACGATCGAATACACGTTCATGGCCCCGCTCTCGCGGGCTATGCACCTCGCCGGCGCGGGCTTCTTCGCCGTGCTCTACGGGCTGATCCGGGCGATCATCCTCTTCATCGTCGTCGCGTTCTTCTTCGATCTGACGCTGCCGCACGCCAATTACGTGGCCGCCTTCGTGGTCCTCGTGGCCGGCTCGCTCGCGTTCATCGGAATCGGCGTGATGACGGCGGTGCTGCCGCTGATCTCGCCAGAGAAGGGCGCCCAGCTCGGCTTCGTCGCCCAGGGGATGCTGCTCGTCGTGTCGGGTGTGTACTACCCCGTCGAGGTGCTGCCGCGCTGGATGGAGTGGCTCTCCGTGATCTCGCCGGCCACGTACGTGCTCGACGGGATCAGAGGCGCGATCCTGGACGGCGAGGGGCTCTCGACGATGTGGGACGAGATCTGGCCGCTGCTTCTGATCGGCGCCGTGGCCGCGCCGGTTGGGCTCTGGGTCTTCCGGCGCGGCGAGCTCTACGCCAAGAAGCACGGAAAGCTGAAGCGCTCGGGCTAGGGTGTTAGACTCGCCCAGGTTTTGAGGCACCGGGGCCTCAGGCGGATCGTCGCCTGGGGCCCTTTTTCTTTCACCAAGGAGGCCACGGCATGGCGATGATCGAGAGCAAGGCCCGCGCGACGTCCGATCCCGACGCGCGCAAGCAAGTGCTCAAGGAGATAGAGAAGCACAACGTTTCGTATGTGCTCTTCTGGTTCACCGACCTCGAAGGGCACCTGAAGAGCTTCGCGATCACGCCGGGTGAGGTCGAGGCGGCGCTCGACGACGGCATGGGCTTCGACGGCTCGTCGATCACGGGCTTCAACGCGATCGAGGAGTCGGACATGGTCGCCATTCCCGATCCGTCGACGTTCCGGATCATGCCGCGCCGCGCCGAGGGCGCCCTGCACCCCGTGACCGGGGTCCCGTTTCCCTCCGAGGCGGTCGTCGGCCGGATGATCTGCGACATCGTCCGGCCGGACGGGACGCCGTACGACGGCGACCCGCGCTACATGCTCCGGAAGGCGATCGAGCGGATGAAGAGCATGGGCTTCGACACGTTCAACATCGGTCCGGAGCTCGAGTACTTCCTCTTCGAAGACAACAAGGGTACGGTCACCCTCGACGAGGGTGGCTACTTCGCCATGACCGCGCTCGACGCCGCCACGGAGATGCGGAACGAGACGATTCAGGCGCTCGAGGCGGTCGGAATTCCCGTCGAGTACCACCATCACGAGGTGGCGCCGTCACAGCACGAGATCGACATGCGCTACGCGCCGGCGCTCGAGATGGCCGACGCGACCATCACCTACCGGCTGATCGTGAAGGAGATCGCGGCGAAGAACGGCTACTACGCAACCTTCATGCCGAAGCCGCTGTTCGGCGAGAACGGCTCGGGGATGCATACGCACATGTCGCTCTTCACCGATGGCCGCAACCAGTTCTTCGACGGCAACGACCCGCACCACCTCTCGCCCACCGCCAAGGCCTTCATCGCCGGCCTGCTGCGGCACGCGCGGGAGCTGTCGGCCGTGTTCGCGCAGTGGGTGAACTCGTACAAGCGGCTCGTCCCGGGGTTCGAGGCGCCCGTCTACGTCGCCTGGTCGCAGCGAAACCGCTCGGCGCTGATCCGCATCCCGCTCTACAAGCCCGGATCGGAGCAGGCGACACGAGCCGAGATCCGCTGCCCGGACCCCGCATGCAACCCCTACCTGACCTTTGCAGCCCTACTGCATGCGGGGCTCGAGGGAATCGAGAAAGGGTACGAGCTCGAGGAGCCCATGGACTCGAACCTGTACCACCTCTCGGCAGACGAGCGCGAGGAGCGCGGGATCGTGGCGCTTCCGGGGACGCTCGGCGAAGCGATCGAGGAGCTCTGCCACTCGGAGCTGATGCGTAAGGCCCTCGGCCTCCACATCCACGAGCGCTACGTGACGCTGAAGCGCAAGGAGTGGAACGAGTACCGGGTTCAGGTGTCTCAGTGGGAGGTCGATCGCTACCTGGCGGTGCTCTAAAAGACTGGACTGGACTTCCCGCGCGGTGCGGTACAAAATCGCCGCAGGGCTGCGGCACTAGGCGAGTGCTGCGACCTCAACTGACGGCCGATTGCGGGCTCCTTAGCGGGAGCCCGTAGTCGTTGACCGCTGGAACGCGGCGCGACTAGAGAAACTTGCGGATCGACTCGCGCAAGACGCTGAGGCCGATCACGCGCGTGCCCTCGTCGATCTCGCCGATCGTCTCCGCCGGCACGAGCCGACGGCCGCGCAGGAAGCCGGAGCGGACGGCAAGCGCATCCGGAACGTCCGGCTGGCTGCCGTACATCGGCGACTCGACGCGGCCGATCACCCTGCCGCGCACGTCTGCGACGAGAAAGCCTTTGACGCCGCGGAGGTCGAGTTCGAGGGTGCTCATCTGCTGAGAACCTATTCCCGCTCCATGAAGTTTCTCCCACCGCGCGCGTAAGGAGTTTGTTAATCCCCGGCGCCTAGACTGAGCTCTATGGACGCCACAGCCCGGCATCTTCGGCTGCTCACAGAGACGATCGCCGCCGTCAACTCGACGCTCGACCTCGAGGAGGTGCTCGCGCTCGTCGCGAGCAAGGTGTCCGAGGCGCTGGCCGCAGACGCCTGCTTCGTCTACCTCTACGAGGAGCGCGCCGAGGAGCTCGTGCTGCGGGCCACACACGGCACGAGCATCGAGGAGATGACCCGGCGCCCGCGCCTGCGTCCGGGCGAGGGGATCACCGGGACCGCTGCCGCCGAGCGCGCCCCGATTGCGATCGCGACCCGCGCCGATCTCGACCCACGGTTCAAGCAGTTCGCGAACCTGCCCGAGGACGAGTACGAGTCGATCCTCGCCGTCCCGATCGTCGCGCGGGACAAGCTGGAGGGCGCGCTCAACGTCCGGACACGGTTGGCGCGCGAGTATCTCGACTCCGAGATCGAGCTGCTCGTCGCGATCGCCTCCCAGGTCGCCCAGACGATCGAGCACGCCAAGCTCTACGCGGAGGCGCAGCGGCGGGTGCACGAGCTCGAGGCGCTGGCGAGGATCTCCGAGGCCGTCTCCGAGTCGCTCTACCTCGAGGAATCGCTGGAGGCGATCGTGAAGACGACGATGAGCGCCGTGGACGCGACCGGGGCTGCGCTCGTGCTGGCCGACGGGAAGATTGCGTGGCCCGAGGGACGCGCGGGCGCATATGCGCTCCGCCTGCCGCTGCGGTGGAAGCGCCGTCAGATCGGCGAGCTCGTCTGCGACCGCGACACGCCCTTCTCCGACGACGACCGGGCGTTGCTCGAGGCGATCGCCCACCATGCGGCCGTCGCGCTCGAGCACGGCCGGGCAGTCATGCGCGGGGTGCTCGCCCAGGAGATCCACCATCGCGTCAAGAACAACCTGCAGACGGTCGCGTCCCTGCTTCGCCTTCAGGCCCGTTCGCCGGGTACCGACCCACAGAAGGCGCTCGGCGACTCGGTCAACCGCATCCTCGCGATCGCGGCTGTCCACGAGGTGCTGACGGAGCATCGTGAGGACGACGTCGACCTCGCCGAGCTGATCGAGCGGCTGCGGGCCATGATCGTGCAGGGCCTCGTCGCCGGCAAGGGGGTGGAAGCCGTGCTCGAGCCGGTCTCGCTCGCAGGTGAGCGGGCGACGGCGCTAGCCCTCGTGTTCAGCGAGCTCTTCCAGAACGCGCTCGAGCACGGGGGCCAAAGTGTCCGGATCGTGCTCGCGCAGCGGGACGGGGACGTCGTTCTGTCGATCGCAGACGACGGTGCCGGGCTGAACGGGGGCGCGGACGGCACGGGCCTCTCGATCGTCCGGGCGCTCGTGCGTGACGAGCTTCAGGGCACGCTCGAGCTGACGAGCGAGCCGGGGTTGCGCGCGCAGGTGGTCGTTCCCGCGTGAGGATCCTGATCGCCGAGGACGAGACGATCATCCGTATGGATCTGCGTGCGCTGCTCGAGGGCGCCGGCTTCGAGGTCTGCGCGGAGGCGAAGAACGGCGAGGAGGCGGTCGAGTTCGCCCGCTCGGAGCAGCCAGACCTCGCCGTCCTCGATGTGAAGATGCCGCGGCTCGACGGGATCGAGGCGGCGCGCCGGATCCTCGACGAGCGGCCGATCCCGATCGTGATGGTGACGGCGTACGGCGAGAAGGAGCTCGTCGCGCGGGCGGTTGAGGCGGGCGTCTTCGGCTATCTCGTGAAGCCGTTCCGCGAGACCGACCTGCTGCCGGCGATCGAGACGGCGCGAGTCCGGCACGACGAGCTGACCGCGTTGCGCGCCGAAGCGGAGTCGTTGGCGGACGCGCTGGCTGCACGGAAGTCGATCGAGCGCGCCAAGGGTTTGCTGATGGCGAAGGAAGGCCTCTCCGAGCAGGACGCCTTCGCGCGCCTGCGCAAGGCGAGCCAGGTCTCGGGTCGCCCGCTCAAGGTGGTCGCGGAGGCGGTCGTTGCGACGCTGGACCCCTAGTTCTGCTCGAGGAGCCGCGTCTCCACCTGCCGCCGGCGGAGACGCAGGGCGAACCACACCATGACCGCGAGGAGCACGAACGGGCCGGCGACGATCAGCACGTAGAGCAGCGCGATCCCCTCCCACGCGAGCACGTCCTTGACGTCGTCGAGGCGGCTGCCCCCGACGGCGCCCGGCTGGATCTCCTCTGTCGTCAGCGTCAGGTAGACCGTCGCCGTGCGCGCCTCGGCGTTCGTGCCGCGGAGGCTCTCACGCAACCCCTTGAGCTTCTGGCGCGCGTTGCTCAGCCGGGACTGCAGGACGACGCGGTCCGGAGCCGGAAGAGTCGTGCTCTCCAGCCGCGCGACGAGCTGCGCGACCTGTCGCTGCGTCGCCTCGATCTGGGACTGAAGCGTGTCAGCCTGGACCTGGAGGTCGTCGATGCCGTAGCGCTGGCCGACGATCGTGCCCAGCTGCGAGAGCTGCGCCAGTGCGCTCTGGACCCTCGCGGTCGGAACGCGGAGCGTGATCTGCGCTGCGCCGAGGCCCTCTGCCGGCGCGTCGTACTCGAGCGAGGCGACGCTGCCGCCGTGCTGGAGCGCGATCTGCTGGGCGTGCTTGGTCGCGTTCGAGAGCTCCTCGACGTCGTCGACGCGCAAGCGCAGCTCTGCCTCATAACGCTGCAGCTGGCCCGGCACCGGCGGCACCGGCGTTGCGGAGTCGGCTGTGGCGGGTGGTAGGGCAAAGCCCTTCAGTGCTCCGCGTTGCGGCTCCGCTCGCTCGAATGCGGACGTTGTCGTGGCCGCTCCTGCGGCGCCGGAGGCGGCGATCTCGTCACCATGAGTCGCAACGTCGTCCCGCGTCAGCCCGATCACGCTTCCCGCGACGACCGCAACCACGAGCGCCGCCGGTGCGACGAGCACGAGCCGCTTCCATTCGAAGCGGGCGAGAAAGGGAGCTCGGGCGGGTTCCTGGACGGCCAGCGCACGAACGCGCTCGCGGAGGGCCGGAGGCGCAGCGGGCTTCGCCGCGCGGATCTCGTCGAGCAGCATCTCAGACATTCACACTCACCTTCTCCTCGAGCTTGTTCAGGGCCCGCGACAGCCGAGTCGAGACCGCCGTCGGGCTGATGCCGAGCACGCGCGCCGCCTCCTCGCCGTCGAGGTCGAGCAGGACGCGCAGCGCGATCACCTCGCGCTCGCCCGCGGAGAGCTCGGCCAGGGCGGCCTCGATGTGCGGCGAGAAACCCTCCCCGCCGTCGTGCTCGATTCGGTCGGGCGCGGCGGCGCGCTCCTCCCGCTTGTGCCGCCGCTCCTCGGAGCGGAACCAGTCGAGGGCCGTCGTACGGGCGATCTGGCAGAGCCAGGTCCGAGCGCTCGCTCGCGCCGGGTCGAAGCGCCGCCAGAGCCGAAGGGCTTTCTCGAAGGTGTCGGCGGTCAGGTCCTCGGCGAGCGAGCGGTCGCGCGTCAGATAGACGAGATAGCCGTACACGTCGTCGAGATGCTCCTCCGCGGTCGCGGCAAAGGACGCCGGGCGGGCGGCGTGCCGTGCGGGAAGCGTCATCGCTTGCACACCGTGTCTACGCCGCCGGACGGCGAACGGTCACACCTGCTGTGCCGCTTCGAACAGGTGCTCCCAGCGCTCGAGCAGCGCCTGAAGGTCGTTGCGCGCGACCTTGTGGGCGGCGAGCGTGTCGACGTCGCCCCAGTCCTCGGCGAGCCGCTGCTCGAGCTCGGCGAGCTCGAGCTCGCGCGCCTGGATCGACGTCTCGATCTGTTCGAGCTCGCTCGGCCGCTTCGGCTGCGGGCGTTCGGCCCGCTCCTTCTCCTTGCGTACCTTGGGCGCCGCCTGGGGCGCGTCCTCGTCGGCCCGCACGCGGACGTAGTCGGCCCAGCCGCCAGGGTAGGAGCGGAGCGTGCCGTTCTCGACCGCCACGATCCGCTCGGCGACAGCGTCGAGGACTGCGCGGTCGTGCGAGACGAGGAGGACGGTGCCGGGAAAAGCCTCGAGCGCCGCCTCGAGCGCCTCGCGGCTCTCGAGGTCGAGATGGTTCGTGGGCTCGTCCAGCACTAGGAAGTTCGCTCCGGAGGCGACGATCAGCGCCAGAGCCAGTCGCCGGCGTTCGCCACCGGACAGGGCGACAACAGGCTTGTCGTGGTCGTCCCAGCCCGAGAAGAGGAAGCGTCCCAGCAGGGCCTGCGCCTGGCCGCGCTGGAGACCCGTCGCCCCCATCGTGCACTCGAGGACGCTGCCGCGCTCGTCGAGCTCGACCTCGTGCTGGGAGAAGTACGCGAGCTCGACGCCGTGCCCGATCCGGCCGAGCCGGCGTCCCACGATCGCCTCCAGCAGTGTCGACTTGCCCGACCCGTTCGGGCCGATCAACGCGACGTGCTCGCCGCGCTCGAGCACGAGCTCCGCGTCCTCGAGCAGGTGCTTCGTCCCGGCCGCCAGCTCGAAGCCTTCCGCCTCGACCACGAGGCGGCCGCTCCGCGCAGGCTTCAGGAACTCGAACCCGAGCGTGCGGCGCTCGCCACGGGGCGCGTCCACTCGAACGGCCTCGATGCGGGCGATCTGCTTGAGCTTCGCCTGCGCCTGGCGTGATTTCGTCCCGTAGCGAAAGCGCGCGACGAAGCGTTCGAGGCGGGCGATGTCCTCGGCCTGGCGCTCGGCCCACTTGGCCTGGTTGGCGAGCCGCGCCGCCCTTTCCTGCCGCCAGACGTGCCACTTGCCGGGGAAGAACGTCGAGCGCCCATCCTCGAGCTCCAGCACCGACGTCGCCACCGACTCCAGGAACCAACGGTCGTGCGCGACGAGGATGACCGCGGCGTCGATCGTGGAGAGCTCCTGCTCGAGCCATTCGATCGAAGCCATGTCGAGGTGGTTCGTGGGCTCGTCGAGCAACAGCAGGTCGGGAGCGCCGGCAAGCGCACGCGCGAGCGAGGCTCGGGTCAGCTCCCCGCCGGAGAAGGTCTCGAGGCCTCGATCGAGGTCAGCGTCGGCGAAACCGAGGCCGCGCAGGATCGCGCTCGCGTGGTCGCGCCAGCCGTAGCCACCCCCGTGCTCGAGGCGGGCCTGAGTCTCCCCGTAGCGCCGCAGCGTCTCCGGAGTGTGATCGCCCGAGGCCATCGCCTCCTCCAGGCGGCGCAGCTCGCGCTCCGCCTCGGCCAGGTCGGCGGCGCCGGAGAGCGCGTACTCGTGCAGCGAGAAGCCCGCGTGCCGGGGCGGGCGCTGGTCGTGCAGCGCCACCCGGGCCCCTTTCTCCCACGCCAGCTCGCCGCCCGCGAGCTCGGTCTCGCCGATCAGCGCGCGCAGCAGCGTCGTCTTCCCGGCGCCGTTGGGGCCGGCGAGCGCGAGGCGGTCGCCCCGCTCGACCTTGAACGACACGTTGTCGAAGAGCGGGTCCCCGGAGAGCTCCTTGCGCAGGCTCGATGCGATCAGGACTGCCACGCCCTAAGGGTAGTGCCAGCGTAGTGCCACACTCGCAATGCGCCGGAAAGCGTGAGAGGCTTATGTTTCGACAATGAGCACAGACGCGAAGACCCAGAAGCTTTCGATCGACACGATTCGCGCCCTCGCGATGGATGGCGTCCAAAAGGCGGGCGCCGGGCATCCGGGCACCGCGATGGCGCTCGCGCCGCTCGCCTACCTGCTCTACCGGCGGGTCATGCGGCACAACCCCGTCAATCCGGATTGGCCAAACCGCGACCGTTTCGTCCTTTCCGCCGGCCACGCGTGCATCCTCCAGTACGCAGCCCTCCATCTCTCCGGCTACAACCTTTCGCTCGAGGAGCTGAAGCGCTTCCGCCAGTGGGGATCGAAGACGCCCGGCCATCCGGAGCACTTCGTCACCGAAGGGGTCGAGACGACGACCGGCCCGCTCGGTCAGGGCTTCGCGAACGGCGTCGGCTTCGCCATCGCCGATCGCTTCCTTGCCGAGCGCTACAACCGGCCGCACTACGAGATCGTCGACCGGCGCGTGTACGCGATCTGCTCGGACGGCGACATGATGGAGGGCGTCACGATGGAGGCCGCGTCTGTGGCCGGCCATTTGGGCCTCGGGCAGCTCGTCTACTTCTACGACGACAACCACATCACGATCGACGGCACGACCGAGCTCAGCTACACGACGGAGGACAAGGCCAAGCGCTTCGAGGCGCACGGCTGGCACGTGCAGTCGGTTGAGGATTCCGAGGACCTGGATGCGCTGCAGGCAGCAGTCGAAACCGCGCAGGCCGAGGACGAGCGCCCGTCGCTGATCATCGTGCGCAGCCATATCGCGTTCGGCGCGCCGAAGGCGATCGACACCTCCAAGTCGCATGGCGCCCCGCTCGGCGAGGAGGAGGTCCGCGCCGCCAAGGAAACGCTCGGACTCGACCCGGACAAGGACTTCGACGTCTCGGACGAGGTGTACGAGCACATGGACGCCCGTCCGGCCGGGATCGAGGCGGAGCAGGAGTGGCAAAACCGCTTCGAGCGGTGGTCGGAGACCTTCCCGAAGCTCCGTGAGGACTGGGACGCGGACCACACCGGCAAGCCGCGGCCCGGCTGGATCGAGGCGCTGCCGACATTCCCGGCCGGTGAAGAGGTTGCCTCGCGCGACGCGGGCAAAAAAGTGATGCAGGCATTCAAGCCCTACACGCCGACGATGATCGGAGGCGCCGCCGACCTCGTGGAGTCGACGAAGACCGAGTTCGAAGGCTCGGGCGTCTTCTCGAAGACGCACGCGGGCCGGAACATCGCGTTCGGCATCCGCGAGCACGCGATGGGCGCAATCGTGAACGGCATCGGGCTCACCCAGGGAATGCTCAAGCCGTACGGCTCGACGTTCCTGATCTTCTCCGACTACATGCGGCCGGCGGTGCGGCTCTCGGCGCTCGGCCACCTGCAGTCGGTCTGGGCCTGGACGCACGACTCCGTCGCGGTGGGCGAGGACGGACCCACCCACGAGCCGGTCGAGCACCATATGGCGCTCCGTGCGATCCCGAACCTCTGGTACGTCCGACCAGGCGACGCCAACGAAACGGCGCACGCGTGGCGGATCGCCCTCGAGCGCGAGGGCGGCCCGGTCGCGCTCGCGCTGTCGCGGCAGAAGCTGATGACGTTGGACGTCCCGACCGAGGGCGCGCTCCGAGGCGCCTACATTCTGTGGCAGTCGGGCGACGGGCTGCCCGAGCTGATCCTGATCGCGAGCGGCTCCGAGCTCGGGCTGGCGTACAAGGCCGCCCAGAGCATGGACGGCATCAATGTCCGCGTCGTCTCGATGCCGTGCTGGGAGCTCTTCGCCGAGCAGCCGCAGGACTACCGCCACGAGGTCATCCCACCGGACGTGCGTGCGCGGCTGTCGGTCGAAGCCGGCATCTCGCAGGGCTGGGAGAAGTGGGTAGGGGACGCGGGCGCGTCGGTCGCGATCGATCGCTACGGCGCCTCGGCCCCGGGCGACGAGGTGCTCTCGCGCCTCGGCTTCACCGTCGAGAACGTCGTCGCACGCGCGACGGCCCTGCTCGAGCGAGTGGGCGGATGAAGATCGCCGTCGCATTCGACCACCGCGGCGTCAAGCTGCGCGAGCGCGTGATCGACGAGCTGGAGGCCCTGCGGCACGAGATCGTCGATCTCGGCACGGACACGGACGCCGAGAGAATCGACTACCCGGACAAGGCGCGAGAGCTCGGCGAGGCGATCCAGCGCGGCGACGCCGAGCGTGGCGTGCTCATCTGCGGCTCGGGTGTCGGCGCTTGCGTGGCGGCCTGCAAGATGGCCGGGATCCGCGCGGCCATCTGCCACGACGTCTACTCCGCCCACCAGGGCGTCGAGCACGACGACATGAACGTGATCTGCCTCGGCTCCGAGATCATCGGAGCGGAACTTGCCCTCGACCTCATCCGTGCCTTTCTCGGCGCGCGGTTCGACGGCGGCGAGCGCTACGTGGAACGGTTGAAGAAGGTGGAAGCTATGGAGAAGGGGATGAGAGATGGCCAAGTCACGTCTGCATGAGCTGTCCGAGCAGGGCGTCAGCGTCTGGATCGATTCGCTGTCGCGCGAGATGCTCGAGACGGGTGAGCTAGCAAGGCTGATGAAGGAGGACGCCGTCGTCGGCGTCACCTCCAACCCGACGATCTTCCAGAAGGCGCTCGGAACCGGCGACTCGTACGACGGGCAGATGGCCGAACTGCTGAAGAGCGAGGACGACCCGACCGAGATCTTCCTCGAGCTCGCGATGGAGGACATCCGCCAGGCCTGCGACTTGATGCATCCCGTGTGGGAGAACACCAAGCACCAGGACGGCTACGTGTCGCTCGAGGTGGACCCCACCCTCGCCTACGAGCGGGAGGCGACGTTCACGCAGGCGATGCGGCTCCATACCGAGGTCGACAAGCCGAACCTCCTGGTCAAGATCCCTGCGACCAAGCCCGGGCTCGGCGCCATCGAGGATTGCATCGCCAAGGGCAAGTCGATCAACGTGACGCTGATCTTCTCGCTGCAGCGCTACGCGGCGGTCGCCGAGGCCTATGTCAAGGGCCTGGAGCGGCTCGTCGCGGCGGGCGGCGATCCGACCAAGGTCGCTTCCGTCGCGAGCTTCTTCGTCTCGCGTGTCGACACCGAGGCTGACCGGCGCCTCGAGGAGATCGGCGGCCAGGCGGCGAGCCTTAGCGGCAAGCTCGCGATCGCGAACGCCAAGCTCGCGTACGAGCACTGGCAGAAAGTGTTCTCGGGCCCCCGCTGGGAGTTCCTCGCGGGCAAGGGTGCGACCACGCAGCGCTGCCTCTGGGCGTCCACGTCGACGAAGAACCCCGACTACCGCGACGTCATGTACGTCGAGGAGCTGATCGGGCCGGAGACCGTGAATACGATGCCGGCGGAGACGGTCGTCGCCTTCCAGGACCACGGCAACGTCGCGCCCAACACGATCGCGAAAGGGTTCGACGAGGCCCGAGAGCTGCTCGAGCAGCTCGCCGAGGCCGGTGTCGACTACGGCGACGTCGTGGAGACGCTGGAGGCCGAGGGCGTGCAGAAGTTCGCGGATTCGTTCGACCAGCTGCTCGACGGTATCCGCGCCAAGCGCAGCGAGCTCGCAGCCGCATGACATCCATCCCGGAGCGGATCTGGGCTTACGACCCCTCCCTGTGGACGAGCTCCGGCGAGGATCGCTGGCTGGGCTGGCTCGACGTGGTCACGCGGGTGCAGCCGCACGTCGATGAGCTGAACGGGTTCGCCGAGTCGGCGACCGAGCAGTTCCACGACTGCGTCCTGCTCGGCATGGGCGGCTCCTCGCTCGCGCCCGAGGTCGTGAAGCGGACGTTCAAGGTCGAGTCGTTCCACGTTCTCGACACCACGCATCCAGAGGCGATCAGGCGGCTCGAGCGTGAGCTCGATCTCGAGCAGACGCTCTTCATCGTCTCCTCGAAGTCCGGGTCGACGATCGAGACGAGGTCGCACCTGGAGTACTTCTGGCAGCAGACCGGGGGCCGGGGCGCCCAGTTCGTGGCCATCACCGATCCGGGCTCGGAGCTGGAGCAGGTGGCGAACGAGCGCGGCTTCCGGGCGACGTTCGCGGGTGAGCCGGAGATCGGTGGGCGCTATTCGGCGCTCTCCATGTTCGGGATCGTCCCTGCCGCGCTGATGGGCGTCGAGGTTGAGCGCTTCCTGCAGGTGGCCGCGGAGATGACCCTGGCGTGCCACAACGACGACGGCAATCCGGGGCTCGAGCTCGGGCTCCGGCTCGGCGAGGGATGGAAGGCGGGGCGGGACAAGGTCTGCATCGACGAGACCCCCACCGGCTTCGGCCTCTGGACGGAGCAGCTGGTCGCCGAGTCGACCGGCAAGCTCGGGAAGGGGCTCGTGCCCGCTCCCGGCGAGTCGCTCGACGGCCCCGACCGTCAGCGCGGCGAGGTCGAGATCTCCGATCCGTACGACGTCGCCGGCGAGTTCTACCGCTGGGAGTTCGCGACCGCCGTGGCCGGCCACGTGCTCGGCATCAACCCGTTCGACCAGCCCGACGTGCAGGCCGCGAAGGACAAGACGAGCGAGGTGCTCGCGGGCGGCGAGCCCGACCTGTCGCCACGCGGCGCCCTCGACGAGCTCCTGGCCCAGGCAGGCGAGACGGACTACGTCTGCATCCAGGCTTTCATCGACCCGGCCCGGGAGCAGGAGCTCGAGCCGTTGCTCGCGCGCGCGCACGAGACCGGGTGCGTCGTCACGAACGGGCTCGGCCCGCGTTACCTGCACTCGACGGGTCAGCTGCACAAGGGGGGACCGAATAGCGGCCTCTTCGTCCAGGTCGTCGACGACACCGGAGACGAGGTTTCGATCCCCGGCCGCGATTTCGGCTTCGGCCGTCTGATCCGCTCGCAGGCGGCGGGCGACTTCGCAGCACTCGAGGAACGGGGAAGACGCGCAATCCGGATCAGACTGGAGGATCTCTAGATGCAACTCGGAATGGTCGGCCTCGGCCGGATGGGCATGGGGATGACGAAGCGGTTGCAGCAGGCCGGGCACGACATCAAGACCTACGACCCGAACGTGAAGGCGACGGCCAAGACGCTCGCTGCGCTCGCGAAGCAGCTCGACACGCCGCGGCACGTCTGGATGATGGTCCCGTCCGGGAACATCACAGAGGACACATTCCAGAAGCTCCTCAAGGTCCTCGAGCCCGGCGACACGATCATCGACGGCGGCAACTCCAACTTCCGCGACTCGCAGCGCCGCTACAAGGAGGCCCGCAAGCAGAAGATCTCGTTCGTCGACATCGGCGTCTCCGGCGGTATCTGGGGTCTCGAGGTCGGCTTCTGCCTCATGGCCGGCGGCGACAACGCGCCGCTCAAACGGCTGCGGCCCATCTGCGAGGCGCTCGCGCCCCCGGACGGCTACGCCCACGTGGGAGCGTCCGGCGCGGGCCACTTCACGAAGATGGTCCACAACGGGATCGAGTACGGGATGATGCAGGCCTACGCCGAGGGCTTCGAGCTGATGTACCACTCGGAGTTCGACCTCGATCTCAGCGAGATCGCCGGGATCTGGCGTTACGGCTCCGTCGTCCGCTCGTGGCTGCTCGAGCTCCTGCACGCCGCCATGGAGCAGCACGGGGACAAGCTCGACGACATCGCCCCGTACGTCGAGGATTCCGGCGAGGGCCGCTGGACGATCAACGAGGCGATCAACGAGAACGTCCCTGTCCCGGTGATCAGCGCCGCGCTCTACGCGCGGTTCGCCTCACGCCAGGAGATCAACTTCTCCGCCAAGGTGGCGGCTGCGCTGAGGAACCAGTTCGGCGGGCACGCGGTCCAGGCCGTCAAGGACGCCAAGGCCGGA
The DNA here is from genome assembly GCA_035525905.1 of Gaiellaceae bacterium. Lineage (GTDB taxonomy): Bacteria > Actinomycetota > Thermoleophilia > Gaiellales > Gaiellaceae > Gaiellasilicea. The sequence continues at coordinate 13,000 of DATLDK010000059.1, read as the reverse complement.
TCAGACCCGCGGTGAGCTCGGGACAGGGCGAGAACCCGCTGCTGGAGGGTCTGCGGCTGCGCCGGAGCGCAGACCCCTGCGCGATCGTCGTCTTCGGCGCGTCCGGCGACCTCGCCAGGCGGAAGATCTTTCCGGCGCTGTATTCGCTGGCGCTCCGCCGCCTGCTGCCGGAGCGGGTCGGGATCGTCGGCGTCGCCCGCACCGAGCAGACGACGAAGGAGTGGATCGCCGAGATGAAGCAGGCGATCAAGGACCATGCCCGGGACGAGCTCCAGGCGGACGTCTGGAAGGACCTCTCCGAAGGGATGCGCTACGTCTCCACCGACTTCGCCGATCCCCACGGCGAGGACGTCGTCGTGGAAGCGCTCAACGACCTCGACGAGAAGCGAGGCACCGCGGGCAACCGCCTCTACTACCTCGCGGTGCCGCCGGCGGCTTTCGAGACGATCGTGAACGAGCTCGGCCAGCGCCGGGGCTCAGAGGGCTGGACGCGTTTGATCGTCGAGAAGCCCTTCGGTCACGATCAGGAATCGGCCAAGCGCCTGAACGAGATCCTGCTGTCCAACTTCTCCGAGAGCGAGATCTTCCGGATCGATCACTACCTGGGCAAGGAGACGGTCCAGAACATGCTGGCGCTCCGGTTCGCGAACGGCATCTTCGAGCCGATCTGGAACCGCCAGTTCATCGATCACGTGCAGATCACCGTCGCGGAGTCGATGGGGATCGGCGGTCGCGCGGCGTTCTACGAGGAGGCCGGTGTTATCCGGGATGTCTTCCAGAACCACCTGCTTCAACTCGTCGCGTTGACCGCGATGGAGCCGCCGATCGACTTCACCGCCGACTCGGTGCGGAACGAGAAGGTGAAGGTGCTGAGATCGCTGCACACGCCCGGGCCGAAGTCCGTCGTGCGAGGCCAGTACGGCCGCGGCTTCGTGGAGGGGGAGGAGGTCCCCGGCTACCGCGAGGAGGAAGGGGTCGCCGGCGAATCGGCGACGGACACGTTCATCGCCGCGAAGCTCTACGTGGACAACTGGCGGTGGGCGGACACTCCCTTCTACGTTCGGGCGGGCAAGCGGCTCGCACGGCGCGAGACCACCATCGCGATCCAGTTCCAGCGCGCACCGCACCCACCGTTCGCGGAAATCGCAGGCGACGGCCTGCGCCCCAATGTCCTCCTGATCCACGTCCAGCCGGACGAGGGCGTCTCGCTCGCGATCGGGGCGAAGGTGCCCGGAGCAGGGATGTCGATCAGGACTGTGCACATGGACTTCCTCTACGGAGGCGCGTTCCGCACGGGGCTTCCGGAGGCATACGAGCGCCTGATCCTCGACTCGATGCTGGGCGACGCCACGCTCTTCACGCGAGCGGACGAGGTCGACGAGCAGTGGGCGCTCGTCGACTCGATCGCGGCCGCCTGGAAGCGTGACCGCCCCAACTTCCCGAATTACGAGGCGGGGACGTGGGGCCCGCGCGCGTCGGACGACCTGATCCACCGCGACGGCCGCAGCTGGAGGCGCCACTAAGCCATGAGCGTCGTCGGCCAGGTCGAGCGGCAGCTGGCCGAGCTGCGCGTCAAGCGCGCCGAGGGGACGCGCACGAGCGTGATGACGCACGTGGCGTGGGCGCCCCCACAGTGGGAAGCCGCGGCGCGGAAGACTCTGGCCGGCCTGGAGGAGCTGCACCCGTCGCGGACGATTTTGCTCTTTCCGGACCCGAAGCGCCGTGATGGCATCGACGTGCACGTCGACCTGAAGTGCTTCAGCATCGGCGGCACCTCGCACGAGGCCTGCTCGGACGTGATCGAGCTTCGCCTGGGGGGTAAGCGCACTCGGGTCCCCGGCTCGATCGTCGAGCCGCTCCTGATCACCGACCTGCCGACGTTCTGCCGCTGGCGAGGGCTGCCCCCGTGGGGCCGGCCCGAGCTGGAGCAGCTTGTCGACGTCTGCGACCGGCTTGTCGTCGACTCGTCGGAGTGGCGCGGGCTACCGCGGGCGTACGGCGACCTGGCGAAGCTGTTCGACCGAACGGCGGTTTCGGATATCGCCTGGGGGCGGGCCGTCGGCTGGCGCGGACGGCTCGCGGCCGAGTGGCCGCAGGTGAAGAAGATCAAGAAGCTGTCCGTCACAGGGCCCAAGGCCGACGCCCTGCTGCTTGCAGGCTGGGTGCGCTCGCGCCTGAGGAAGCAAGTGCAGCTCACACATCGCGCCTCGGACGTGCTCGAGCGTGTGGCGATCGACGACGAGCCGGTCGCGCCGCCCCGTGGGGGCCCGCCGAGCCCGAGCGAGCTCCTGTCGGCCGAGCTCGATCAGTTCGGTCGCGACCGGATCTACGAGGCGGCGGTCAGCGCAGCTCGCTGACGTCGAGCCGGCCGTTCCAGGAGACCGGGCTCTCGAACGATCCGCCGGCCTCTTCGAGGATGACGCCGAGCGGCGCCGTGTCCCAGATCGCCAGTCCGTTCGCGTCGACGGCAACCTCCGCGGCGCCCTCCGCGACGAGCATGTGCGCCCAGAAGTCGCCGAAGCCGCGCAGGTGCCACGCGTTCCACGCTTGCGCCGGGACTGGGCGGTCGAGCGCGAAGAGGACTGTCGAGTGCTCCAGTCGGTCGACCGCGGAGACGCGGATGCGGTCGCCGTTCACGTAGGAGCCGGCTCCGCGCTCCGCCCACCAGCGCCGGCCGAGCGCGGGAGCCGAGACGACGGCGACGCGGTCCGCGTACGCGATCAGCGTCGCCCAAACCGGGATCCCGCGCGTGTAGTTCCGCGTGCCGTCGATCGGGTCCAGGATCCAGCCGCTCGCATCCTCGCCGCCTTCCTCCTCCCCGAGGACGGGCTCGCCGGGCCGCTCACGCGCGAGCCGGGAGCGCAGCGCTGTCTCGACTGCGCGGTCCGCCTCGGAGACAGGCGTCAGGTCGGGCTTCGTCTCGACGCGGAGATCGGCGGCACGGAACCGCGCGAGCGAGATCGCGTCTGCGTCGTCGGCGAGAGAGAGTGCGAGCTCGAGGTCGGGGCTCATGCCCCGCGAGCCTAACGGCCTGACTTCTTGACGACCGCGAAGGTCGGTACCGCGACTCTGACGCCGACCGGGGCCGACCACGTCATCGCGCGGGCGGTGCCGGGCAGCGAGAAGTTGACGCCGCGGACGCGGTAGTACCAGAGCCCGGGGTCGAGCGGCAGCAGGACCGAGGTCGCGTAGGTGAGCTTCTCCCCGGCCTTGACCCACGGATAGCGGGTCTTCGACCATTGCACCTGATACTGGTCGGCTCCGAGCGCCGGCTCCCAGGCCACGAGCGGGGTGCCGTAGAAGGAGGGCACGGAGCGCGCGGCGGTCGTGAGGAGGCCGCGCGGCGAGAGGCCGGAGACGAAGGGAGAGGTCGTGCCGGCGACGACCGGCATGCTGCCCTTCCCGAAGGACTGGACCCGTCCAGCGGCGCAGACGTCCTGCGGCAACTCCAGATCCCAGTAGTCGAGCGTGGCCGCGAGGTTCTCCACGGGCTCGCCGACGGCATGCGCATAGGCCCCGCCGGTGGTCGTGATCACCTGGTTCAGCAGGGTGTCGACGGAGGCGATGGCCAGAGTCTCCTGGGTCGCGCCGGTGCCGATGCGGATCAGCTGCTCCGCGGAAAAGCCGGTGACGTCGGCCAGGCGGAACGAGCCGGTTCCCGGCGCGGTCGCCAGCGCGATCGCGGTCAGCTTCGGCTCCGCGGCCTCGTACCGGACCGGCACGGCGGTCCAGTAGAAGCGGCCGTTCGGCCAGCCGCTGTCCCAGAGGTCGACGGGCGCGCCGTGCGAGGCGGGTGTCGCGGGAAGGGACGGATCGTTGGCGGGCGGGGTGCCCGCGGGATCGTCGGCGGGGGGTGCCGGAGCGGCCGGAGTCGTTGTCGTGCCGGTCGTGGTGCCGGTCGCGGGCGCGGCGGCCTGCTTTGCGGGCTCGGCGTCGCTTTCGGTGCTGGACACCTTCGACGAGTCGTACATGAAGGCCGGTACCTCGCCGTCGCCCTTCTTCAAGTCCTTGAGGTAGGCCGTCTTCGCCCTGAGCACGGCGCTGACCGTGTTCGGCAGCGCGAGCGCCCCGGTCGTGCGCGGCACATAGGCTGGCGAGGCGACGATCGAGCCGCGGTGGATCACGTTGACGCAGTCGGAGTCGCTGAAGACGTAGACGCGATAGAGGTCGGCGCTGGTCCCGTTCGAGGCTCGCGTGCCCGCGAAGGAGAATCCGGGTGTCAGCTGATGGAGCGCCGGAGTAATCGCGTTGCTGATCGTCGTGTCAGCTGCGGCAACCGCGGGAACGATCGTTCCGTCGACGATCGCGGGATTCGCCGTCGTGTAGAGCGAGCTCCAGGGACCGTAGCTCACGGCCGGAAGCGCGGAGGGGATCGTGCCGTAGAGGCTGCGGACGGCGCGGACACGCCAGCGCACGTTGCCGCTGAATGCCGCCTGCTGGTGGAAGGCGTAGAACTCACGATGGTCGACGGCGTTGGTACGGGTTCCGACGATCTTGCGAATGTCGGCGAACCACACCTGATAGCTCGTGGCGCCGTCGACGATGCTCCAGCGCGACATCCCCGGATAGGTCGGGAGAGCCTGCGGCAGGTTGCTCCAACGCACGTTGAAGCCGAACGACGCGCTCCACGGGCTGACGCCGTCGCGCGTGATCGCCCTGACCCGGGCGTAGACGGCATAGGGGTTGCCTGTCAACCAGGGCAGCGCGACCGGAACGGAGACTGCCGGGGTCTTCAGCTTCTCGTCGGACCAGAACGTGCCCGCCTCGGTGAAGGCAGGGTTCTTCGAGAGCTCGAACTCGTAGCGCATCGCGCCGTGCACAGGCAGCCAGGAAAAAGAAGGAGTCCGCGCGAACTCGTGCGTGACGGCCTCGCTCGGACGGAGCAGGAACGCTCTCAGGCCCGCGGGAGCCGAGGGAGCCGCGACGTCGGTGCGTGCCTGGACGCTGCCCGTGAGGGCGAGCGCGGCAAGACTGACCACGAGCAGGCGGAGAGAACGCATCTAGGTGGTTGTCGGCCGGCGCATCGCTCCGGCCGTCCCTCAAAGGGGGGATACCAGCGGCGCGGCGGCCGGCACGAGTGTCAGCCGAGCGTCAGTCGAGCGCCAAGTAGAGGAGCGCCACGCCGACCGTGCCCGCAAAGAGGACGAGGAAGATCGCGAAGAGCGCCCAGCCGAGCAGCAGATTCTTCCGCGCGAGCTCCGGGGTCAGCTCCTTCACAGCAGCACCGGGTTCGCGGCGGCAGCCACGAAGAGCAGGGCGAGGTAGGCCAGCGAGTAGTGGAAGAGCACGGCGGCGCGTCGCGGCGTCGTGTCACGGCGGAGCTGCCACGCGAGAGCGAGGAAGGCGCCGCCGAGCAGAGCTGCGGCCACGGTGTAGACGGGCCCCAGCCAGAAGCCCACCACGAGCGTGAAGGCGACCAGGACGATCGTGTAGAGGACGATCTGGCGTGTCGTCTCCTGCTCCCCGCGGACGACGGGCAGCATCGGTACGCCGGCGTTCGCGTACGCGTCCTTGATCAGGAGCGCGAGCGCCCAGAAGTGCGGCGGCGTCCAGAGGAAGACGATCAGGAACAGCCAGAGGGCGGGCAGTCCGAGGTTGCCGGACGCGGCGGCGTAGCCCACGAGCGGCGGCACGGCTCCCGCAGCGCCGCCGATGACGATGTTCTGCGGCGTCGAGCGCTTCAACCAGCGCGTGTAGACGAGCACGTAGAAGAGGTTGCCGACGAGCGCGAGGACCGCGGTCAGGACGTTCACCGTGCTCGCGAGCAGGACGAAGGAGAGCGCCGAGAGCACGAGGCCAAACTCGAGCGCGCGCGAGGGCGGCACCCTGCCGGCCGCGACGGGGCGCTTCTCGGTCCGCTTCCCCATCAACCGGTCGATGTCCGCGTCCAGCACGTGGTTGAGCGCGCTGGCGCCGCCACAAGCGAGCGCAAGCCCCGCCATGGCGGCGAGGAGCAGGCGGAGGGGAGGCACGCCGTCCGCGCCGACGAACATCCCGGCGGCACCCGTGACGAGGAGGAGCGACATGATCCGCGGCTTCGTCAACGTCAGGTAGTCGCGCCACGGGCCGGAGGGCGCGGCCTTGCCACGGAAGCATTGCGCCGCCGCAACGAGAGCGGCGGCGAGCGCTGCGGCCGCAAAGGTGACGTGGAGCCCCGGGGCCGTCACCGCGGCTGCGACGCCGAAGAGGAGAACCGCCAGCAGCGCCGGCGTGAGCAGCTGGCGATGCGCGACCCAGGCCGCCACCGCGACCGCGGCGAGCGGTGGCAGGGCGAGCGCCGAGATCAGTTCGTGCTCGGCGCCGAGCGTGCCTGACACGACCGCGAACACGGTCCCGGCGACCCCGGCCAGGGCCGCAAGCTGAAGCCAGGGTCCGGGTCTAGAGGACACCGCGCTCCTTGAGGCGCCTGCGCAGGTCGTAAAGCGGCCGGTGGCTCGTCACGTAGGGGACGCTGTCGAAGTTGTGCGGCGGCGGCGGGGAGGTCGTGTACCACTCGAGCGTGTCTGCGAGCCAGGGGTCGTTGGTCGCGCGGCGGCCGTGTCGCGACTTGAGGACGTTGAGCAGGAAGACCAGGATGCCGAGACCCATCACGTAGGAGCCGATCGTCGAGACCAGGTTGTAGTCCTGCAGGAGGCCGGTGTCCTCGTACGTGTAGACGCGCCGTGGCATGCCGAGCATCCCCATCAGATGCTGCGGAAAGAAGGTCAGGTTGAAGCCGATGAACGTGAGCCAGAAGTTGAGCTTCCCGAGGCGCTCGTCGAGCAGCCGCCCGAAGAACTTCGGCCACCAGTAGTAGAGGCCGCCGAGGATGCCCAGGATCGAGCCCCCGAAGAGCACGTAGTGCAGGTGCGCGACGACGTAGTAGGTGTCGTGCAGCTGCCAGTCGATCGGGAACGCCGCCACGAAGATGCCCGAGAGACCGCCGATCGTGAAGACGGAGATGAAGCCGAGCGCGTACAGCATCGCGGTGTCGAAGTGCAGGTTGCCGCGCCACAACGTCGCGAGCCAGTTGAAGATCTTCACCCCGGTCGGGACGGCGATCACCATCGAGGCGATCATGAAGAACCCGTTGAGCACGTTCGGCAGCCCCACGGTGAACATGTGGTGCGCCCACACGAGCATCGAGAAGAATCCGATCGCCACCGTCGAGAAGGCGATCGCCTTGTAGCCGAAGATCGGCTTGCGCGAAAAGACCGGGATCACCTCGGAGATGATCCCCATCACGGGCAGGATCATGATGTAGACCTCGGGATGTCCGAAGAACCAGAACGCGTGCTGATAGAGGATCGGGCTGCCGCCCTCGGTCGGGACGAAGAAGCCGGTATCAAGCTTGCGGTCGAGCAGCAGCAGCGTCAGCCCGGCCGACAGCGTCGGCAGCACGACTACGAGTAGCCCCGCGTAGATCTCGATCGACCAGACGAACAACGGGAGGCGGGTCCAGCTCATCCCCTGCGTGCGCATGTTGTGGATCGTGACGATGAGGTTGATCGCGCCCGCGAGCGACGAGACCGTGAGCACGTGCAGCGAGAGGATCCAGAGGTCCTGCCCGTTCCCGGAGCTGTATACCGACAGCGGCGGATAGCTCGTCCAGCCGGACCGCGCCGCCCCGTCCTCCGCGAAGAACGAGAGCAGCAGGATGATGCCGCCGAAGAGAAAGAGCCAGTAGGAGAGCGCGTTCAAGCGCGGGAACGCCATGTCGCGCGCGCCGATCATCAATGGCACGAGGTAGTTGGCGAAGCCGGCGAGGATCGGCACGACGACGAGGAAGATCATCGTCGTCCCGTGGATCGTGAAGAGCTGGTTGTAGCCGTCCCGCTCGATGAAGTTCGCGTTCGCCTGAGCGAGCTGGGTGCGGATCAGCAGCGCCATGATCCCGCCCGCGAGGAAGAAGAAGCCCGCAGTGGCGATGTAGAGGATGCCGATCCGCTTGTGGTCGACGGTGACGAGCCAGCTCGTAAATCGTCCTCGGTGCCAGGGCGGAACCGGGGTGGCCACCCTCTCGACGTCAACCGCCACCGAGGTCCCCCTTGGCGAGGTACGACGTCAGCGCGTCCATCTGGCGGTCCTCCCAGTCCTTGCCCACCGGAGGCATCTTCCCGCGGCCCTCCCTGACCACACGCTCGATCGCCTGTGCGTCGCTCAGAAGCTGGTTTCCCTCCAGGCGCGGCCCGATGTCGCCTTCACCAGAGAGCCCATGGCACTTGGCGCAGGCGCCCGCGAAGGTCTCGGCTCCGAGCCGCGACTCGCCTGCCGCCTGGGCGCGCTCTTCCTCGGCGAGCCAGGCAGCGAACTCGTCGGGGGGCATCGCCTCCACCGTCGCGTCCATGACCGCGTGCTGGAGGCCGCAGAACTCCGAGCATTGGCCGCGGTACTCCCCGGCCGCCTTGGCATCGAACCACGTCACGTTCGTGGTGCCCGGGATCGCGTCGAACTTGCCGCCGAGCGCCGGGATCCACCAGGAGTGGATGACGTCGAACTCGGGCGCCGTGATCTCGAGCCGAACCGGCTGCCCGACGGGCGCGCGCAGCGTGTCGACGGCGATGACGCCATTCGGGTAGCGGTAGTTCCAGTAGAAGCGGTAGCCCTTCACGCTCACGTCGAGCCGCCCGCTCTGGGCGTTCGCGCTCGGCACGTCCTGGATTCCCGGGAGCTTGTAGAAGATGAAGGACCCGATCGCGACGAGGATGAGGACGGGCACGAGTGTCCAGGCGAGCTCGAGGTTGGTGTTGCCGTGCACCTGGGCGCCGTCTGTCGCGCGCGCGCGCCTGCGCCGGCGATAGCGGACGATGAACGCGACCAGAGTCACCTCCACGACCACGAGGATCGCGCCGGTGAAGATGGCCACCCAGAGGTAGCTGTCGTTGATCCGCTCTGCGTTCGGAGAGGCGTGGTCCGGAGGGGTGAAGCCCCCGTTCGCGGCGAAGGCAAACCCGGCCGACACGAGCGCAGACAGCACGGTGACCACTGCAACTGCGAGAGACCGGCGCACGGGCTGCCATTCTATGAACGTGACCAATTCGGTGCGCAGCGGAACCCGCGTGGAGCTGCCGCCCGGTGTAGTGGGTCCTTTCGAGGTCTACGTGAACGGCGTCCGCCAGCATGAAGGGGCCGACTTTCGCGTCGAGGGGCGGTCGCTTTCCTTCACTCGCGAGTTGCGCCAGGAGGGGAGGCTCGGGTTCTGGCGGTGGGCGTCGATCCTCTTCGGGGCGGCCGGCACCTACCGGCAGAACGACGTCGTGGACGTGACGTACGAGCGCGCAGGACAACGCACCGTCGCGAGCGCGTTGCCCGTCGACCCTGGCTAGCGCCGGCTCGCCGCCGTGGCGGCGCGGAGCTGCTCGGCTAGCTCGTCCCTCAGCTGTCCGGGCTCGAGCCGCCACGCCCAGTTTCCAAAGGGCTCTCCAGGTGTGTTCATCCGCGCCTCGCTACCCAAGCCGAGCACGTCCTGCGCCGGGATCATGCAGAGCGCCGCGCGCGAGGAGAGGGCGAGCTCGAGGAGCTTCCACGAGCTGCGCCTCGGAAAGTGTCCCTTCAGCGTGTCGGTGTCGTGGGTGGTCGTGTAGATGATCTGGTGCTCGCGGTGGTTCTCGAACCGGTGTGGGCTGGTGCGGCTTTGGCCCTTCTCGACCGCCCACAGGACCACCACCATGCCCGGGAAGCCCAGGGCGTCTCGAAGCTCTTCGACGTCCGGCGTGATCACGCCGAGGTCCTCTGCGATCACCGGCAGTGGCCCGAGCTCGGCTTCGGCCGCACGGAAGAGCGCCTCGCGGGGGCCGGGCAGCCAGTGCCCCGTGCGCGCGTCCATCTCTCCCTCCGGGATCGCCCAGAAGTCGGCGAAGCCGCGGAAGTGGTCGATGCGCGTCAGATCGAAGAGCGCCAGGTTCCGCCGTAGGCGTTCGATCCACCACCGGTAGCCACCCGCTGCGACCGCGTCCCAGTCGAAGAGCGGATTGCCCCAGTGCTGCCCGAGCGGGCCGAGTGCGTCCGGCGGAGCGCCGGCTACGAGGCCTTCGAGGAAGAGCTCGGGGTGCGCGCGGTGGTCGACGCTCCCGTGGGCGGGGTAGATCGGGATGTCCCCGATCAGGCCGATGCCGCGCTCGCGTGCATACGCGCGGAGCGCGGCCCATTCCCGCTGGAACCGGACCTGATCGGCCACGCTGCCGCCGGCTTCCTCCCAGTCGTCGACCCAGTAGGCGTTCTGCTTCCGGAACGCGTTCAGCTCGCGCTGGGTGACCTTCGCGTCGGGATCTGCGAGGAAGCCGCTCCAGGCGGCGAACGCGGAGGACGAGGCATAGGGCGAGCCGAGCTCGTCGGGCGGACCGAGGGGCAGCACCTGCCACCAGCTTTGACCTGCCGCTTCCAGCCAGTCGACGAACGCGTAGGCCTCCGCACCTAGAGTGCCGTCCGGCAGAGAGGTCGGGTGCAGCACGATCCCGCTCGATCGTCGAAGCTTCATCGGTTTAACGAACTGCCTCTCGTTGATAAGTCTCGGAAAACGTGCCCTCACCCTCCACCAGACAACTTCCGGCCCGCATCCAGATTCAGGAAGTCCGGCCGCAGATCGATTGCGGACGGTATCCCGTCAAGGTGACGCAGGGTGATTCCGTCGAGCTGACGGCGACCATCTTCAAGGACGGTCACGACATCCTCCGGGCGGTAGTCCGCTATCGGCCGGCGGGCTCGAGGAGATGGCTGGAGGCACCTCTCGAGGTGCTAGGCAACGACGGCTGGGCGGGGAGCTTCGAGCCTACGGTGCTCGGCCGCTGGCAGTACGCGATCGAGTCCTGGGTCGACCGCTACGCGACGATGCTGGACGAGCTCGACCGCAAGCTCGCGGCGCGACAGCCAGATCTCACCGGCGAGCTCGCGGAGGCTGAGCAGCTGTTCGGGCCAGGCGGAATCGAGTCCTGGCGTGCTGCTGCACCGGCGCTGGCCGCCAAGGACCGGCACGGCAAGGTCTCCTCCGGCACGCTCGAGGCCGACGTCGAGCGGGAGCGCGCGCGTTTCGGCGTCTGGTACGAGCTCTTTCCCCGATCGTGGGGCGGGTTCAAGGGAGTCGAACAGGTCGTGCCCGAGCTCGCCGAGCTCGGCGTGGACGTCCTCTACCTGCCGCCGATCCACCCGATCGGCACCACGAATCGCAAGGGGCCGAACAACGCGCCAACGGCGGAGCCAGGCGATCCGGGAAGCCCGTGGGCGATCGGAGGCCCCGAGGGAGGTCACGACACGATTCATTCCGACCTGGGGACGGAGAAGGACTTCGCTCGGCTCGTCGCCGCGGGACGCAAGCACGGCGTGGAGATCGCGCTCGACTTCGCGATCCAGTGCTCGCCGGACCATCCGTGGCTCGAGGAGCACCCGGAGTGGTTCAACCGGCGCCCGGACGGGACGCTCAAGTACGCCGAGAACCCGCCCAAGCGCTACCAGGACATCTACAACGTCAACTTCGACTCGGAGGACTGGCCCGGGCTCTGGAACGCGCTTCGCGATGTCGTCCTGCACTGGTGCCGCCACGGCGTCCGCGCGTTCCGCGTCGACAATCCGCACACCAAGTCGGTTCCGTTCTGGGAATGGGTGATCGCCGAGGTGCGGGCCGAGTTTCCCGACACGATCTTCTTCGCCGAGGCGTTCACACGGCCGGCGATGATGACCACGCTGGCGAAGATCGGGTTCAGCCAGTCCTACACGTACTTCACGTGGAAGAACACGAAGGCGGAGCTGCGGGAGTTCCTCGAGCTCCTGGCCGGCTGGACGGACTTCTACCGGCCGAACCTCTTCGTCAACACGCCGGACATCTTGCACGAGTACCTCCAGCTTGGGGGGCCACCGGCCTTCGAGGCTCGGCTCGTGCTCGCCGCCACGCTGTCACCGTCCTACGGCATCTACTCGGGGTACGAGCACTTCGAGAACGTCGCGGTGGCGGCGGGGAGCGAGGAGTACCTCGACTCGGAGAAGTACGAGCTCAAAGAGCGCACGCTCGACGGGCCGCTGCTGCCGCTCGTGCGTCAGCTGAACGAGATCCGCCGGGCGGAGCCCGCGCTGCAGCGCTTCGACAACCTCCGGCTGCTGGACACGCACGGCGAGCACGTCTTCGCCTACCTCAAGGGTGAGGAGATCGCCGTTGCGGTCAACCTCGACCCATCGCTCCCACGCGAGGACGTCGTCATCGTCCCGCCCGGGACCGGCCTGCCCGACGAGTTCCCGGTGCTCGACCTCCTCACCGGCGCCCACTACCGCTGGCGGATCGGGCGCAACTACGTAGGCCTCGCACCCGGCGGCGCCCACGTGCTGAAGGTGGGCGCTTGAGCGAGCCCGGCCACTGGTTCGAGTCGAATCCCCTGTGGTTCAAGACGGCGGTCTTCTACGAGATCCACACGCGTGCGTTCTTCGACGGCAACGACGACGGCTCGGGGGACTTTCGCGGACTCCAGCAGAAGCTCGACTACCTGCAGTGGCTGGGCATCGACTGCATCTGGCTGCTGCCGTTCTACCCCTCGCCGCTCCGCGACGGCGGCTACGACATCGCCGACTTCTACGGGATCAATCCGGACTACGGCACCGTCGAGGACTTTCGAACCTTCGTCAGCGCGGCGCACGAGCACGGGATCCGCGTGATCGTCGACCTCGTCATGAACCACACCTCGTCCGACCATCCCTGGTTCCAGGAGTCCCGCTCCGATCGCACCGGCCCCAAGGCCGACTGGTACGTCTGGTCGGACAGCGACGAGCCGTACGGCGACGCGCGGATCATCTTCGTCGACTCGGAGACCTCGAACTGGACCTACGACCCGGTTCGCGGCCAGTACTACTGGCACCGCTTCTTCAGCCACCAGCCGGATCTCACCTACGAGAGCCCCGCCGTGCAGGACGCGATGCTCGAGGTGCTGCGCTTCTGGCTCGATCTCGGGCTCGACGGGTTTCGTCTCGATGCCGTGCCCTACCTTTTCGAGGAGGAGGGCACGAACTGCGAGAACCTGCCGCGCACGCACGAGTACCTCAA
>DATLDK010000144.1:0-4830 GCA_035525905.1 Gaiellaceae bacterium | reverse complement strand
TCGCGCGAGTCGACGCAGGTCGTCGCGAGCTGCACCTCTTCCTCGGTGATCGGCGGGAAGCCGAAGGCGTCGAACACAGCCTGGATCGCCCGTGCGCCGCGCTCCCGCACCGCGAGCGCGCTCTCCTCGTCGAGCGGCTCGATGCCTGCGTCGACTTGCCAGTCCCGCTGGATCGTCAGCCACTCGTCCAAGTCGTCGGAGTCGTAGTTGCCGCCGCCGAACATGTTGTCGTAGCGGGGCATGGCGGAGTACCCGGACGTGACGAAGTCGGTGCCCGGCAGGAACTGGCCCATCAGCTTGGCCGTCTTGCGGATCGCCGAGTGGCTCGAGATGGCGTCGTTGCCGGACGCGACCTCCAGGTCGAGCCAGGCCGCCAGCACGTTCTCGGCCAGAATCTCGCGCGTACCTCCCGGCACGGCGAGCACGAGGGCGACGCAGGAAATGGAGCCGTTCTGGACTCCCTGTGAGCCTGCCGCGCGCACGAGCGAAAGACACCGCGCCTCGAGATAGAGCATCGACTTCCCCTCCGACTCGCCCATCAAGGCCTCGGAGCCGCCGCCTGAGGTGAAGCGGACCTTGACCCCCCGCGAGGCGTACGCCGAGGCCAGGAATGCCTTCGACCAGGGCGTGTCGTCGCCGTCCACGAAGACGGACTCGGTGCCGTAGACCGAGAGCGTCTCGGCATACGTGACGAGACCCTGGATCGCCAGGCGCAGGTTGAGACGCTCCTCCACCGCGCACTGCGTCAGCACGCCCGGCCGGCCCGTCTGACCGCCGACGAGGATCGCGATGGCGTTCAGCGGCGCATAGCGAGACACGCCGACGGTGGTCTCGATCTCGGCGAAGCCACGCGCGGCGGCTTCGGCGGCATCGGCGGCGAGCAGGGCCGGGTTCTCCTTCAGGTTCGTCACATGTGCCTGATTCGCGGGCGCCCGTCGTGCGCGCAGCTTCTTCAGTGCGAACATCAGCTCGACCGGATCGAGCATTGCGATCACCCTCGCGAGCCGTGCCGGCGTCAGCCCGCGCGAGAGCCGTACGAGCTCCGAGCGCGAAACATCGACGTCGACGAGCATGCGCGCGATCTCGGCGTCCTCGAGGGCAGCGGCGTCGCGTGCCACGTCCAGGTTGAGCCCGTAGCGGACGACGAAGTGGTCGAGCGCGTCCCAGTCCGCCTCGCGGCGCCCGTCGAGCTCGAGGACGCGGCCGTCCTCGACGACGAGAGACGGCACGGGGTCGTTCGGGCCGTTCATTGCGACGAGACCGAGCTCCGCGAGCGGCTCGATCAGCACCTCGCGACGGAGCTCGTGCTGCTCGCGCGCGACGAAGCGGTCGGAGCGCCGGTCAGCCGGCAAGGAGGCCACGCTCCGCGTACACCTGCGCGGCTTCGCGGACGAAAGCGGCCGTGCCAGGGGCCCGCCAGCTCTCGAGCTGCTGTGCCCACGCCTCCAGCTCCGCCGAAGTCGAGCGGCGCGGACGCAGGGCGGTGTAGATCGCGAGGATCGTCTCGTCCGCCAGCGGCGCGAGCTCCGCTGCGCGGAGCAGGTTCTCGCCGAGCTGGGCTCGTCCGGCGGTACGCGCGATGTCGGCCTGAAGGCGGAGGGTCTCGGGGGTCGCCCGCAGCTCGGCTGCGTCGACCCCGTCGCCGTGCAGCCGCAGCTCGTCCAGCCCGATGCCGGTCGGTGTGCGGACGAGGTCCGGCCTGCTCGTTCCGAGCGGGTAGTCGCGGCTCGGATCGAACCTCACCGGCAAAACGGTATAGAAATAGCCGGTGCCCAACCACTACGACTTCGAGGGACGCGTCGCGCTCGTGACGGGTGGCGCGAGCGGGATCGGAGCGGCTGCCGCCGAGAGGCTACGGGCCGGCGGAGCCGCCGTTCACGTCTTCGACCTGGAGCAGGGCGAGGACGTGCGTGACTCGAAGCAGCTGAACGCGGCAGTAGAGCGGCTGCCGCGACTCGACGTGCTCGTCTGCTGCGCGGGCGTGGGCGGCGACTCGCTGCACACGGAGGAGGTGAGCGACGAGGAATGGGAGCGCGTGCACGCGATCAACCTGAACGGGGTCTTCTACGCCAACCGCGCGGCGCTCCCGAAGATGAAGGCGAACCGGTACGGCCGGATCGTCAACGTCGCCTCGATCGCAGGCAAGGAAGGCAACCCCATGGCAGCTGCGTACTCGTCGTCCAAAGCGGCGGTGATCGGGGTCACGAAGTCGATCGGCAAGGACGTCACCGGCTCCGGCATCCTCGTCAACTGCATCGCTCCTGCGGTGATCAACACGCCGATCCTGGGCCAGCTCTCGCAGGAGCACATCGACTTCATGACCTCGCGAATCCCGTTGAGCCGGGTCGGGGAGCCCTCGGAGGTGGCCGCGCTGATCTGCTGGCTCGCGAGCGAGGAGATGACCTTCTCCACCGGGGCGTGCTTCGACATCTCGGGCGGCCGAGCGACCTATTGAAGCGCTACGTCCGCGCTGAGGCCGGTGGCAACGGTCCGCGCGTAGGCCGGATCGAGGGTGACTCCGTCGCGATGCTCGACCACGACGATCCGCTCGCAGCCCTCGCCGGCGAGGGCGAAGTCACGGGCCACTGGGACCTCGCCGACCTGGCGCTGCTCGCTCCGATCCACGCTCCCGAGATCTGGTGCGCGGGCGTCACCTACGAGCGCAGCCGCGACGCGCGGCTGGAGGAGGCGCAAACGGAGGCCCGGGACGTCTATGCGCTGGTCTACGACGCCGACCGGCCGGAGCTCTTCCTCAAGGACGCCGAGATGCGGCGCACCGTCGGCCCGGGCGGGTCGATCCGCGTGCGCAGCGATTCCGGCTGGATGGTGCCCGAGCCCGAGCTCGGGGTGGTCCTCGGCCGGGACGGCGAGCCTGTGGCCGTGACGATCGGCAACGACGTCTCGAGTCGCGACATCGAGGGCGCGAACCCGCTCTACATCCCGCAGGCCAAGGTCTTCGCGGGCGCTTGTGCGATCGGACCGGCGTTGGCGCTCCCCGACGACTGGGACGCCCCGTTCCCGATCCGGCTGCGGATCACCGGCGGCGACGGGAGCGAGCTCTTCGCCGGCGAGACGTCGACTGCGAGGATGAAGCGCTCGCCGCATGAGCTCGCGCAGTGGGTGATGCGCGACAACCCGGTCCCGCCCGGCTCCGTCCTCCTGACCGGCACCGGGCTCGTGCCGCCGGACGAGTACACGCTCGAGCCGGGCCACACGGTGGAGATCGAGATCGAGGGCATCGGCGTGCTCGTGAACACGGTCGCCGACTGAGCGCTACCTTGCCGGTATGACCGAGACCGTCGACGCACCTACCCGAGAGACCGGCCGCAACTACGTCGGCGGGGCCTGGGTGCCCGCGTCCTCGGGCGAGACCTACGCGAAGCTGAACCCGATGCGTCCGGCCGAGGTGGTCGGGGAGTTCTCGTCCTCGAGCGAGGCCGACGCGAACGCAGCCGTTGCCGCGGCCGCGGGCGCCTTCGCGGCGTGGGCGGCGCTGCCGATGGCGCGTCGCGCCGGCTATCTGAACGCGGCCGCCTCGGTGCTCGAAGCACGCACCGAGCAGATCGCGCGCGACATGTCGACGGAGATGGGGAAGCCGCTGCGCGAGGCGCGAGGCGAGGCCGGACGCGGCGCCCAGATCCTGCGCTTCGCGGCGAGTGAGGCGTTTCGCTCGGTCGGAGAGCACTTCGAGCAGAGCGCCACAGGCGCCCAGGTGTCGACGCGGCGCAGGCCGGTCGGCGTCGTGGCGCTGATCACTCCGTGGAACTTCCCGATCGCGATCCCGATCTGGAAGCTCGCGCCGGCGCTGATCTACGGCAACACGGTCGTGCTGAAGCTCGCTTACGAGGCGCCGCGCACGGGGC
Organism: Gaiellaceae bacterium; assembly: GCA_035525905.1. GTDB lineage: Bacteria > Actinomycetota > Thermoleophilia > Gaiellales > Gaiellaceae > Gaiellasilicea. The sequence continues at coordinate 967 of DATLDK010000144.1, read as the reverse complement.
TCCACATCGCGGAGGCCTTCGCGGAGGCCGACCTGCCCGCTGGTGTGCTCAACGTCCTCACCGGCCGGGGGTCGACGGCCGGCGCCGCACTCGTGTCCGACCCTCGCGTGCGCGCGATCTCCTTCACCGGCTCCGTCGCGACGGGGCAGTCCGTGCGCGACGAGGCCACCGCTCACGGCAAGCGCGTCCAGCTGGAGCTCGGAGGCCACAACCCGCTGATCGTCGCGGCCGATGCGGATCTCGGCCGGGCCGTGGAGGCCGCGTACGCGGGCGCGTTCTGGTCGGCCGGCCAGAAGTGCACGGCGACGAGACGGATCTACGTCCAGGACGCCGTTTACGACGACTTCAAGCAGCAACTGCTCGCGCGGATCGAGGGGGGCAAGGTCGGGGACCCGCTCGATCCCGACGTCGAGGTCGGCCCGATCGTCAACGAGACGCAGTTCGACGAGATCATGGCGGCGATCGAGCGCGGCAAAGAGCAGGGCGGCACCGTGCTTGCGGGTGGCGAGCGTGCGGACGACGATGCGTATCTGATCCCGCCGACCGTATTCGAGGACGTGGCCGACGACGCCTTCCTCTCGTGCGAAGAGGTCTTCGGGCCGGTCACCTCGCTCTACCGGTACACGGCTCTCGACGAAGCGCTGCGCCGCGCGAACGCGACCGAGTTCGGCCTGTCCGCGGCGATCTTCACGTCGAGCCTCGCCGATGCGACGCGCTTCCAGAACGAGGCCCAGGCCGGACTGCTCCACGTCAACTCGCAGACGGCCGGCGCAGACGTCCACGTGCCGTTCGGCGGGATCAAGTCGAGCGGCTTCGGCCCGCACGAGCAGGGCCGGGCGGCGATCGAGTTCTACACGGAGACCGTCACCGTCTACATCGATCCGTGACGGCCGGCCAACAGCCGCGCTGAGGTCAGCGAGCGGTCGACGAGGAGCAGCGCGGCGGTCAGCCCCACGAGCACCCAGAG
>DATLDK010000126.1:0-10412 GCA_035525905.1 Gaiellaceae bacterium | reverse complement strand
GTCCCCGGCTTCGGCTTGACCGAGAGCCGGATCGCGTAGTCGACCTCGGTGACTCGGATCGTCTGCGCCGTGCTGGCGCTCGTGGCCACCGCCGCGAGTGAGAACGCGGCGATCGTCAGTGCGAGCACGCTGGTCAGAATGAGCTTCATTTGGTTCTCCTTCGTTGGGTTTGGACTAGCCCTTGCCGCTGTTGAAACCGGAGCGGTCGCCGTCGTCCGGGTCCTGGTCGGATTCGGAGCGGTCGTCGTCGGTCGAGGCCGCGCCGCCGCACCGCGGGTCGTTCGCGTGCTCGGCCTCGTCACACGGGCCGGAGACGTGCTCCAACTCCGCCGCCACCGCGGTCGTAGCGGCCGTCGTGGTCGCGGCCGTGGTGGCGCCCTGGGTCGTGTCATCGGACGTGGTCGCTGCGGGAAGCGACACGGTCCGGGCCGGCTGAGAGTCCTCGAGCCCGGACGCCGCGGCATAGCCGCCCGTCGCGATCACGCCCGCGCCGAGCAGACCGATCAGTAGCTTGCTCATCGTGCGATTCCTCCTCGCTTCGCTCATGCGACGAGGATGCCCGGAGGCCGGCCAAGAGCCGGGCAAGCCAAGGCAAGGCATTGGTAAAGCTTTGGCCCGGATCTGTTCAGCTAGACTGCCGCGGCGCCACGGCCCATTCGTCTAGTGGCCTAGGACACCGCCCTCTCACGGCGGCGGCACGGGTTCGAATCCCGTATGGGCCTTCCTCTCTAGCTCGATACCGCGGAAACCCGCATAGCTCCGTGAGTCAGCCATGCCAGGTGCAGACCTACTCCTCTCCCGTCACCTCGCATTCGAGGCAGACCCAGTCACCGTCGTGATCCTGCCGTTCACTCAGCTCTGCCGGGACCATCGTCACGCCACACACCGGGCAGATCGGCGGCCGTTCCGGAGGCGATTGCTCCGCGGCGACAGCACGACCGATAATGGCCGCGGTTACCAACACGCCGCGACCGGAGGTGTCGAGAGATGAGCAACGCGAACAAGGAGACGTCCCTGCGCCTGGTCGAGGGCTTCGGGCAAGGCCGTGCCGAGGTCATCGACGAGCTCGTCGCCGAGGACATCGTCGATCACGGGAAGTTCGAAGGCATGCCCGAAGGCCGCGAAGGAGTCAAGGCGTTGTTCAACGCGATCCACGGGGCCTTCTCCGATCTCGAGATCACCGTCAATCGGGCCTTCGCGGACGGCGACCTCGTCGTCGTGCACGTCACGAACTCCGCCACGATGACCGGCGAATTCGCCGGGATGCCGGCGTCCGGGAAGCACGCGACTTGGGAGGCGATCCACATCGACCGCATCCAGGACGGCAAGGTCGCGGAGCACTGGGTCGTGCAGGACCAGCTCGGGATGCTGCAGCAGCTCGGGTTCGTGCCGACCGGCTGACGGGCTAGGCCTCAGGGACTCCGTCACGCGAGGAGCACGAGCTTGCCGAACTTCCCGGGTTCCGCAAAATCCAAGTAGGCGGCGTGGGCCTGGTCGAGCGGATACGTCCCGTGCACGGGGACCGTGACGCGACCGCCGGCGAGGAGCGGCAACACGTCCTCCCCGAGGCGAGTGACCACCAGCGCCTTCTCCTCGCCAGAGCGCGATCGCAGCGTCGAACCGTAAATCCGGGCTCGCTTGCGCATCACGAGCCCGAAGTCGACCTCGGCGCGCGACCCCGCTCCCGTACCGATCACGGCCAAGCGGCCGTGAGGGGCGAGTTGCTCGACGTCGCTCGTGAGCAACTCCCCGCCAACCAGCTCGAGGACGACGTCGTATTCACCGTCGGGCTCGGTTTTCGCTCCAAGCCCGCGCACGAGATCGCGGCTCTCCGGCCGCCGCGCGGTGCCGGTCACCTCTGCGCCGAGGGCGACGCCCAGCTGCACCGCGGCCGTGCCGACACCGCCCGACGCTCCGTTGACGAGCAGCCGCTCGCCCGGTCGGAGCTGCGCCTGCGTCACGAGCGCGTCGTGCGCCGTTGCGAACGCTTCCATGAAACCAGCCGCCGCCGGCCAGTCCACTCCGTCCGGAACCGGGAGAACGTGCCGCGCGTCGACCGCCACGAGCTCCGCCTGCCCGGCGCCGGGGAGGAGAGCCATGACGCGCTCGCCGGTCTCGGCAACCTCACCGGCGCATTCGAGCCCAGGAATGTCCGGCGGCGTGCCCGGCGGGGGCGGGTACTTGCCGGCTGCCTGCAGGAGATCCGCGTTGTTGATCCCGGCAGCGCGAACCCGGATCAAAACCTGACCGTCTCCTGGCTGCGGGTCGGGGCGCTCGCCGAGCACCGGCCGGCCGTTCTCGATCACTACCGCACGCATCGGCCTCGCAGGATACGACTCCTGCCGAGAACCGATTACGCAGACGGCGACGCTCTCGGCTGACGAGTGACGCGCGAGGCCATGATCAGCGGCTCCCCGTCGCTTCCTTCCACGACATCCTCGATGAGCGCGGTGACTCCGCCGAGATCGCGAATCTGACCTGCCAGAGGCGGATCGTCGCGCGGCAGCTCGCAACCGTGCGAGGCTCCGTCCAACCACACCTTGAACCACGTCACCTCGATGACTCTGACAGCCGCTTCGGACGCTGGTTGAGCAGAGAAAGTGGTCGGGGGTGGCTGCGGCACCACCCCCGACCGAACGGCTCTACGTGGAAAGCTGCGGCACAATCCACGGAACTCGTATGACATCTGTATCGGCCGGTGGGTCCCATCGCTTGAGCCGCTGGGCCCCGCAAGCGTCACTCGGTCGAGTGATTCCGGCCGGTGATCAGTCGAGGATGCGAGTCTCCGCGGTCGCATGCGAGGCACGCCACGTCCTGAGCATGAGATCGAGCTCGACTCGCCGCCCCGCGGCGTGCTGGGAGCCGAGCTGCGACACCTCGATTTCCTGCGGCCCGATTCGGCCGGCTGTGACATGAGCGTGCTCCCGCATGAACGTGAGCAGGCTCGGGACGAGGTGTCGTTCGGTGAGATGGATCCGCATGTTTGCCGCCGGAGGACGCCGCGTCCTCATCGCCACCATACGGCGCGTCCAGCGGTTGACGGTATGCCTCTTCCTGGGTTGACCGCCTCTGCTTCACCGGACCTAACGCTAGGCTGCGGCCGTGAGCGCGCTCGTCACCGGGGGCTGCGGCTGTGGCGCCGTCCGTTTCGAGGTCACGGGGCCCTTCGTGTCAGCGTCCTACTGCCATTGCACTCGCTGCCAGCGGCGCACCGGCACCTCCGCGTCCGGGAACGCGCGGGCGGAGCCGGGGAGCGTGCGGGTCGTGCAAGGGGCGGAGGAGCTCCGCTACTGGGCGCCCGAGGGAGGCTTCGAGAAGATCTTCTGCGGCCGTTGCGGATCGGCGCTCTTCTCGCGACCGCCGGGCGCGAGCGAATACACGGGCGTGCGGCTGGGAACGATCGACGGCGATCCGGGGATCCGGCCCCAGTGGCACCAGTACACGGCGTATGCAGCCGACTGGCAGGCGCTGCCGGACGACGGGCTGCCGCGTTACCCGGAGGCCAAGCCGAGCTGACGCAGCCAGGTTCGCACGGCTGCGGCGACCGCATCCAGGTCGGTCTTCAGTCCGTGGTCTGCCTGCACCGGGACGACCGTGCGGAACGTCGACTCGGGCGGCATTCCGAAGGCGTCGCGAACGCCTTGCACCACGAGGGTAGGAACCGTCACGGCGTCGAGCTCGCCGAGGCGATCGCTCCGCGGCTGATTGGAGCGACGGGGCGGCTGCAACGGGAAGGCCAAACAGAGAACTCCGGCTGCATCCGTCGATCCAGCAGTGCGGCAAGCAACACGCGCACCTGACGACCGCCCGCCGACGACGAGCGGGATCCCTCGCAGCTCGCGTGCGCGCAGGCGCTCGACGACCGCCGTCCACGCGGTGTCGAGCTGGCGGGCCGCCGGCGGCGAGCGCCTCCCGGCGACTCGGTACGGCTGCTCGACGAGAACGAAGCTGAGCCCTTCCTCCGCGGCGACGGCGGTGGCCTTCAGGAGATCCGGAGCCGCTATGCCCCCACCCGCCCCGTGCCCGAGCACGAGCGCTGCCCGCGCGTCCTGCACCAGCTGCAGATGCACTCTCGCCGCGCCGTGGGGCGTCAGGAGCTCGAGCGCCTTCACGCCGGATGGTCCGCCGCGTACGCGGCTGCCACGCCTTTGGGCACGACCATCGCCCACGCGTCGACGACTAGATCCTCCATCTCGCCGACATCGATCGCGGCGAGCCGAACGACCGCCCACTGATAACGGAGGTCGGAAGCGTCCGGCATCCGGAACTTGTCCGGCTCGGACTCGACGAGTGCCCGTCGCCATTCCCGGGGGAAGCCGAACCCCAGCTCCGTCTCGTCACGCGAGAACGCGAGGTAGACGATCCGGCCGACGCGAAACTTGACGCGGCCGTGGACGAAGGCCTCGGTCGTGCGCGGCAGGCTCAGCGCCACCGACCGCACGTCCTCGACGGTCACCATCGGCGCTCGAGCTTAGCTGGGTTCTTCTTCGTCGGCCGCCGGCGTCTCGGGAGGGACGACACCGTTCGCGGCGTCGATCGCGGCCTGCTTCCGATCGTCCTTCTTCTCCTGCTTGCGCACGCGCTTGTCGCGCATCGCTTGTTCGCGGGCCATCTTCGCGAACGTCGTCTGTCGTTTACTCGCAGCCAAATTCAGCCCTTTCGTCGTGAATGGCGGCGACGACCGCCGCTTACACCGTACCGTTCGGGCCGCTCACGCCGCCGCCGGCGCGGGCAGAACCAGCTCGAAGGCCGCCCCGCGCGGCTTCGCCGGGCGGTAGCTGATCTCGCCGCTGTGCGCCCGGGCGTACGAGCGCGCGATCGCGAGCCCCAGCCCGGTTCCCGGGCTGCTCCCACCGCTCGAGCCACGGGCAAAACGGTCGAACAGCTGCGGCACGAACTCCGCGGGGACACCGGGGCCGCTGTCCTGCACTGTCACGCGCAGCGAGCCTCGCTCCGTCGCGGCGCTGACGAGGACCGGCGGCTCGCCGTAGCGGCATGCATTCAGGATCAGGTTGGAGACGATCCGGTCGAGGGCGTCGACATCGAGCTCGGCCTCGAGCGAGGGGTCGACCTCGATGCCGATCTGCACCGTCTCGAACGGCGAGACGGAACCGACGATCGCCTCCAAGCGGTCGCGGACGCGCACCAGCTGTGGCCGGATCACGACGGCTTCCGCGTCCAGCCGCGAGAGGTCGAGCAGCTGCTCGACGAGCTCACGCAACCGCCGGATCTGCACGGTCAGCGAGCTCTGCAGCTCCTCGAGCTGCTCGGACGCAAGCTCGCCGCTGCGCGCTGCGATCGTCTCTGACAGGCCGTAGATCGCGCCGACCGGCGACCGGAGCTCGTGCGCAGCCAATGCGACGAACTGGTTCTTGAGCTCGTCGGCGCGCTGCAGACTCGCGCGCGCCTCGCGTTCCCGGGCGAAGAGACGAGCGCGGTCCAGCGCGAGCCCCGTGAGCGAGCCGAGGGCGGTGAGCAGCTTCCGCTCCTCGTCCCCGAAGAACGGTGCGAACGTGCTCGTCCGGACGACCAATCGGCCGAAGGGAAACTCCCACTGGGCGATGTCGCCGTAGCCTTCGTCGATCGAACCGTGCGCGCCGATTGGTGTCCCGTCCGACGACTCGAGCCTGATCCCGCGAGCTCCGACCATGCTCGCCATCGGCGGAAGCACACGAGCCGCCACGTCCTGCTCGCTCGTTGCGGCCATGAGGCTTCCGATCGCCTGCTGCATGCGAGCCTGCTCCGGCCGCCGCCAGAGCAGGCGGAGGCCCACAGGCGGAGCGAATCCGAGCAGGAACGCGAAACCGCTGAAGGTTCCCAGGAGCGCGACCCCCAGCGCGCCGAGCGAGTCCTCGTCGCTCGCCGCGAGCGAGAAGACGAGCGCGGCGGTCAGCGCGGTGGACGCGAACGCGAGCATCTGCATTCGCCTGCGCGCCACCGACGCTTCCTCGCGACCGGCGCGCCAGAGACGGATTGCGACGATGCTGAGTAGCAGGGACCAGTGGATCAGGAAGCCGATGACATAGAGGACGAACCACCACCGCCAGGACTCCCCCTCCGAAGGCACGGAGGGGAGCAGCATCGTTCCGGCGACCAGGACGACGCTGAGCGAGTCGACGACGCGCGCGAGCGGACGACGGCTGCGTTCAAACGCCGTCGCGAACCGGTAGAGGAGGTACGGAAACATGACCAGGATCACGAGGTCGAGCCGCTGAATGACCTTCCCGGCCAAGTCCTCCGGGTCCTGGGGCAGGACGCGGCCCGCGACGATCACCCAGGCGAGCGTCACGAAGGCAAGGGTCGCCCAGAGAGCGCTGGTCGCGCGCTCACGACGCCATTGGCGCAGGCAGACGCCCGCGATCGCCGCGAACAAGACCAGATTCAGGATGCCGACGAGCTCGACTGCGTGCCGCACTGCTAGTTCCTCCTGGGCGGGCAGATGCTACTCCCGTCCGTCGGATGGAGCGAAAATCGCACGGCGTGCCTCAAGCGGGCGCGAGAAAACGGAACAGGGCCTCCGCCACGCAAGCAGGTTTCTCCTGCCCTTCGAGCTCGATCGTGGCGGCGACGCGTGCCTGCTTGCCCGACGCGACTTCCTCGACGCCCTCGATCCGGAAGCGACCGCGGATTCGGGCCCCCGCAGGCACGGGTGAGGTGAAGCGGACGCGGTTGAGCCCGTAGTTCAGGGTCATCCCGTAGCCCTCGAGCGGCGGCAGCGCCTCGGCGAACATCGGCACGACCAAGGAGAGCGTCAAGAAGCCGTGCGCGATCGTCGTGCCGAAAGGCCCTGCTGCGGCCCGCTCCGGATCTGTGTGGATCCACTGTGCGTCGTCGGTCGCATGGGCGAACTCGTCGATGCGCTCCTGCTCGATCGGCCGCCACTCCGAGACGAGCTCCTCGCCGACCAGGTCGTCGATCACCATCTGATCACCGATGCCGCCCAGGTGTACCCGGTTCCCGCTGCGAGCAGGAGCACGAGGTCGCCGTCGGCCAGCTCACCTGCGCGGGCTGCGCGGTCGAGCGCGAGCAGCGAGTCGACGCCGCTCATGTGGCCGGTGTCGTCCAGATAGGCGGCGCGCGGGCCGCCGAGCCCGGCAACGATCGCGTCGTGCATCGAGCGCTTCATATGGATGCCGCAAAGATAGGAGATGTCCTCCGCCTGCACACCAGAGCGTTCCAGCGCCCCGCGCGCGGCTGCGACGAAGTTGGGGAGGCTCACCTCGTCGAGGCCGCCCTTCATCTGGGCGGGGTCGGCGACGTCCAGGAAGTGGCGCCGACCGGCCACGGACTCGACGGACGCGGGCTCGACGGACCCTCCGGCCGGCACCTTTACCTGGAGCGAGAAGGAGCCATCCGTGAGCGCATGGCAGCCGAGGAGCTCGTGCGGAGCGTCGCGGGCGAGCAGTCCCGCGACCGCGCCGTCCCCGAAATTGAACATGAAGCGCGAGCGCTCGTTGCCATAGTCGAGCAGGTAAGACTCGCGGCAGGCGGCGACGAGGAGCACGTTGCGCAAATCCGGCTCGGCGAGCAGGAAGTTCCGCGCGAGCCTCAGCGCCACCGGCGTCCCGCACGAGACGTTGGCGTACTCCAGCGCGTACGCGTTCACGCAGCCGAGGCGGTGCGCGATCCACGGCGACGCCTGCCAGACGGGGTAGTCCTTCCAGAGCGAGCCGTAGTAGAGGACGACGTCGATCGCGGCTGGTTCGAGGCCGTTCTCGGTGAGCAGGCGCGAGGCCGCCTCGACTGACATGTCGCTGACATGCTCGCCGTCCGCGGCGATGTGCTTTCCGCGCAGGCCGAACTTCTCCAGGATCACCTGCTCCGGGATCGAGCTCTCCTCGGCGATCTCCGCGGCTGTCATCCAGTGCTCGGGGAGGTAGGCGGCGGTCGCGGCGAGCCCGATCACGGGTCGAGGTCCTTGGCCCCGATGGCGCGCACGATGATCCGCGACAGCTCGTCGAAGACCTCTTCGGGCATCCCCTCTTGGCCGTTCCAGAGGATCCAGCGCATGCCGACGAGCTCGCCGATCCCCATCAGGGTCCAGGCGAGCACCTCCGGGTCGCCTTCAGCAATCTCGCCTGCCTCCATGGCCTGGCGCAGCCCGACGACGTAGCCGCCGGTCAGGCGCTCGTAGTGGGTGACGAGCGTCTCGGGCGAGACGAATTCGGCCTGGCGGATAATCCGGTAGAGCGCCGGGTGCTCGGCTGTGAAGCGGAAGAACGCGCCGAAGCCGAGGAGCTCGCGCTCCGCGCGCGTCGTTCCCGCCGCGGAGGCCTCGGTCATCGCGTGGCGCACGCGCGAGTTGAGATCGAGCACGACCTCGTCGAACACCCGCTGCTTGCCGGAGAAGTACAGGTAGAAGGTGCCCTGGCCGACGCCCGCTGCCTCCGTGATCTTGACGATGGACGCGTCGTGATAGCCGAGCTCCGCGAAGATCCGCTCCGCCGCCTCGAGCAGCTTCTGGCGGGTACGTTCGCCCCGCGCGGTCAGCTGCTTCATCGCGCGACCTCCAACAGCTGGGACTTGACGACCTTGTCGAGCGCGTTCCTCGGCAGCGAGTCCACGAAGCGAACCCCGCGCGGGATCTTGTAGCGCGCGAGCCGGCTGCGACAGAGCTCGAGCAGCTCGTCTTCCGTGGCGGGGGCGCGCAGGACGACGAACGCGAGACAAGCCTCGCCCCAGCGCTCGTCCGGGACGCCGACGACAGCCGCCTCGGAGACGGAGTCGTGCTCGTGCAGGACGTTCTCGATCTCGGCCGGGTACACGTTCTCGCCGCCCGAGATGACCATGTCCTTCGTACGCCCGACGATGCGGTAGTAGCCCTCCTCGTCCCGCGCCGCCACGTCGCCGGTGAGCAGCCACCCGTCGGCGAAAGCCGCAGCGGTGGCGTCGGGGTCCCGCCAGTAGCCCGCAAAGACATTCGGGCCCTTGACGACGAGCTCGCCCTCCGTCGCGCCGTCCCGTAGCTCGCCCGATTCCGGATCGCGGAGGGCGACGTCGACGTGCGGATAGGGCTTTCCCGCGCAGCCGCGCTTGCGGGCGGCATCCTCCGGCGGCAGGCAAAGGACATTCGGCGCCGCCTCCGTGAGCCCGTAGCCCTGGACGATCTCGACACCGCGCTCGTGCCAGGCCTCCAGCAGCGCTTCCGGCATCGGCGCACCGCCGACAACCGCGTGCCGCAGCGTCCAGAGGTCAGCGCTCGCGAAGCCGGGCTCCTGCGAGATGAAGAGGTAGGTCGCCGGCACGCCCATCATCGTCGTCACGCGCTTTTCGGCGATCAGAGCCAGCGCCCTCGCGGGATCGAAGGCCGGCTCGAGAACGACAGTCGCGCCTTTCCACCACGCAAGCAGGGCCTGAACGTTCCAGCCGCCGACGTGGAACTGCGGCAACACCTGGAGCACCGTGTCCTCACCCGAGACGCCCACGACCCGGTCGAACGAGAGGTTGGTCCAGAAGCAGTTCGCGTGTGTGAGGAGCGCACCCTTCGGCTTGCCGGTCGTCCCGGATGTGTAGACGAGCAGAAGCCCGTCATCGTCGGCCGGCCCCGAGAGCGGCTTGTGTCTAGCGGACGCAAGCTCCTCCATTCCGGCGGTGCGCCGGTGCAGCGCGGACGCAGTGGCGGCGTACTCGTCGGAGCACAGGAGGACGGCCGGCTCGGCGTCGGCGAGTTGGTAGACGAGCTCGGGCGCCGCGAGACGGGTGTTCAACGGCATCAGGATCAAACCGGCCTTGGCGCACGCGAAGAAGACGACGACGTGCTCGGGGCCGGTGGCCGTGAGCGTGGCGACACGATCACCCGAGACGAGCCCGGCCGCGAGCAAGCCGGCGGCGAGGCTCTCCGAACGCGCGTCGAGCTGGGCGTAGGTCGTCTCCGCCCCCCGGCAATCGATGGCGACCCGCTCCGGCGTCGTCCGGGCGCGGTCGCGGATCCAGCGGTCTAGCGTCAGCACAGGAACTCCTCCAGCTCCGCGACGAAGCGCTGCGGCTCCTGCCACATGAAGATGTGCCCGGCCCCGGGAAAGACCGAGAGCCGCGCGTTGGGGATGGCGTTTGCGAGGAGTTCGCTGTTGCGCGCGTCCACCACGAGGTCGCCGTCGCCGGTCTGGACGAGGGTCGGCATGGTCAGCGAGCCGAGCCTGGAGTGCGCGTCGAACGTGGCGCTCGCCGCTGCCTGGGCGGCCCAGTGCTCGAATGGCTGAGCGGTGCGCTCGCGGTGGACCAGGATCCGGTCGACGATCTCGGGTCGCGGATCGGGTTGCAGCGCGTGCTCTGTGAACTGGCGCAGCGTCGCGCGCGCCTGCATCAGCTCGATCGTCGCCTTCGGCGTCGGGAAGGCCTTCGTACCCCCCGGGGACGTACATGCGAGGACGAGCCTGCCGACGCGATCGGGATGCCCGAGCGCGAGCTCCTGC
>DATLDK010000122.1:0-4484 GCA_035525905.1 Gaiellaceae bacterium | reverse complement strand
ATGGCGATCGTGTACCTCGACTCGTGCGGTTCCACGGAGGGCGACTCGCTGCGGCCGGTCGTGGCGGCACACGAGCTCCTCCACACTCTGGGTGCCGTCGAGACTGCCGCGCCGCACGCGTGCAACGAGGGGCACGTCTGCGGCGTCGACAACGATCTCCTGGGTGCGTCGCTGACCGGCCTGGAGCTCGAGCAACACGTGCTCGACGGGGGCCGCGACGACTACTACGGCCATTCCGGCTCGTGGCTCGACGTGCAGGACTCACTCTTCCTGGAGCGGCTCGACTCGGCGGACCGCAGCGCCCCGACGGTGCCGGCTGCCGCCGTCGTGCGAGACGATCCGAGCGGGCTCGTGTTCTTCTCGTGGCGCGCCTCGACCGACGACGTGGGCCCCGTGCACTACCGGCTCTACGAGGACGGTGGCTTCGTCCGCGAGCTGACCGCCACCTCGGTACTGCTCGACCCACCGGGGGGCGACAGCGGGACGTACTCGGTCCGGGCGGCCGATGCAGTCGGCCACCTGAGCCAGCCCGTCACGGTCAGATTCAGGGCCGGCGTCGGGATCGTCGACGAGCAGGGCCGGCTCCTGCGCGACACGGTCCGGCCTCCGGCCATCCGCACCGTCGCCATCCGCCGGACGGAGAAGACGGTCCTGCTCGCCTGGCCTGCGGTGCGCGATCCCGGCGGGGTGCGCAGCTACCGGGTCACGATCGGTGCTCGGACGCTGGCCGTGGCGAAGCCCTCGGTGGCGTTGGCGCGCGCGACGCTGCGGGCGCCGGTTTCTCTCGCAGCCATCGACAAGGCCGGCAACGTCGGCCCCGCGACGACGATTCCACTGCGGCGCCTGCGCTAGTTTCGCCACGCCGGCGCGGCGGTAGGAAGCGGCGCATGACCGAGTTCGGCTACTGGCTCTCGTCCGAGGAGCACCTACCACTCGACCTGGTCGAGAACACCAAGCGTGCCGAGGAGGCCGGTTTCTCCTACGCCATGATCTCGGACCACTTCCATCCCTGGATCGATGCGCAGGGCGAGAGCCCATTCGTCTGGAGCGTGCTGGGCGGCATCGCCGCGGTGACGGAGCGCATCGGCCTTGCGACCGGGGTCACCTGCCCAATGATCCGAACCCATCCGGCCATCGTCGCGCACGCAGTTGCGACGGTCGCCGCGATGGCCCCCGGCCGCTTCACGCTCGGCGTCGGGACGGGCGAGAACCTGAACGAGCACGTACTCGGCGACAGGTGGCCGGCCCCCGACGAGCGAATCGAGCTCCTCGAGGAGGCCATCGAGGTGATGCGCCTCCTCTGGGAAGGCGGGGAGCAGACACATCGCGGCAAGTACTACACCGTCGACCACGCGCGGCTGTACACGCTCCCGGACGAGCCGATCCCGATCGCCGTGGCTGCGGCGAATCCGAGGGCGGCAAAGCTTGCTGGACGCGCCGGCGACGGTCTAGTCACAACGGAGCCGAGCAAGGAGACCGTCGAGCAGTACGAGGGCGCGGGCGGCGACGGCCCCCGTTACGGCCAAGTCCGAATCTGCTGGGCGGAGGACGAGGAGCAGGCCAAGCAGACCGTCTTCCGGGTCTGGCGGCACGCCGGCCTCGGCGGCACCATCAACCAGGAGCTGCCGCGCCCGTCCGACTTCGACGCCGTGGCCGAATCGGTCACGCTCGAGATGGCCACGGAAGCCGTCCCGTGCGGCCCCGATCCGGCACCGGTGCTCGCGGAGATCGAGAAATGGCAGCAGGCCGGCTTCGACCGCATCGCGCTGCACCAGGTCGGCCCCGACCAGGAGGGCTTCTTCCGCTTCTGGGAGCGGGAGCTGCAGCCCAAGCTGTCCTGAGTCCAAACGGACGTGTCCTAGGGACTGTCCCTGGGACGTGTCCGGAGCGGACCGCGGAGCGGGTGTTCGATAGATTCGACACATGGCCGACGATGTCTCTGTGCGCTCCACTCTCACCGTCGGCGGCCGCAAGCTCGAGATCCACCGGCTCGACGCGCTGCAGGACGCCTGGGACGTCGCACGGCTCCCCTACACGCTGAGGATCCTGCTCGAGAACGTCCTCCGAAACGGTGATGACGACGACGTGGCGGCGGTCGCAGGCTGGGTCGCGGCCGACGAGCCCAGCCGCGAGATCTCCTTCGCGCCGGCGCGCGTGCTGCTGCAGGATTTCACCGGCGTCCCGGCGGTGGTCGACCTCGCGGCCATGCGGAACGCGATGGCGGACCTCGGCGGCGACCCGGAGGCGATCAACCCGCTGATCCCGGTGGAGCTCGTGATCGACCACTCCGTCCAGGTGGACGTCTTCGGCACGGCGGGCGCCTTCGCGCGGAACGTCGAGCTCGAGTTCGAGCGCAACCGCGAGCGCTACGCCTTCCTGCGCTGGGGCCAGAAGGCATTCCGCGACTTCAAGGTGGTGCCGCCGGGGACGGGGATCGTGCACCAGGTCAACCTCGAGTTCCTCGCGCGAGTCGTCGAGGAGCGCGACGGGCAAGCCTTCCCGGACACCCTCGTCGGCACCGACTCGCACACGACGATGGTGAACGGCCTCGGCGTGCTCGGGTGGGGGGTCGGCGGAATCGAGGCCGAGGCCGCCATGCTTGGCGAGCCGCTCTCGATGCTCGTTCCGCAGGTCGTCGGCTTCAAGCTGACGGGTGCGCTGCCGGAGGGCGCCACCGCAACCGACCTCGTCCTGACGGTCACCGAGCAGCTGCGCCGGGCGGGCGTGGTCGGAAAGTTCGTCGAGTACTTCGGGCAGGGTCTGGCCTCGCTGCCCCTCGCCGACCGCGCCACGATCGGAAACATGTCGCCCGAGTACGGGGCGACATGCGGCTTCTTCCCGGTCGACGAGCTGACTCTGGAGTACCTGCGGCTGACCGGCCGCGATCCGGAGCGGATCGCGCTGATCGAGGCCTACTGCAAGGAGAACATGCTCTGGCACGACTCGGGCGAGGAGCCCACGTACTCCCAAGTGCTCGAGCTGGACCTCACGACCGTCGTCCCGTCGCTCGCCGGTCCGCGCCGTCCCCAGGACCGCGTCCCGCTCTCGCAGGCGAAAACCGCATTCCTCGACTCGCTCGGCACGTTCGGCATCGCCGCGCCGCTCACGAACGGGAGCCACGACAAGGCGCTCGCCGACACCTTCCCCGCCAGCGACCCGACAACCGAGCAGGCGCCGGGCGGCTCACCCGAGCCGGAGCCGGACGCGGTGCCGGTCGCCGTGGCCGGCCCCGGGCGCACGAGCGTGCGCGTCGCCGGCACCGACTACGAGCTCGAGCACGGCAGCGTCGTGATCGCCGCGATCACCTCCTGCACCAACACGTCCAACCCGCAGGTGATGGTCGGCGCCGGACTGCTCGCGAAGAAGGCCGTCGAGCGCGGCCTGCAGAGCAAGCCCTGGGTGAAGACGAGCCTCGCGCCCGGCTCGAAGGTCGTCACCGAGTACTACGACAGGGCCGGGCTGACGCCGTACCTGGAGCAGCTCGGCTTCCACACGGTCGGCTACGGCTGCACGACCTGCATCGGCAACTCCGGGCCGCTCCCCGACGCCATCTCGGTCGCGGTCGAGGACGGCGAGCTCGTCGTCTGCTCGGTGCTCTCCGGCAACCGCAACTTCGAGGCGCGCATCCATCCCGAGGTGAAGGCGAACTACCTCGCTTCGCCTCCGCTCGTGGTCGCCTACGCGCTGGCGGGGCGGATGGACATCGACCTGCTCGAGGATCCGCTCGGCGAGGACGAGGACGGAAACGAGGTCTACCTCCGCGACCTCTGGCCGAGCGCGGCCGAGATCCAGGAGACGATCACGGCGTCGGTGCGCGGCGAGATGTTCCAGTCGACCTACGCGGACGTCTTCACCGGCGACGAGCAATGGCGGAGTCTGCCGGTTCCCGAGGGAGAGCTGTTCGAGTGGGAGCCGGACTCGACGTACGTACGCCGTCCGCCCTACTTCCAGGACATGCCGCTGAGCCCGCAGCCGTTCGAGGACATCGACGGGGCGCGCTGCCTCGTCATGCTCGGCGACTCGGTCACCACCGACCACATCTCCCCGGCCGGGTCGATCAGGCTCCAGGGCCCGGCAGGCGAGTACCTCGTCCAGCACGGGGTCGACCGCAACGACTTCAACTCCTACGGCTCCCGGCGGGGCAACCACGAGGTGATGGTCCGAGGCACGTTCGCCAACGTCCGGCTGAGGAACAAGCTCGCCCCCGGGACGGAAGGGGGCGTCACCCGCAAGCTGCCCGAGGGCGACGTCACGAGCATCTTTGAGGCGTCCGAGCTCTACATCGCCGAGGGGGTCCCGCTGATCGTCCTCGCGGGCAAGGAATACGGCTCGGGCTCGTCGCGTGACTGGGCCGCCAAGGGTCCGAGCCTGCTGGGCGTCCGGGCCGCGATCGCCGAGAGCTACGAGAGGATCCACCGCTCGAACCTCCTGATGATGGGGATCCTCCCGCTGCAGTTCCTGCCGGGCGAGAACCGGGAGTCGCT
>DATLDK010000106.1:0-23131 GCA_035525905.1 Gaiellaceae bacterium | reverse complement strand
CTCTTCCGTCTGCGGACGCTCGTCTCGGTGCGCCGCGGCGAGCTGCACGCCGGTGGACGACTGTTCTCCGTCGACTCCGTCGACTTCGTCGAGAGCGACAAGGGCTTCCCGATGCTGGGGGCGTCGCTGACGCTGCAGGCCTACATCTACGGCACGGACGGCTCCGGCACGACGGTTCCCGAGCCGACAGACCCGTCAGCGGTGCCTCCGGCGGAGGACGGCGCTGCGGTGCCGCCCGCGACTGAGGGCACAGCCACTGCGTCAGGAGTGACGGGCTGATGGCCGCCAAGCGCGTGGACCCCATGAAGGCGAAGGCGGCCAAGCAGAAGAAGATCGCGATCGGCGGTGGGATCGTCCTCGTCCTGCTGCTCGCGGTGCAGGGCCCGAAGACGTTGAAGATGCTGAAGGGCCCACAGCCCGCTGCGCAGGCTGCCGCGACGACTCCCGCCCCGACGACGCCTGTCGCCACGACGCCGGGGACGACCACGCCTGCAACGACGACGCCCGGCACGCCGACTCCCGCTCCCGCCAGCGGCGCTCCGGTCCCCGGCGCGCCGGAGCCCGCGGGCGCCGCCGACCTGGCGTCCGTCCCCGACTCGGACCAGGCGCCCATCGTCGACGCCGGCCAGCTCGCTACCTTCGAGCGCTTCTCCAGCAAGGATCCGTTCGCGCAGCAGGCCAAGCCGGTCACGGCTCCCGCGGCGGCCAAGCCGAAGCCGACCGGTACCGCCTCTGATCCCGCTGCGGACCCGGCGGCCGAGCCGAGCGCCGACCCGGGCAAGACCTCCACGCCTGCCAAGCCGACCGGCACTGCCACGGGGGGCGGCTTCACCACGGGTGGCTCGACCGCTTCGCCGCCGAAGCTCGCGACCGCGACGTCGATCGCCGTCAACGGCGTCGCCGGAGACGTGACCCTCGATACGCCGTTCCCGGCCGCCGAGCCCACCTTCGTGCTCGTTTCGATCGCGGAGAACGGAAAGTCGGTCGAGATCGGGATCGCCGGAGGCGAGTACGCCAGCGGCGGCAAGACGCTGAAGCTGATCCTCGGCCAGAAGCTCACGCTGCAGAACACGGCCGACGGCAGCCGCTACGAACTGGCGCTGCTCTCGATCCAGGGCTTCCCGCTGCCCGCGCAGAAGGGGTAGATCGCTTGAGAATCAGCTGCGTTCTGCCGATGGAACGGCCGTGATCGCACGTCTCCGTTCGCAGGAGGGCTTCGGCCTGATCGAGTTGCTGATCTCGATGATCATGCTGAACGTCGGCATTCTCGCGATCGTCGGCGCCTTCAACTCCGGCGCTGTCGCGCTCCGGCGCGCGGGCGAAGTCTCCACCGCCTCCGTCCTCGCGGACAAGCAGATGGAGCTCTACCGCGCACTCCTCTACACGGAGATCGCACTCGACTCGGCGTCCGTGACGACGGCGAACACCGAGACGCGCTACCAGTGCGACCGCGCGAACCTGATCGATCCGGCCGTCGCGTGCGGCGGAGCCAACCAGCAGACGCAGCAGCTCAAGACGTGCGGCTCGCTGACTCCCCAGTGCACGCCTCGCCAAACTGTGAGCGGGCCGGACCAGAAGACCTATCGCATCGACACCTACGTCGTCTCGCAGACGCCCCCAACGGGCCGGACGGTAAAGCTGGTGACGATCGTCGTGCGCCGCGGATCGGACCTGAAGCCGCTCGCGCGCGTGTCTTCCTCGTTCGACCAGTCCAGCGGCATCTAGCTCAAGCGCCCCCTCCGCGCTGCCGATATCCCTGAGGCATGGCCGCTTACGCCTACAACGCGATCAACTCCCTCGGCGTCGAGTCGCTGGGTGAGGTGCATGCCCCGGATCCGAACTCGGCGCGCGAGCAGCTGCGCGTCCGCGGCCTGCTCGCGACCCGCCTGCACGAGCTCCCCTCGGCCGGCGAGGACTCGGTGCGCACGACCTTCAAGAAGATCAAGCCGAAGTCCCTGCAGATCTTCTCGCGCCAGTTCGCGACCATGATCGAGGCGGGTCTCAACGTCGTCAGCGCGCTCGTCATCCTCGAGCAGCAGACGGACGATCAGTACCTCGCTGCGATCATCCGCGAGCTCCGGGCCGACGTCGAAGGCGGCATGCTGCTCTCGCAGGCGATGGCCCGGCACCCCAAGGTCTTCGACCGCCTCTACGTCTCGATGGTCGAGGCGGGCGAGGCGGCGGGCATCCTGGACACCGTCCTCGATCGTGTCGCCTTCCAGATCGAGAAGTCGACGGCGATCAAGCGCCGCGTGAAGGGCGCCATGATCTACCCGACCATGGTGCTGATCTTCGCCACTCTGGTGCTCGTCGGGATGCTGCTCTTCCTCGTCCCCGTCTTCGTCGGCATCTTCGACCAGCTCGGCGGCGACCTGCCGACGCTGACGCAATGGGTGCTGCACGCGTCCAACTTCATCAAGGCGACGTGGTTCATCCTCTTCCCGGGCACGATCGCATCGATCTTCGGGATCAAGAAGTTCCTGAAGACGGAGACCGGCCGACGACGCTGGGACCGGATCAAGCTCCGGCTGCCGATGAAGATCGGCGACGTCGTTCGCAAGATCACGATGGCGCGCTTCTCGCGCACGCTCTCGACCCTCGTCGCCGCCGGCGTCGACATCATCAAGGCGCTCGAGATCACCGGCCAGACGGCCGGCAACTGGGTCGTCGAGGATGCTCTCGCTGGCGTCCGTCAGAAGGTCGGCGAGGGTGTCCCGATCGCGCAGCCGCTGATCGAGAACCCCGTCTTCCCGGCGATGGTCAGCCAGATGGTCAAGATCGGTGAGGAGACCGGTGAGCTCGAGAAGATGCTCGGCAAGATCGCGGACTTCTACGAGGACGAGGTCGACGCCTCGATCCAGGCGCTGACCTCGATCGTCGAGCCGATCATGATGCTCGGCGTCGGAATCATGGTCGGCATCGTGATCATCTCGATGTACCTGCCCATGTTCAAGCTGCTCACCCTGATCAAGTAGCCCGGTAGAGTC
Organism: Gaiellaceae bacterium; assembly: GCA_035525905.1. GTDB lineage: Bacteria > Actinomycetota > Thermoleophilia > Gaiellales > Gaiellaceae > Gaiellasilicea. The sequence goes on along the minus strand of DATLDK010000106.1, from coordinate 20,144 downwards.
GGGGCGTGCCCGAGGCGACGCTCGAAGACTCAGGTTCCGGACTCGCGCCGGCGGGCGAGGGCTGGTTCGTCGTCAACGTGCGCGACGCTCGGTGGCTGACCTCCGAGAACGGAGACAAGCGGCCGTCCGGCTCGGAGTGCAGCTTCGAGAGCCGGCAAGCGGAGTTCCCGCAGCTCGGCATCCGACTCCACGTCCTGGCTCCGGGCGAGCCGAACGGCCTCTACCACGCCGAGAACCAGCAGGAGGATTTCCTCGTGCTCGCCGGAGAGTGCCGGCTCCTCGTCGAGGGGGGCGAGCGGGTCCTGCGCGCGTGGGATTTCTTCCACGCACCAGCGGGCACCGAGCACATCTTCGTCGGCGCCGGCGACGAGCCCTGCGTGATCCTGATGGCGGGTGGCCGGTCGATGCCGTGGGAGGTGCTCTATCCGGTGTCGGAGCTCGCCGCGCAGTACGGCGCGAGCGCCGAGGAGGCGACGTCAGACCCGGACCAGGCATACGTCGGCTTCGAGCCCTCGCGGCGCGAGCGGCCGTCGTACTGGGACCGCTTGCCGTGGGCCTAGCCCGTTCCGCAGCCGTCTAGCTCCGCTCGAGCACCACGACGGGAATCTCCCGGTCGATCTTCGCCTGGTACTCGTCGTAGGCCGGCCACTGCTGCGACGCGAGGTTCCAGAGCCGCTCGCGCTCGTCGCCGCTCGACGTCCGCGCCCGAGCCGGGAAGACGTCGCCCTTCACCTGCAGCTCCACCTCCGGCGCCTTGGCGAGGTTCTGGTACCAGCCGGGATGCTCCGGTGCGCCGCCGTTCGACGCAACGATCACGTAGCGATCCTCGTCCTCCTCGTAGATCAGGGGCGTGGTGCGCGGCTCGCCGGTGGTGCGCCCCTTGGTCGTGAGGAGGAGGATCTTGGCTCCGCGCCGCCAGATGTGCCCGACCTCCCCAGCGGTCTCGCGGTAGCGCTGCACGTGCTCCGCGCCGAAGAGATGTTCCGCTTCGCTCACTCGAATGCTCCTTTCGCCTCTCCGAAGCTACACGATTAGATTTCCGGAGTGTCAGGCGGCGACGGCTACTTCGGGGACCGGGTCGCGGCGAGATACGACGAGTCTGCGGAGATCTCGGGGATGTTCGACCCGGCCGTTGTCGACCCGGCCGTAGACCTCCTCGTCGAGCTCGCCGAGGGCGGCAGCGCGCTCGAGCTGGGAATCGGGACGGGGCGGATCGCGGTCCCGCTCGCGCGGCGGGGAGTGCCCGTGCACGGCATCGAGTTGTCCCGGGCCATGACGGCAAAGCTGCGCGAAAAGCCCGGCGGCGCCGACATCGAAGTGACGATCGGGGACTTCGCGACCGCCAGGTCCGGCGGAACGTTCTCTCTCGCCTACGTCGTCTTCAACACGATCATGAACCTCACCACCCAGGAAGCTCAGGTCGCGTGCTTCCGGAACGTCGCCGCCCAGCTCGAGCCCGGGGGCCGGTTCCTCGTCGAGGTCGTCGTCCCGGACTTGCAGCGGCTGCCTCCCGGGGAGACCGTACGCCCCTTTCACGTCAGCGAGAGCCGGTGGGGATTCGACGAGTACGACGTCGTGCGGCAGGGCCTCATCTCCCATCACCTCGAGATCGTCGGCGGTCGGGCGGAGCGAAGCTCGATGCCCTTCCGATACGTGTGGCCGGCGGAGCTCGACCTGATGGCCCAGCTGGCCGGCATGGAGTTGAGCGACCGCTGGAGCGGCTGGAAGCGCGAGCCGTTCACGAGCGACAGCCGCAGCCACGTGTCGGTGTGGCGGAAACCCTAGACGGCGCCGCGTGCGGCCCACGCGACGGCGCTCACCGTGAACGGCGGGCTCCCCAGGAGCTCACGACAGCGGTCGCGCAAGCGCGAGACGTCGGTGAGTGACTTCGCGTAGGCGCCTGCAGGGCCGACACCCAGCGTGAAGGGCTCCCACCAGTCCTCGAAGCTCGCGAGCTCCAGCTCCGCGGTGAGCGTCGCCTCCTCGACGGAGTCCAGGCCTGCCGCCTCGAGCAGCTCGCGCAGGTGACCGTCGCGGGCTCCCGCGAGGTCGGACTCGTCGTGCACTCCCGGATCGAGCTCGCGCGCCGCCTCCCAGAAGGCGGCCAAAGGGGTCCGGTCGCCGGCATGGTCCCAGACGCAGGCGGCGACGACCCCCCCGACGCGCGTCACGCGCGCCATCTCGCGCAGCCCCGCCACTGGATCGGCCATGAAATGGACGACGAGCTGCGCGAGGGCGACGTCGAAAGCCTCGTCCTCGAACGGCAGTTCCTCAGCCGAGGCGAGCTGGACCTCGACGGACGGGTGGCGGGCCCTCGCGGCGGCGACGAAGGGCTCCGACGGGTCGACGGCCGCGACGAGGTCTCCGCCCACCCGGCGCACGAGCTCTCCCGTGAGCGCTCCCGGGCCGCAGCCGACGTCCACAACCCGCTGCCCGGCTTGCACGCCGGCGAAGTCGGCCAGCTGAGCGGCGAGCTGGACCGAGTAGCGGCCCATGAAGCGGTCGTACGACTCGGCGGCAACGGCGAACGTCATCGGGCGCATCCTATGCGGCGGCCTGTGTAGGTTCCGGCCTGCGGCGGCCGCCGGCCGATCGCCGAAAAGGGGGTCTAGATGTCACTCGAACGGCCGCGGATCGACAAGCCCGAGGGGGACGTCCCCTTTGAGCTCCGGATCGAGGACATCACCGTCGGCGACGGGGCAGAGGCGACGAAGGGGAAGAAGGTCTCGGTGCACTACGTCGGCGCCGCCTTCTCGACCGGCGACGAATTCGACGCGTCTTGGAACCGCGGTCAGCCGTTCGAGTTCAAGCTCGGCAAGGGCCAGGTCATCCCCGGCTGGGACGCCGGTGTTCAGGGGATGAAGGTCGGCGGCCGGCGCAAGCTCACGATCCCTTCCGCGCTGGCCTACGGCGCCCGGGGCGCCGGCGGCGTGATCGCGCCGAACGAGCCGCTGGTGTTCGTCGTCGACCTGCTCTCGGTCGACTAAGTCTAAGAGGACAGCGCCCTGCGCTCCTGCTCGGTGAGCGGGCGCGGCGTCCCGCCTCTGCCGTCGATGGCGACGACGACGAGCTCGAGCTCGGTCGCAACGCGACCGTCCGGCGCCCTCAGCGTCACCTTCGCAACAACGCTCGTCGTGCCCAGCCGCACCAGCTCGGCCGATCCCACGGCGGCGCGATCTTCCAGCCGAAGCTCGCCCAGGTAGTCGATCGTCGTCCGCCGGGCGACGTAGTCCCAGATCGTGCCCGGGTCGTGGCCGAGCCTCGTGCGGAACCAGTCGTCCAGCACCTCCTCGCCGAAGGTGAGGTAGACGGCCTGGTTGACGTGCCCGTAGGAGTCCAGGTCGCGCCAGCGGATGTCGATGCGCTTCTCGTGGGACACCGCTGGACCCTATCGGCGGGAAATATCGGAGTACGGACGCGTAGGATCCCTCGGACAGCGGGGCGTGGCGCAGCCTGGTAGCGCGCTCGCTTTGGGAGCGAGAGGCCGCCGGTTCGAATCCGGCCGCCCCGACTGAGCTAGCGCGGGTCGTCCCGGCGGTCGCGCCCGGAGCGGCGATCCGTACCGGAGCGACGGTCTTCCGCGCGTTGAGCCTCGGCGAGCGCGGCACGGCGCTCGGCGCCCGACCGGCGATCGGAGCTGGAGCGACGATCGGCCGCCGACGAAACGCTTTCTTTGGACCCGAGGAGTGAACGGAGCCACCGGCGCAGGAGATTCATGCTCGTGACATTCGTTCTCAAGTCTCCGCGTCCTGCTCTGCGAAGAAGCGGAGGAAGAACAGTGTGAAGGCGCCGAAGAAGACGACCGCCTCGGCGACCGCCATCGAGACGCCGGCGATCTCCTGGTCGAGGACGGGGGAGAGGCCCCAGAGGCCGGGTCCCTCCGCGTAGAAGTCGTAGATCGCGTCGGGGACGAGCGCCATCACGAGTCCGATCGGGCTCGCGAGCAGGAACGCCGCGAAGAGGTACGCCGCTTTGAAGCCGGAGGTCAGCCTGCCGTGCACGATGGGCCACCAGAGGAGGACGCCCGTGAGGAAATAGAGCCCGTGCTCGAGGTGGAGCAGCGGGTGAGGATGGCGGAGCGCCGCGTCGTAGAGCCAGGGCAGGTGCCAGACGCTGTAGTTGACGACCCAGAGGACGAGCGCCGGCACCGGGGGTACGTGAGGCGCGCGCGCGGCCAGCGAGGGCGGAATGCCGAGGACCGCGAGCAGCGGCGCCCACTCCGCGAGGACGACGTTCTGGATCAGATGCACCGAGAGCAAATAATTCAGCGCGATCGTCTCGAGCGGGGTGATCGTCACCGCGAGCAGCAGGACGATCGCGGTGCCGAAGCAGGCGAGTCGCCAAGGCGGTGCAGGAAAGCGCCGGATCGCCCAGACGTAGGCCGCGGCGAGCGCCGGGAGCACGACCAACGCCTCCGGGTTCCACGACCACGAATAGGGATCCACGCGGCTACGCTACGTCACCCGTGCCGGTGTAGCTCAATGGTAGAGCCCTAGCCTTCCAAGCTAGTTACGCGGGTTCGATTCCCGCCACCGGCTCCTCCCGTAGAGTCTGCTGCGACCCGTCGATCCGGTTGCGAGCGCCGTCCGCGCCGCTCCGTAGGCTCCGGCGGATGGAGGAGCGCCTCGTCAGCTTCCGCCCGCGGGCGATCCTCGTCGTGCTGGGGATCATCCTGGCAGCCGTGATCATGATCTCGATCGTGCAAGCGGCGCGGGGGGTCCTGATCTGGATCTTCGTGGCCATGTTCCTCGCGACCGCGCTCAACCCGGCTGTGGAATGGCTCCTCGGGCGGGGGGTGCGCAGGCGCGGGCTTGCGGTTGCAATCGTGTTCGTCGGCACCATCCTCGCGATCCTTGCCCTCGCCGCCACGATCATCCCGACGATCGTCGCGCAGGTGAACGACTTCGTCGACGCCGTGCCGGGTTACGTCGAGGACCTGACAGCGGGCCGCGGGAGGCTGGGGTTCCTCGAGCGCGACTACCACATCACCGAGCGGGTGCGCGACGCGCTCTCGCAGGGTGGCGCGTCGAAGCTGCTCGGAATCTCGGGCACCGCGCTCGCGGTCACGAAGGGCGTCGTCACCGCGGTCGTCGCGACGCTCACGATCTCGTTCCTGACCCTGTTCATGCTGCTCGAGGGGCCTGCTTGGGTCGAGCGCTTCTACGGGCTACTGTCCGAGGAGAAGCAGCCGCGCTGGCGCAAGATCGGGCACGACATCTACCGCACCATCGGCGGCTATGTCACCGGGAACCTGACGATCAGCCTCATCGCCGGGGTCGTCTCGACCGCCGTCCTGCTCGGGGTCGGCGTCCCGTACGCGGTCGCCCTCGGGCTGCTCGTGGCGATCCTCGACCTGATTCCACTCGCCGGAGCCACGATCGCAGCCATCCTCGTCAGCACGGTCGCGTTCCTCGACTCGACCACGTCCGGCGTGATCGTGATCGTCTTCTTCGTCGTCTACCAGCAGCTCGAGAACCACGTGCTGCAACCGATCGTCTACGGCAGGACGGTGCAGCTCTCGCCGCTGGCGGTGCTGATTGCGGTGTTGATCGGCGCCGAGCTCGCGGGCGTGATCGGCGCTCTGGCCGCGATCCCGGTGGCCGGCGCGCTGCAGGTGATCCTCGTCGACTGGCTGCACCACCGCCGCGCGCGGCCGGGCCCGACGGGTGCGACATCCACCATTTGAGTAGATATCGGTAGATTTTTGAAGTTGTAAATACTCAGTAAAACGCACCAAGATCCTCCTTTCGGAGCTTGAGCGTGGCCACGCCAAGCCCGATTGTCTGCAGGTGCGACTTCGCATCGTCAGCCTGGCAGTCTTCGCCGCCCTTCCCTTCCTGACCCTCGGCGCGGGCGCGGCGACCGGGGCCGGCACCCCCGTGCGCACGCTGACCGCTGCGAACCGGCTCGAGAGTCAGGTGCTCGTCGAGCTGAACGCGATCCGCCGCGACCACGGCCTGCCCCCTCTGCGCGCCTCGCACGCGCTCGCCCAGGCGGCCGATTCGCACTCGCAGGAGATGGGGACGTTCGGGTATTTCGCGCACTCGTCGCGGAACGGCGCGGTATTCTGGAAGCGCATCCAGCGTTTCTACGGCGCCCCCACCAACGGCAGCTGGGCGGTCGGCGAGAATCTCCTTTGGTCGACGACAGGCATCGAAGCCGCCCGCGCGCTGGAGCTCTGGATGGCGAGCCCGCCGCACCGCAAGAACATCCTCACGGCGGAGTGGCGCGAGATCGGGCTGTCCGCGGTGACGGTGCCGGCCGCGCCGGGCGTCTACGGCGGTCGCAACGTCGTCATCATCACGACCGACTTCGGCGTCAGAACCTAGCTGCGGCGGCGATACCCTGTCCGTGAGCGCCCGTAGCTCAGTGGACAGAGCGACGGACTTCTAATCCGTTGGCCGGAGGTTCGAATCCTCCCGGGCGCATCGCCAACCGTCCTGCACTACCCGCTTGCGTTATGGAGTTGGGTGGGCCTTGCCGTGTAATGGCTACGGTTTCCGTACCGTCTCCGTGACTGTCATCGTCTCCACGACGGTCTCTGCCACGGTCTGTGTCCTCGTTTCCGTTTCTGTTCTGACGATCGTGTCCGTGGACCGCACGGTCACCGGGACCGTTTCCGTGACGACTCTCGTTGTCGTGACCGGCTCTGTGACGACTCGCTCACTCGTCAAGACCCGCTCATTGGTAACGGTCTGCCGGTCGGTAACCCGCAGAGTTTGGAGTTGCGTGACCGCCGGCCGGGTCTGGATGCGGCCGTCGCGGGTCACAACAACCTGCCTGACCACCGGCACGGTCCGGACATCCCGCCGAGTCACGACTTCGATGTTTCCCGGCAGCGTCACCGTTTCCAGGCGCACCTGCGTCTCATAGGAAGTGCTGCTCCGCCCCGGAATAGTCCGGACGATTCGGACCGGCCTGGTCACCACTCGTCCGGCTTCTTGAAGAGTCACCAACCGCACCACAGTCGTTTCCAGTGCCCATACTGACTCGCTCGGCGAGTCCGCGACAGCGTTGTCCAGGCCACCTGCGGTGGCGTAGCCCCCGAAGCAGAGAGACCCGATCGCCACAACGGCAGCGACGATCTTCGTCGGGTCTGAGACTCGATTTCGCCACCACCATGGCCAAAAGTGCGGGTCGCGCCAGTTATCGCGTATCACCTCGAGCGTTTCCCCGGTCCCAACTTCGATCTAACATTTTTTTCGCGCGCGATCAGCGAACCGAGCTGCCCGCGAGCTGACGCCCGCGCTCGCCGGTCATGGCCCCGGAGCAGATCCCCCCGATGCTCGAGCTCGAGGACGTGCTGGATCAGCTATGCGGGCGAGAGGACTTGAACCTCCAAGAGCCGAAGCCCACCGGGACCTAAACCCGGCGCGTCTGCCAGTTCCGCCACGCCCGCGGATTTCATGAAGGGTAGTGGCCCCGTACGCCGCGCGCCTGAACCGGGAGCGAAGCGACCCTTCAGGGGTCTTCGCGCGATCGGAATCTGCTTCCGCAGATTCCGATCTTGCGCCAAACAGGATGGCCCCGGGAGGAATCGAACCTCCGCGCGCAGGTTCGAAGCCTGCCGCTCTATCCACTGAGCTACGGGGCCGTTGCAGGACCAGCCGTCAGTCGGCCAGTATGCCGCAGCCGTCGCGCTATCCTTCCTCGGGCGAGGTGGCGGTAGCTCAGTTGGTAGAGCTCCGGGTTGTGGTCCCGGTGGTCGCGGGTTCGAGCCCCGTCCGCCACCCTCCGGTTCAGCGGTGGTCGGGCCGGAGCGCCCGCTGCCGCCAGGGCACGAACCGGAGCACAGCTCTAGTGTCATCAATGCGGCAATGACAACGATCATGTTCTCAGCGGTGCTTGCGGCAGGATCGCGCCAGGACCTGTACTTCGTGCTCGCGGTCGTCGCGACGCTGGCGACGCTCGCGCTCCTGTTCGTCACCCTGCGGACCGAGGTTCGCAACCGTGGAGAGCACCGGGGCCGGCGCGATCGCCGCGGGCGCACCGCTGCGCGCGATCCGCGCGAGGCGCTGGCGATCGTCGGCGACACGCTCGCTGCGACCCACAATCCGGAAGCGCTCCTGCCGGTGATCCTCCGCGCTACCGTCGACGCCACGGGGGCGGCTGGTGGACGCCTCCTCGTCGGGGAGGGTGAGACCGCGGCGGTCGGCAACCTCCCCGCTGACGTGGAGCCGCTCCAGCTCGAGCTCGCCGCGCTTGGCGAGAGCCGCACGACGATGCTGCTCTATCCACCCGCGGCCGGATTCGACGCCGAGTCGGGCCGCCTCGCAGCCTGGCTCGCCTCGCAGGCGGCGATCGCACTCGAGAACGCCCACCTGCACCACGCGGTGCAGCGGCAGGCGGTGACCGACGAGCTCACCGGCCTCGTCAACCGACGCCGCTTCATGACTGCGCTGGAGAGCGAGATTGCTCGTGCTTCGCGCATCGTTCCGGCCGCTCTCATCCTCGCCGACCTCGATGACTTCAAGCTCGTGAACGATGCCTTCGGCCACCCGATCGGCGACGAGCTGCTGCAGTCCTTCGCGCTGGCGATGCTCGAGTGCGTGCGGGACTTCGACGTGCCCGCACGGCTCGGCGGCGAGGAGTTCGCCGTGCTTCTGCCCGAGACGCCGCTCGCTGGCGCGGTGGCGGTGGCCGAGCGCCTGCAGCGGCTGCTGACGCGGTCGCCGCTGCTCGAGCGGGACGGCCGCAGCATCCGGGCGACGGCGAGCTTCGGGGTCGCCGAGCTCGTCGAAGGCGAGACGGCCTACGAGCTCTTGCGGCGAGCCGACGCGGCTCTTTACCGGGCGAAAGCAGAAGGCAAGAACACCGTCGTCGCCGCGAAGGCGGCGGCCGCTGCTTGACGACGGCATGTCCGGCGCCAGAGTGATACTGGGGCGTGATGCGTATTCCCTGGGGAGCCCTGCGCGTGTCGTGTCTCGTCGCCTCTGCGATGGCGTCGGGCTACTTCTGGCGCGGGGCGCTCGAGAACCCGGACGGCGCCCAGCGGTACTTCCCACCCGAGGCGATAGGCCGTAACGCAGAGCGCGAAAGCACCCCGGGGCTGCCCTCGATCATCGTGGTTCCGCCGCAGGAGTCGGCGCCCACCCGTGGTCAGGCGCTCAAGCCGCCCGCGTCGAGAGCGTCTTCCCGCCCGAGCGCTCGTCGCGAAGCGTCCGCGGTGCCGCAGCGGACGACTTCGACGCCGAGGTCGACGGGCGGCTCGGGCCCCACACGCCCCCTGGCTCGGCCGAGCGCACCACGACCGCCCGCATCCGCGCCCGCGACACCGCGGCCGAAGCCGAGGGCGACTCCGAAGCCGACCCCGAAGCCCAAGCTCACCCCAGAGCCGAAGCCAACCGCGAAGGCCGGGCCCACCCAGAAGCCCAGGCCGACTCCCACGCCCACCCCAGGTCCGGCTCCGGGCCCGGCTTCGGCACCGGCCCCGGCTCCGACGCCCCCGGCGGTGGCACCCGCTCCCACTCCCACTCCCACTCCCGCTCCGGCTCCTGCGCCCGCTCCGACTCCTGGGCCCGCGCCGGCTCCTGCGCCGGCTCCGGCTCCTGCGCCCGCTCCGGCGCCCAAGCCCACCCCGGCGCCGATCCCTCCGTCGCCCCCACCGCCGCCCGCCACGATCACCGAGCCAACGACCAGCGAGACCGAGACCCGGCCGGGCTGGGGCAAGGGAGACAGAAACCACGAGCACACCGGCCCGCCCGGCCAGACCGGCTCGAAGAAGCAGAAGTAGAGGCGGCGCGCCGCCTTACGAGAGCTGGCGGATTCGCTCGACCGCCCGCGAGAGCCCGTCCTCGTCGAAGAGGTGCGGCACACAGTTCCGAACTGCGTGCGCGGGCGCGTCGAGATCGTCGGAGCCCATCGCGGCGTTGATTGCGTAACGCAGCGGGATCTCGTGACAGACCACGAGGATCCGCCGCTCCGGCCGAGCGAGCAGACGTTCGAATGCCTTGACGTACCTGCGTGCAGCATCGTCGAGGCTCTCTCCACCGGGAAATGCGTCGTGCCGCGTGTGCTCGGCTTTCCAGGCCCGGTAGTCCGCGATCGTCCGGCCCTCGAGCTCCCCGACGTAGATGTCGTCGAGGAGCGCCTCCTCCTCGAGTGGCACCGGCCGGCCGCCGAGCGCGATCTCCGCCGTCGCCTTCGTGCGTCCGAACCGGGTGTGGACACAGAGGTCGAGCGCCGTTCCCTCCAGCTGAACGCCGAGAGCGGCCGCCTCCTCCTTGCCCTGGTCGGTGAGCCTGACGGGGACGTCGGGATCGCCGTTCACGTGATGCGTGAGGTTGAGCTCCGACTGGCCGTGGCGCGTCAAGACGAAGAGCCGCATGCGAGTACCCTACGCCGCGTGAACGTGCTTTTCCTCTGTATCGGCAACGCCGGCCGCTCGCAGATGGCGCAGGCGTTCCTGGAGCGGCTGGGCGGGCACGCGGTCCGGTCGGCCGGCAGCCGCGCCGAGCGCCGGCTTCACCCCGAGGTCGTGGCGGTGATGAAGGAGATCGGGTACGACCTGTCTGGGCGGACGCCCCGGCAGTTCGAGGCCGCCGCGGACGCGGCGTGGGCCGACGTAGTCGTGACGATGGGCTGTGGCGACGTGTGCCCCGTGCTGCCGGGCAAGAGCTACGTCGACTGGGGCCTCGAGGATCCCGCGGGACAGTCGCTCGAGCGCGTGCGCGAGATACGCGACGAGATCGCCCAGCGGGTCGACGAGCTCGCGCGAGAGCTCGACTCTGCGCGCATGGCCTCTGCTTGAATGGTTTGATGGAGACGCAGGTCGAGGAGCTCGACGGAGACACCGTCCGCCTGACGGTGGACGTGCCGGCGCACGACGTCCACCACGCGGTCGAGCACGCCACCTCCGATCTCGCCTCCTCGGTGAAGATTCCCGGCTTCCGCGCCGGCAAGGTTCCGACGCCGGTGCTCGTGAAGCGGATCGGGAAGGAGCGCATCTACGCCGAGGCGGTGGACAGCCACATCGCCGGCTGGTTCTGGAACGCGGCGTCCCGCGCGCGGATCCGGCCCGTCGCGCAGCCGCAGTTCGACTACGAGCTCCCGACCGAGGACGACGCAGGCGGGCAGTTCAAGGCGACGGTCCCGGTTCAGCCCAAGGTCGACGTCGTCGACTGGACGGAGCTCGAGGTCGGCAAGCCTTCCGCCGAGGTGCCGGAGGAGCTGATCGCACAGGAGCTGGAGGCGCTGCGGGAGTCGGTGGCCGAGCTCGTGCCGGCCGAGGACCGGCCCGCCCGGGAGGGGGACACCCTCGTCGTCGACATCGTCTCCCCCGACGGTGAGGCCCAGCGCGACACCGTCGTCGAGCTCGGCGCCGGCAGGCTCGTCGAAGAGGTGGAGACGGCGCTGGTCGGAGCCTCGGCGGGCGAGACGAAGAGCGTCGCCTACGAGTTGGCGGACGAGTCCTCGGCCGCGGTCGAGATCACCGTCAAGGAGATCAAGGAGAAGGTGCTGCCTGAGGTGGACGACGAGCTCGCGCGCTCCGCGAGCGAATTCGACGCCCTCGCCGACCTGCGCGCGGACATCGAGGGGCGCCTGCGCGAGCAGCTCGACGCCGAGATCGACAACGCCTTCCGGGCGAACGCGGTCGACGCTCTCGTGACCGCGTCGAAGGTCGCTCCGGCCGGGCCTCTCGTCGAGTCGCGCACCCGCGAGCTGCTGTCGGGCTTCATCCGCTCGCTCGAGCGCCGCGGCATCGCACCGGAGACGTACCTGCAGCTGACCGGCCGCACCGCCGAGGAGCTGACGTCCTCGATGCAGCTCGAAGCAGCCCTGTCCGTCGCGCGCGAGCTCGTGCTCGAAGCGGTGGCCGACAGGCTCGGGATCGAGGTCTCCGACGACGAGGTGAAGCAGCTCGTACGCGAGCAGGCTGAATCCGCGGGCGAAGATGCCGACAAGGTGATTGATGATCTGTGGCAGCACGGCCGGCAGGAAGACCTGCGCGATGACCTGCGCCTGCGCGCCGCGCTCGACCGGGTCGCGGCCGAGGTGAAGCCGATCCCGATCGAGCAGGCGGAGGCGCGCGAGGCGATCTGGACGCCCGACAAGGAAAAACCCGAGACCGAGACGAAGTTGTGGACCCCCGGTGACTGATTTGTCTGAAAGACCCAAGGAGAGTGCATGAGCCCGTTGATTCCGATGGTGATCGAGCAGACCTCGCGCGGCGAGCGCTCGTTCGACATCTACTCCCGCTTGCTGAACGAGCGGATCATCTTCCTCGGAACCCCCGTCGACGACCAGATCGCAAACCTGATCGTGGCGCAGCTGCTGCACCTCGAGTCGGAGGATCCTGACAAGGACATCTCCCTCTACATCAACTCACCGGGAGGCTCCGTGTACGCGGGCCTGGCGATTTACGACACGATGCAGTTCGTCAAGCCGGACGTGCAGACGACGTGCATCGGGATCGCGATGAGCATGGGCGCGCTGCTGCTCGCGGGCGGCACTGCAGGGAAGCGATTCGCGCTGCCGAATGCCAAGATCCTGATCCACCAGGTTTCCGGTGGCTTCCAGGGACAAGCCACCGACATCGAGATCGCGGCCCGCGAGACGATCGCCCTGAAGCGACGGCTCGAAGAGATCATCGCGCACCACAGCGGACAAGAGATCGAGAAAGTCTCGAAGGACATGGAGCGCGACTACTTCCTCACAGCGCAAGAAGCAGACGAGTACGGAATCATTGATCGTGTGATCGAACACCGCTAGCAGTAGCGGTTTTCCCGAAACCGAGGTACAAGAAGATATGGCCCGCGCATCCGAAGGCAACGAACAGCTTCTCTGCAGTTTCTGCGGCAAGAGCCAACGGCAGGTCAAGAAGCTGATCGCCGGGCCGGGCGTCTACATCTGCGACGAGTGCATCGATCTCTGCAACGAGATCATCGACGAGGAGCTGACCACCCCGACTCAGCTCGACCTCGACAACCTGCCGCGCCCGCTCGACATCTACTCCGTGCTGAACGACTACGTCGTCTCGCAGGAGGAGGCGAAGCGGACCCTCGCGGTGGCGGTCTACAACCACTACAAGCGCGTCCGCATGGGCCAGGAGGACGGGGAGGTCGAGCTGCAGAAGTCGAACATCCTCCTGCTCGGCCCAACGGGATGCGGCAAGACGCTGCTCGCGCAAACGCTGGCGCGGATCCTGAACGTGCCGTTCGCCATCGCCGACGCGACCGCCCTGACCGAGGCGGGGTATGTCGGCGAGGACGTCGAGAACATCCTGCTGAAGCTGATCCAGGCCGCGGACTTCGACATCAAGAAGGCCGAGACCGGGATCATCTACATCGACGAGGTGGACAAGATCGCGCGCAAGGCGGACAACCCGTCGATCACGCGCGACGTGTCCGGCGAGGGCGTCCAGCAGGCGCTCCTCAAGATCCTCGAGGGGACGGTCGCCTCGGTGCCTCCCCAGGGCGGGCGCAAGCATCCGCACCAGGAGTTCCTGTCGATCGACACGACGAACATCCTCTTCATCTGTGGCGGCGCCTTCGCCGGGTTGGACAAGATCATCGGCCGCCGCATCGGCAAGAACTCGGTCGGCTTCGGCGCCGATGTTCGCTCCAAGCACTCGGAGGAGAGCGCCGAGCTGCTTTCCGACGTGATGCCCGAGGACCTGCTCAGCTTCGGCCTGATCCCGGAGTTCATCGGCCGGCTGCCGGTGATCTCTGCCGTGCACCAGCTTCGGCGTGAGGATCTCGTCCAGATCCTGACCGAGCCAAAGAACGCGCTCACGCGCCAGTACCAGCGCTTCTTCGGCTACGACTCGATCGAGCTCGAGTTCCGCGACGACGCACTCTGGGAGATCGCCGATAAGGCACTCGTCCGCGAGACCGGCGCACGCGGCCTGCGCTCGATCATCGAGAACGCTCTCCTCGACGTCATGTTCGAGCTGCCGTCGCGCAAGGACGTCTCCAAGTGCGTGATCACGAAGGAGACGATCTCGAAGGGCCTGAAGCCGACGCTCGTCACGAGCGCGGACGGCATGGTCGACGAGACCGACGCGCTCGCTGAAGAATCCGCCTAGGGGGATTGGGGCCGGGTCCGGATCGGCGACAGTGCCTGAGATGGCGGCGGACGACAACATCGAGCGGCTGCACAGGCTTCGTGCGCTCACGGACCCGACGCTCGCGCACGTCGAGCTCGAGGAACTACTCCTGGCGCTCCTCCTGAGGACGCGCGACCTGCTGGGCGTGGACACCTCCGCCGTGCTCTTGCTGGACGAAGAGGCCAACGAGCTGGTGGCACGGGCTGCGGTCGGGATCGAGGAGGAGGTGGAGCGTGGGGTGCGGATCCCCGTCGGTGTCGGCTTCGCGGGCCGTGTCGCTGCAGAGCGGCGGCCGGTGATCCTCGACGACGTCGATCACGCGGACGTGCTCAACCCGATCCTGCGTGAGAAAGGCATCAAGTCGATGCTCGGCGTGCCGCTGCTGATGGGTGGTGAGCCGATCGGCGTCCTCCACGTAGGTGCGCTCGCCCCACGGCTGTTCACGGCCGAGGATGTGGAGCTGCTCCAGCTCGCCGCCGACCGAGCCGCGCTGGCGATCGAGCAGGCGCGGGCGCTCGAAGCAGAGCGGAGCGCCCGGACGCGGCTGGAGCACCTCCAGGCGGTCACCGATGCAGCGCTCGCGCATCTCGGCGTCGACCCGCTCCTGCAGGTCCTGCTGCCGCGCATCAGGTCGATTCTCGACGCCGACACGTGCGCGGTCTTGTTGCTCGACGAGGAGAAGCAGGAGCTCGTTGCGCGGTCTGCGGTGGGCATCGAGGAGGAGGTTGAGCGTGGTGTGCGGATTCCCATGGGTCGGGGTTTCGCCGGGCGCGTCGCTGCGCAGCGGCAGCCGGTGATCCTGGATGATGTCGACCACGCGGACGTGGTCAACCCGATCCTGCGTGAAAAGGGCATCAAGTCCATGCTGGGGGTGCCCCTGCTCCTCGGGGGTAAGGCGATTGGCGTCCTCCACGTGGGTGTGCTCCAACCCCGGCTCTTCACGGCCGAGGACTCGCAGCTGCTGCAGCTGGTCGCCGATCGCGTGGCAGTCGCGGTCGAGCGGACGCGCCTGCACGATGAGACTCTGCGGCTCGATCAACTCAAGGCGAGCTTCGTGGCGATCGCGTCTCACGAGCTCCGGACTCCGGCGAGCGCTGTCTACGGCGTCGTGACGACCCTCGCGAGCAGGGAGGGGCAGCTTTCCCCGGAGCTGCGCGAGCAGTTGCTGCAGGTCGGCGTCCAGCAAGGGGAGCGCCTGCGGCGGTTGCTGGAGGAGCTCCTCGACCTGTCGCGGCTCGACTCCCGCGCGATCTCGGTCGAGCCGAAGCCCCTCGTCGTTCGAACCGTGCTCGAGGAGATCGTCCGCGACGCATTGCCGGAAGAGACAGACCTGACGGTGGACGTGCCGGAGGATCTCGCTGCGGTCGCGGATCGGCGGGTGCTCGATCGCGTCGTATCGAACCTGCTCATCAACGCGAGCCGGCACGGGCAACCGCCGTACGTCCTGGCCGCAGAGCAGCGTGACCGGCACCTGCGGATCGCGGTGTCGGATGAGGGGCCTGGCGTGCCAGACGTGTTGCGATCGCGGCTCTTCGAACGGTTCACGCGCGGCGAGGACGCGTTCGGCACCGGTCTCGGCTTGGCGATTTCCCGGGCCTACGCCCGCGCCCATGGAGGCGACCTGATCTACGACCCGTCCGGGCCCGGCGCGCGCTTCGAGTTGATCCTGCCGCAGAAGTGACCCGCGCCCCCGGCGGCAGCGTCAGGCGGTCTGCTTGAGCACGGCGTCCGGCCCCGGCAGCGCTCGCATGTCGCGCGCCCCCACGGCCTCGCCGCAATCCGGGCAGGCGAGCCGGGGCTCCACGAGCGCACCGCAGCCTTTGTGCTGAAGCACGATCGGCGCTTCGCCGCCCCCGTGCCGCGTCCCCCATTGCATGAGCGAGACGAGCACTGGATACAGGTCGAGACCCTTCTCCGTCAGCACGTACTCGTGCCGGACGGGGCGCTCCTGGTACGGACGTCGCGCGAGGATGCCGTGCGCCACCAGCTTGTTCAGCCGATCGCTCAGGATGTTCCGGGCCACGCCCGTGTGGCGTTGGATTCGATCGAAGCGCCGCTCGCCGACGAACGCCTCGCGGAGCACCAGGACGGTGTGGCGGTCGCCGATCAGCTCCAAGGCACGCGCCACGGAGCAGTTGTCGCGATCCCAGTCGGCGAGGCTCATCGGCACAGGGTACAGGCATAGGTTGCATTTTGCAACGCACCCGTGTAGAGTCGGTAGTGAAGTGCTACCGACTGGAGGGATGATGACTCGCTCGCGCACGATCACGTGGAACGACCCCATCGAGAGTGCCGCCTCTGGGCACGGCCTGACGGGGCTCGAGTTCCTGCACCGGCAGACGTCCGGCCTCATCCCCGCGGCACCCGTCGCCGACCTGATCGGTTTGCGCGGCACCTACGTCATGCCTGGGCGGGTCACCTTCGAGTACGAGCCACGCGAGGAGCACTACAGCTCGCTCGGCGCAGTCCAGGGTGGAATCGTCACCGCCGTCCTCGACACCGCCATGTGCGCGGCCATGCAGTCCGTCCTCGACGCCGACCTGGGGCTCGCAACGACGGATCTGCGCACGACGTTCGTCCGGCCCGTCACGCTGAGGACGGACATCTTCCGTGTCGAGGGCACGGTGGTCCATGCCGGCTCGCGTATCGCGACGGCCGAGGCCAAGCTCGTCGACCGCGCTGGTCGCCTCTACGCGACCGCGTCCTCCTCGGCGCTTGTGCTCGCGGGCGAGCACAAGCCTTCGCTCGCCGCATAGAGTCGAGACATGGATCCACTCGCAGTCGCGGCGCGCGGACTCGAGCTCTCGGGCATGGAGTACATCAACGCGATCTTTGGGGGCGAGCTGCCGCCACCCCCGATCGCCGAGCTGATGGGCTTCCGCGGCGTCGAGGCCGAGCCGGGCCGGGCCGTGTTCGAGATGGAGCCGGGCCCTGAGCATTACAACCCGATCGGCTCGGTGCACGGGGGGATCGCCATGACGCTGCTCGACTCTGCGATGGGCTGCGCCGTGCACACGACGCTGGAGGCCGGGGTGCGCTACACCTCGCTCGAGGTAAAGACCAATTTCGTCCGCCCGATCACGGCCGACACCGGGCTGATCCGCTGCGAGGGGACGGTCCTGCACAAGGGCTCGCGCATCGCGACAGCCGAAGGGAAGCTCATGGACGCCACTGGCAGGCTGCTGGCGCATGGCACGACCACTTGCTTGATCATGTAGGGCGATGAGCTTCACGACCCGCCCCGAACTGCGTGGAACGTTCGGGATGGTCGCCTCCACGCACTGGCTCGGCACGGCGGCGGGGATGGCTGTGCTCGAGCGTGGCGGCAACGCGTTCGACGCCGCCGTCGCAACAGGATTCGCGCTCCAGGTCGTCGAGCCGCACCTGAACGGCCCAGGAGGCGAGGTGCCCGCCCTCCTCTGGCCGGTCTCGCGCGGGGAGCCGGTCGCCCTCTGCGGACAAGGTGTCAGCCCCGCCACGGCGACGATCGAGCGTTACCGCGAGCTCGGTCACGAGCTCGTGCCGGGCACAGGCGTGCTCGCCGCCTGCGTCCCGGGCGCTTTCGGAGGCTGGCTCCTCCTCCTCGAGCAGTTCGGCACCTGGCGGCTCGAGGACGTGCTCGCGTTCGCGATCGGATACGCGGACGAGGGCTTCCCGTTCGTGGCCGGGATCCGGGCGACAATCGAGCGGACAGAGGCCTTGCTGCGCTCCTGGCCTGGCTCCGCCGACCTCTACCTGCCGGCGCCCGAGGTGGGGACGCTCTTCCGGAATCCGGTGCTCGCCGCCACCTATCGGCGGATCCTCGACGAGGCGCGCGGCGGCTCGCGCGAGCAGGAGATCGAAAAGGCGCGGCGCGCCTATTACGAGGGCTTCGTCGCCGAGGAGATCGATCGCTTCGTCGAGGCCGAGGGCGGCCTGCTGACGGCGGACGACATGGCCGGCTGGCGGGCCTCGCTGGAGCCGGTTGCCTCGTTGGAATATCGGGGCCTGACCGTGTGCAAGACGCTGCCGTGGGCAGCCGGACCGGTCGGGCTGCAGCAACTCGCCCTGCTCGAGGGGTTCGATCTCGCGGAGCTCTCCCCGGCTGAGCGCGTCCACGTCGTGACGGAGTGCGCCAAGCTTGCGTTCGCGGACCGCGACGCGCTCTACGGAGACGTCGAGGTACCGCTCGAGACGCTGCTGTCCAAGTCGTACAACGACGAGCGCCGAGCATCGATCGGCGAGGATGCCTCGTCGGGCTACACCCCCGGTTTCGGGAGATTGCCCAGCGTGGTGGGCGCACCGGTCACTCCCGGGGCCGGGGAGCCGACGCGGGGCGACACCGTCCATCTGGACGTCGTCGACCGTTGGGGGAACATGCTGTCCGCGACGCCGAGCGGGGGCTGGCTGCACAGCTCGCCGGTGATCCCCGAGCTCGGCTGGCCGCTCGGCACGCGCGCGCAGATGTTCTGGCTGGAGGAGGGTCTGCCCACATCGCTGCGGCCCGGAGTCCGGCCGCGCACCACGCTCAGCCCAGGGCTCGCGCTACGCGAGGGCCGGCCCTACCTGGCGTGGGGGACGCCGGGAGGCGATCAGCAGGAGCAGTGGGCGCTGCACGCATTCCTGAACCACGTCGACCGCGGGCTGAACCTGCAGGCAGCGATCGACGATCCCGACTTCCACACGGACCACCTGATCTCGTCGTTCTACCCGCGAGGATTCGCCGAGCGCTCGCTCACGGTCGAGGAGAGGTTCGGCGACGACGTCGTCGCCGACCTCCGGCGGCGCGGCCACGACGTGGAGGTCTCCGGGCCGTGGTCGCTGGGGCGCGTCAGCGCAGTCGCGCGCGAGCCCGACGGTCTGCTCAAGGCCGGAGCGAATCCGCGCGGGATGCAGGGCTATGCGGCGGGCCGCTGAACTGCTCCGCATAGTCGCTGCCTGACCGCCGATACGATCGCGGCATGGAGCCGCTGTACAAGCCGGAAGGCGTGGAAGAGCGCTGGCAGCGCAGGTGGGAGGAAGAGGGGCACTATCGCGCGGGCGCGGGCAGGCGCCGCGACGAGACCTTCGTCATCTGCGTGCCGCCGCCAAATGTGACGGGGGCGCTCCACATGGGACATGCGCTGAACGGATCGATCC
This sequence comes from Gaiellaceae bacterium, assembly GCA_035525905.1. Classification (GTDB taxonomy): domain Bacteria; phylum Actinomycetota; class Thermoleophilia; order Gaiellales; family Gaiellaceae; genus Gaiellasilicea. Next base: position 979 of record DATLDK010000106.1, on the reverse strand, counting down.
AGGACCTCCTGATCCGCTGGCACCGGATGCAGGGGTTCGACACGCTCTGGCAGCCGGGTTACGACCACGCCGGCATCGCGACTCAGAACGTCGTCGAGAAGCAGCTGGTCCAGGAGGGAACGTCGCGGAAGGAGCTGGGGCGCGAGGCGTTCGTCCAGCGCGTCTGGGAGCACCTCGACGCCACGGGCAAGGCGATCATGGGCCAGTTCCGCCGCCTCGGCGCCTCGCTCGACTACGAGCGCGAGCGCTTCACCATGGACGACGCCTACATCGAGGCGGTGATGCGCTTCTTCGTCCACCTCTGGGACCGCGGCTGGATCTACCGGGCCAACCGGATCGTCAACTGGTGCCCCTTCCACGAGACAGCCATCTCCGACCTCGAGGTCGTGCACGAGGACAAGGACGACACCCTGACCTACGCCCGCTACCCCTTCGCCGACGGCTCGGGGCACATCACGATCGCCACCGTGCGTCCGGCCACGATGCTCGCCGATGTCGCCGTCGCCGTGCACCCTGACGACGAGCGCTACCGGGAGGCGATCGGCAAGGAGGTCGTCGTCCCCTACGTGGAGCGCGTGGTGCGGGTGCTCGGAGACGAGCGGGTCGAGCCCGAGTTCGGCACGGGCGCGCTCAAGGTGACGCCGGGCCACGACCCGATGGACTTCGAGATCGGCCGCGACCACGAGCTGCCGACGCTGACGGTGATCGGGCTCGACGGGCGGATGAACGAGGAGGCGGGCGACCTCGCGGGCCGGACGCAGGACGAGGCCGACCAGGCGATCCTCGCGTGGCTGAAGGAGCACGACCGGGTCGAGAAGCGGGAGCATTACCGGCATTCGGTGGGGACGTGCGAGCGCTGCCACACACGCATCGAACCGCTCGTCTCGCTGCAGTGGTGGGTCTCGATGGAGGAGCCGCGGCAACCAGCGCTCGAAGCGCTGCACGAGCGCCGCGTCCGCTATCACCCGGAGTCGCAGCA
>DATLDK010000104.1:0-45315 GCA_035525905.1 Gaiellaceae bacterium | reverse complement strand
CGATGACGTCGTCGCAAGAGAGCTTGCCGAGGTCGAGCCAGAGGAACGGCGTCGCCGCCGGAAGCGGCGCGCTCAGAACCGGGTGCTCGAGAATCGCCGCATGTGCCGCGTCCCGGTCGCGGCGATAGCCCACAGCAACATCGTCGAGCCAGTCCTGCGGACCGTCGAGCGCGGCCGTCGCCGCTCGCTGTGCGACGTGGCTGACACGGATCACGTCCCACTCGAGCTCGCGCAGGCAAGCGGGGATCACCGCGGGCTCGGCGGCGACGAAGCCGATCCGCCAGGCCGGCATCGCGAGGCTCTTGCCGAGGCTGCGCACGAGGATCACGTTCGGCGACCCCCAGGCGGAGGCGAGCTCCCCCTCGTGGATGCAGCGCTCGTATGCCTCGTCGGTAATCACCGTCAGGCCGTGCCGGGCTGCGAGCGCGACCAGCTCGTCGATCTCGGCCCGTGACGGCAGGTGGCCGTCCGGGTTGTTCGGGTTCGTGACGACGAGAGCACGCGAACGCGGAGTGAGGGCCCTCACGATCGTCTCGGGATCCCAGCTCGTTACCGGGACGAAGACGCCGCCTGCGCGCTCGATCAGGCCGCGGAAGAAGTAGCACGGCGTTGGGACGATCACCTCGTCGCCGGGATCGAGCAGCGCCCGGAAGACCAGGCTGAGCGCGTGCATGGCGCCGTTCGTGACCAGGATCCCGTCCTCCGGGTCGGCCGGAGCGGGCAGCGACCGGGCGATTGCCTCCCGCAGCGCGAGGTGCCCGCGGCTCGGCGGCGTCACCGCGTGCTCGTCGAGCGCGCCGAGAACCGCGTCGCGCACGTGCTCGGGCAGCGGCGCCGCCATCGTTCCCTTCAGGGGCAAGACGTCCGTCCCCGCGAGCCGGCGCTCGACCGCGATCGACGGCATCTCGTCGGGTCTCACGAGCCCGGGATCACCGGCAGCAGCACGTGCGACGGGTAGACGTCCGTGTGCAGGACGGTCTGACGGGCGACTTCCATCCGCGTGCCCGTGCCGACATCCTCGCCCGTATTCAGGTTGCGGCTGAAGCGGGGGAAGCTCGAGCTCGTCACGTCGAGGCGGATCCGGTGGCCCCGCTCGAACACGTTCGCCAGCGGGTAGCAGCGAATCCGGTACTCGGCGACCTCGCCCGGCTCGAGCAGCTCGGTCGAGTCTCCCTCGTGCGAGTTCCGGTAGCGCGCGCGCAGCAGCCCTTCGGTGAGGAAGATCGAGCGCCCGTCGGGGTAGACGTCGCAGACGCGAACGAAGAAGTCGGTGTCCTTCGCGCTCGACGCCGCAAACAGCACCATCTCGACCGGGCCGATCACCTCGAGATCGCCGTCGAGCTCGTCGCTCGTGTACGAGAGCACGTCGTCGCGGGCCTCGAGCACGCGCTGGTCCCAGGGGCCGGGCAGAATCGGCTCGGCCGCGCCCTGCGTCATCGTCAGCACCGAGTTGACGCCCCCGATCGTCGGCACCGGATCCTCCGGGTCGTAGGAGTACCGGTCGGCCGGCTCGTCGGAGCGGGGCACGTCGCGGTCGAGTCGCCCAGCGCTGCGCAGGAAGAACTGCGTGTACTCGGTCCCCGGCAGCGGCCACTCGCTCTCGCCGCGCCACTCGTTTCGGCCGAGCACGAAGAGCTCGAGCGGCGGGCGCTCGTCCCAGCCGTTCCCCTCGTCGCGGAGGTAGCGGTCGTAGAAGGCAAGCTCGTGGTCGCGGATCACTGTCACGCCGGCGGAGAGGTCGACGTCGCCACGGAAGGTCTCGACCTCCTCCTCGTGCGACCAGGGGCCCATCAGGACACGATTAGGAACGCGGTCGCCCACCTTCGCGAACGTGCGCAGGTGCGAGCCCGAGTACGGATCGAACCAGCCGCCCTGCTGGAAGATGGGCACGTTCACGGTTTCGGCGCGGTGGTGGAACTGGTGCCAGTACGCGTCGTTCTCCTGGTGCTCCCACCACTCGCGCCAGTAGCCGACCTTGCGGCCGATCGCGACCTCGTCGAGCTCGATCAGCGGCAGGTGGCGCCAGATGCGGTCGTTCAACATCAGGGTGCCGGCGGCCGGGCCCGTGACGAGGCTGATCGCGCTCGTCCAGATCGCGGCCGCGCCGAGCGTGAGCGCCAGCTGGAAGGCGCCGCCCGTCCAGTAGCCGTCCCAGAAGTAGTCGTCGTGGATCACCTGCGGCGCGACGCACTCGAGGTTTGGATGGCCCTGGTGCAGCAGCTGCCACTGGATCAGCGCGCCGTAGCTGCGGCCCCAGGTGCCGATGCGGCCGTTGCACCACTCCTCGCCGGCCGCCCACGTGAGGGAGTCGTGCGCGTCGATGCCGTCCTTCGACCAGGCCTCGAACTCCCCCTCGGACTCGTACCGCCCGCGGACGTCGGAGACGACCGCCGCGTAGCCGCGCTGCGCGAACCAGACACCCCAGCCGACGAAGCGTTCGCGCGTCGACTCGTACGGCGTCCACTGGTAGACCGTCGGGTGCGGGCCTCCCGAGAGCGGCAGGTAGACGTCCGCCGAGATGGAGATGCCGTCCCGCATCGGCACCCGCTGGTCATGCAGCAGGCGGACGTCGAGCAGGCTCACGTGGCGAGCGCGGCCGTTCGCCCCTCGATGGGCGTTCCGGCGAAGTGACAGGCCGCGCCGTGGCTGTCCCCGTGATCCTCGAGCAACGGCTCGACCTCGGCGCAGATCTCCTGCGCGATCGGGCACCGGGTCCGGAAGCGGCACCCGGACGGCGGGTTGATCGGGCTCGGCACGTCGCCGTGGAGCACGACGCGCTGGCGCTTGCGCCCCGGAATCGGCTCCGGGTTCGCAGACAGCAGGGCCATCGTGTACGGGTGCAACGGCCGGCGGAAGAGCTCCTCGGAGGTCGCGAGCTCGACGATCTTGCCCAGGTACATGACCGCGACCCGGTCGGAGATGTAGCCGACGACGGCGAGATCGTGCGCGACGAAGAGGTAGGTGAGATTGAACTCGTGCTTCAGCTCGACGAGGAGGTTCAGCACCTGCGACTGGATCGAAACGTCGAGCGCGGAGACGGGCTCGTCGGCGACGATGAACTTCGGTCGCAGCACGAGCGCACGCGCGAGGCCGATGCGCTGGCGTTGGCCGCCGCTGAACTGGTGCGGGTAGCGACCGGCCGCCTCGGCACTGAGGCCGACACGCTCGAGCACGTCGATCACGGCCTCGTCACGCCGCTTCCGTTCGAGCCCGTGGATCCGAAGGCCCTCACCGACGAGGTCGCTCACCTTCATCCGCGGGTCGAGCGAGCCGACGGAGTCCTGGAAGACGATCTGCATGTGGCGGCGCATCGCCTTCAGGTCGGATCCGCCGAGACGCCGCACGTCGACGCCGTCGAACTCGATCTCGCCCGCGGTCGGCTCGAGCAGGCGCAGCAGCGTGCGCCCGAGGGTGGACTTGCCGCAGCCCGACTCGCCCACGAGCCCGACCGTCTCGCCGCGGAAGACGTCGAGGTCGACGCCGTCGACGGCCTGCAACTGGCCGACCGTCCGCTTCAGCATCCCCTTGCGCACCGGGAAGTGCTTCTTGACGCCGCGCGCCTTCAGCAGGACGTCCGCGGGCTCACCGCCGGTGCCGAGATCGAGCCGCGTCGTGCTCAGGTCGACGCTCATACAGTCACCTCCGCGGCGCGCGGGATGCGGCGGCCGTTCTCGCACAGCCAGCAGGCGGACTCCTGCGGCGGCACTGGCAAGAGCGGCGGGTCCTCGGCCAGGCACTTCTTGAAGACGTAGTCGCAGCGCGGCGCGAAGCGGCACGCATCCGGCCACTCGAGCGGGCTCGGGACGACGCCGCGGATCGCCTTCAAGGGCTGCGAGTACCGCATCCCGAGCAGCGGTATCGAGTCGAGGAGCGCCTCGGTGTACGGATGCTGTGGACTCGCGAAGATCTCGGCGACGGGACCGCGCTCGACGATCCGGCCGGCGTACATGACCGCGACCTCGTCGACCATCTCCGCCACGACGCCGAGGTCGTGCGTGATCAGCAGGATCGCCATCCCGAGCCGCTCGCGCAGCTCCTTCATCAGCTCGAGGATCTGCGCCTGCACGGTGACGTCGAGCGCCGTCGTCGGCTCGTCCGCGATCAGGAGCTTGGGGTTGCAGCTCAGCGCCATCGCGATCATCACGCGCTGGCGCATGCCGCCGGAGAGCTGGTGCGGGTAGTCCTGCACGCGCTGCGCAGGAGAGGGAATGCCGACGAGCTGCATCATCTCGACCGCCCGGTCCATCGCGTCCTTCTGGCCGACGTTCTGGTGCAGCTGCACCGCCTCGGAGATCTGGTCGCCCACCGTGAAGACCGGGTTCAGCGAGGTCATCGGCTCCTGGAAGATCATCGAGATGTCGTTGCCGCGGATCCGCTCCAGCTCGCTCTCCTCGAGCGTCGCGAGATCGCGGCCCTCGAAGCCGATGCGCGACCCCTCCGCGATCCGGCCCGGCCGATCGATCAGGCGCATCACCGAGAGGGCCGTGACGGACTTGCCGCTACCCGACTCGCCGACGACGCCGAGCGTGCCGCCCTGGGGGATCTCGAAGTCGACTCCATCGACCGCGCGGAGGAAGCCTTCGCCCGTGTCGAACCCGGTGCGGAGATTCTCGACCGAAAGCAGCGGAGCGCTCATGCGCGCTTCACCTTCAGAGCCGCCGGCGGGGCGGCGACGTCGATGTGGCGCTGCAGGACGGCCAGCGCGATCTCGGGATCGCGCGTCTGCAGGGCTTCGAGCAGCTCGCGATGCTCCTCAACGGTCTCCTCGAAGCTGCGAAAGCGCTCGTAGCGATAGAAGTAGGCACGGATCCGCGGCCAGATCGTGCGCCAGAGCTGCACGGTGTGCAGCTGCCCCGACGCCGAGATGACGATCTCGTGGAAGGCGAGGTCCGCCTCGACGAGCTTCGTCAGGTCGTTGCCCTTCCCCGCCTGCTCCATCAGCCAGATCTGCTTCCCGAGCTCCGCGAAGTCGTCGTCCGTCAGCTTGTCGAGCGCCTGCACCCAGCTGTAGCGCTCCAGCGTCAGGCGGATCGGGATCAGCACCTCCTGGACTTCCTCGTCCGAGACACCGAGCACCACCGCGCCCCGGTAGGGGAAGGACATGACGAGACCCTCGTTCTCGAGCTGCCGGAGCGCCTCGCGCACGGGACCGCGGCTCGTGCCCAGCTCGGACGAGAGCGCCGACTCGATCAGGCGGTCCCCCGGCTCGAAGCGGCCGGAGATGATCGCGGTGCGGAGGCTCTCCGTCACCTGCTGCACGCGGGGCCCGGCCTTCGTTCCTGCCTCGGTGACGGCAGCCATCAGCAGCGGCGGGTCGAGCTCGGACGGGGTGGGAGCACTCATGTCGACAATCTCAAAATGGTTGACAATCTCGACCGGCGCGCCGTAGTGTATCCATCTCGGTGAGGATCACCAAGATCGAAACGATCGCTGTGCGGACCCCCATGCGGGAGCCGCTGGTCTGGCCGGGCGGCACGAGGCATTCGGCGTCGGGCCTGCTCGTCCAGATTCACACCGACGAAGGCCTGACGGGCGTGGGTGAGGCACCCGGTCCGACGCTGCCGACGATCCAGACGATCATCGACGCAGAGCTCGGTCAGTTCCTGATCGGCCAGGATCCGCTGCGGATCGAGTGGCTCGTACACCGCATGGAGGAGTTCACGCGCAACTGGAGCCGGATGGGGGCGTACGCGATCGCGGGCGTCGAGATGGCCCTGCTCGACCTGAAGGGCAAGACGCTCGGAGTGCCCGTCGCCGAGCTGCTCGGCGGCTTCTGCCGGGACCGCGTCGCCGTCGTCGGCTACCTCTTCATCGACACGCCCGAGGCAAACGCGCGGAAAGCCGGCGCTTTCGTCGATGCGGGCTACACCGAGCTGAAGCTGAAGGTGGGACGCGACTTCGAGCAGGATCACGACACGATCGCGGCGATCCGGGACCGGGTCGGCCCGGACGTGAAGATCCGGATCGACGCGAACATGATCTGGAGCGTCCCCGCCGCGATCAAGTGGATCCGGGGTCTCGAGCGGTTCGACCTCCAGTACGTCGAGCAGCCGGTGCCGGACTTCGACGTCCAGGGCCTCGCCCAGGTGCGGCGCTCGGTCGCGGTTCCGATCGCGGCGGATGAGGCCTGCACCGACCTTCGCTCCGTGCTCGAGCTGATCAAGGCGGACGCCTGCGACGTGCTCGTCGTCTACCCGTCCGAGGCAGGCGGGCTCCGGCGCGCGCACCAGATCGGGGCCCTCGCCGACGCGGCGGGAAAGTGGTGCGTGATCGGCAGCTGGGCCGAGCTCGGCATCGCCACAGCCGGAAATGTCCACGTCGTCGCCGCGTCGTCCAACTACCCGTTCGCGAGCGACACGCACTACCCGCTGCAGGAGCTAGACGTCCTCTCCGAGCCCTTCGCGATGACCGATGGCCTGGTCGAGGTGCCGCGTTCCCCGGGCCTCGGCGTCGAGCTCGATCCAGAAGCGGTTCAACGACTTTCCAACTTTCAAGTCCGTGAATCCGTCTTTTATGACGACATCCATGGAGAGGCACCAAGGGTCGGTCAGATCCTCTGACGACCTCAGGGATAGGAGGGGGCAGCACGATGTCTGACGAAACAACGTCCGATAGCCCGGTCGGAGGGGAGCTCGACCGTCGAGAGCTCCTGAAGCGGGCAGGCGTGGTCGGCGCAGGCGCCGTTGCCGCGGGGGCGCTCGGCGGCACCGCGAAGGCGGCCACCAAGCGGCACCGGGCTACGCCAATCAAGAAGGGCGGCAGGCTCGTCTGGGGGCTCGAGTCGGACCCCGCGCACGTGGCGCCGTTCGGCGGGATCCTGACGGCCAACCACTGGGCGAAGGAGTTCGCCTACGACTCGCTCGTCGAGTGGGACCGCAACCTCAACGTCCGGCCGGCTCTCGCCGAGAAGTTCGAGATCCTCAGCAAGACGGCGATTCGGTGGACGCTGAAGCGCGGCATCAAGTTCCACAACGGGAAGGAGCTCACGTCGGCCGACGTCAAGTACTCGGTCGAGCGGATGCTCAACCCGCCGCTGCCGGGGAGCATCTCCACCGTGGCACAGGTGCCGGCGATCGACCGGGTGCAGGTCGTCTCGAAGTACGTGTTCATCCTGCACCTGAAGCAGTCGGACGCGCGCATCATCGGCTTCTTCGCGTGGCAGCGCTACGCGCCGATCGTGCCGGAAGGGCTCTACGACCAGATCAACGTCTCGCGTAACGCAATTGGAACCGGTCCGTACCGGATGCTCGGGTACGAGCCGAATGACCGCATCGAGTACGTCAAGAACCCGAACTTCTGGAAGAAGGGGTTCCCGTACATGAACTCGATGCAGCTGAAGATCCTGGCGGACGAGCAGGCCCGCGTCGCCGCCCTGAAGGCCGGGGCGATCGACGGGGCGACCCTCTCGGTCGACGTTGCCCGGTCGCTCGCGAACGACAGCAACCTCCGCGTCCTGAAGGGCCCGAACGCAGGGTTCCGCGAGCTGCAGATGACGATCAAGCGGGGCGAGGACAAGCCGTGGCACAAGCAGGGCGTACGCCTGGCGGTCATGCACGGGATCAACCGTGCGGACATCATCCGCCGGGTCTACAGCGGCGAGGCGGAGTACTCCGGGCACGTTCCGCCCGGCTACGGCCCCTGGCCGCTCTCGGACAAGGAGCTCAAGGAGAAGTACGAGAAGTTCGACCTGCCTCTGGCGAAGAAGCTGATGGCGGACGCCGGCTACGCGAACGGCTTCAAGGTCACGATGACGACCTTCGCGCAGCAGGACTATCCGCTCATCTCGGCGGTCGTCCAGTCGCAGCTGAAGCAGCTCAAGATCGACGTCGAGATCGTCGCCCAGGAGGCGGGCACCTTCGCCGCGAACAACGGCCGGGGCACCTTCGACTGGGATCTCACCGGCCGCGGCATGCGCGGCGATGTCGACGGGTACGTGGCCGAGTTCCATCCGGCGGCGCCCGTGTTCAACATCTGGTACCCGGAGTACCGGGCGGTCAAGGCCTGGAGAGGGATCGGCAACGGTCGGATCCAGCTCGACCCGGCGAAGCGCATCCCGATCTACAAGGCTGCACAGCGCGAGCTCATGCTCAATCCCGTGCAGATCCCGCTCGTCGCGATCAAGAAGTACCAGGTCGTGCGCAAGCGGGTGCAGAACATGTACGTCGCCTTCAGCGACTTCAACACGGGGCTCCGCAACGTGTGGCTGAACGGGTGACCGACAGCAGTCCCGTCGAACCGGAGGGGCGCCGCAGCGGCGGCGTCCCTCCGTCTTTTTGCCGGGGCCGGTAGGACCGGGCGCGCATGGGCGGCTACATCCTCCGGCGGATTGCGTTCGCGATCCCGACCATCTTCGTGGTCTCGATCGGGATCTTCCTCATGGTCCGGCTGCTGCCCGGCGACATCATCGACATCCTCTTCGGGGGCGACCAGACCGCCAGTGAGGCGGTCAAGGAGCAGGCACGTGAACAGCTCGGCCTGAACGGCTCCTACCCGGAGCAGTACTGGCGCTGGATCAGCGGCATCTTCCAGGGGGACTTCGGCTTCTCGCTGCGCAACACCGAGCCGGTCTCGAACATCGTCGTCGATGCGCTCACCGTCACGCTCGAGCTGGTCATCCTCGCGCTCTTGATCGCCACCGTGATCGGCGTTCCGCTCGGCGTGCTCTCCGCGGTCAAGCGTGACAGCGGCTGGGACCTGGGGGCGCGGGTCGGCGGCCTCGTCGGGCTCAGCATCCCGAGCTTCTGGCTCGCCACCCTGCTGCTCCTGTTCACCTCGCGCGCGTTCGGCTGGGTCCCGCCGCTCGTCTACATCTCTCCGTTCGACGACCCGATCGGGAATCTGAGCCAGTTCATCCTCCCCGCGATCTCGATCTCGGTGTTCACGATGGCGATCGTGATGCGCATGGTCCGCGCGACGATGCTGGAGGTCCTCGGGCAGGACTACGTCCGGACTGCTCGCGCGAAAGGCGTCGGCCGGAGGACGGTGATCTCCAAGCACGCGCTGCGGAACGCCCTGATTCCCGTCGTCACGATCATCGGCTTCGAGATCGGGGTGCTGATCGGCGGCGCGGCCATCATCGAGACGATCTTCGGCTTGCCCGGCGTGGGCTACGTGCTCCTGCAGGCGATCTTCGGCCGCGACTACCCCGTCATCCAGGCGATGACGCTGTTGATCGCGTGCACGTTCATCTTCGCGAACCTGCTCGTCGACCTGCTCTACGGCGTTCTCGATCCCAGGATCTCGCAGGAATGACGACCGCAGAGGTGGACACCTGGGGCGAGACCCGTCACCGCCGTTTCGCGCGGCTGGGCAAGTGGCGGAACCCGATCGGGCTGGCCGGGGCTGCCATCGTCGTCTTCAACGTCCTCGTCGCGCTGCTCGGGCCGCAGCTCTGGCGACTCGACCCCGACGAGCTCGCGTCGCTGCGGTTCGAACCGCCGAGCTGGGCTCACCCGATGGGCACCGACGAGCTCGGGCGAGACACGATGGCGCGCATCATCCACGGCGCGCAGGTGTCGCTCCAGGTCGGCCTCATCTCCGTGTCGATCGCCTTCGTCGGCGGCGTGCTCTTCGGCCTGCTCGCGGGCTACTACAAGGGGATCGTCGACACGGTGCTGATGCGGCTCGTCGACATCATGTTCTCGCTGCCGGGGATCGTCCTCGCGATCATGATCGCCGGCCTGCTGGGTCCGAACCGCCGCAATGCGATGATCGCGATCGGCATCGTCATCCTGCCCGCGTTCGCGCGCGTCGTGCGGGGCGCGGTGCTCGAGGTGATGGGCTACCCGTACACCGAGTCGTCGCGTGCCCTCGGGGCGAGCGGGCTGCGCATCATGGCGAAGCACGTGATCCCGAACATCGGCGCCCCGCTCCTCGTCCTCGTCTCGGTCTACCTGTCGGTGGCGATCCTGGCCGAGGCGGCGCTCAGCTTCCTCGGGCTCGGCACGCAACCGCCCGAGGCTGCCTGGGGCAGCATGCTGAGCACCGCGCGCACCTACATCGACATCACGCCCTGGCTGTCGATCTTCCCCGGCGCCGCAATCATGATCGTGGTGCTGGGCTTCAACCTCCTCGGCGACGGGCTCCGGGACATCCTCGACCCCCGGCTCGGCCCGCACGTCGGCGACACGCCCGTCAAGAAGTAAGTGCTCGACGTCCTGATCCGGAACGGCTGGGTCGCCGACGGCGCCGGCAGCCCGCCCTACCTCGGTGACGTGGCGATCGAGGGCGGCAAGATCACCGAGGTCGGCCGCCTCGGCGCGTCGGCGACCGCGGAGCGCGTGATCGACGCGACCGGCAAGATCGTCTGCCCCGGCTTTGTCGACCCGCACAGCCACAGCGACTTCTCGATCCTCGCCAACCCGACCGCCGAGAGCACGATCCGGCAGGGCGTCACGACCGAGGTGGTCGGCAACTGCGGCTGGAGCTACGCGCCCGTCACGGACGCCTCGGAGCCGACGATCCGGAGCCGCCTGCACTCGTTCGGCTTCGACAAGCCAACCATCCCGTGGTCGACGTTCGGCGAGCACCTGGAGTTTCTCGCCGAGGTCGGCCACACGCCGAACTTCGCCTGGTTCGTCGGCCACAACGCGATCCGGCTCGCCGCCGGGGTGGCGGGCTCGACGCCGAGCGCCGAGCAGATGACGGCGATGGAGGGCTTCGTCCACGAGGCGATGCAGTCCGGCGCGCTCGGCATGTCGACCGGGCTCGAGTTCAACCCCGGCCGGGAGGCGACCACCGACGAGCTGATGCGGCTGAACGCCGTCGCCGGCGAGTACGACGGCATCTACACGAGCCACGTCCGTAATCGCGACTCCGGCCTACTCGAGGCGATCGACGAGTTCCTCGCCGTGGCGCGGGCCGGCGGGACGCGGGCGGAGATCTCGCACCTCAACGTCCGCCACAACACGAACGCGCCGGAGCGTGGCTGGGAGCAGGCGGTGGAGAAGATGGCGGCGAGCCGCGAGACGGGGCTGGACGTCCTGGCCGACACGACCCCGTTCCGAGAGGGGCTCGGCCAGATGGCCGGGATCCTGCCGCCGTGGGTGGCGGAGGACGGGCCCGAGGCGGCGGCGGCGAAGCTGCGCGACCCGGCCCTCCGCGCACGGATGCGCAACGAGAGCGACCGCTACTGGCGCTTCATCCACAAGGGAGAGTGGGAGCGCGTGCACTTCCAGGCGACGCCTCAGCATCCCGACCTGGGCGGGCTCAACTTCCGCCAGATCTCGGAGAAGCTCGGCAAGGACCCGTGGGAGTGCTACCTCGACATCCTCGCCGACGCCGGCCCGGACTACGAAGCAATCCTCACCGTCGGGACGCTCTTCACCGACGAGCACCTCGCGGAGATGATCGGCCACCCACTCTTCTGCCTCGGGGTGGATACGTTCACGGTGCAGGACACGGGGCCGCTGGCCGAGATCATGAAGCATCCGCTCGGCTTCGCCGGCCACGTCCACTACCTCACCCACCACGTCCGGGAGCAGGGGACGCTGCGGCTGGAAGAGGCGATCCGGAAGATGACGAGCATGCCCGCAGCTCACTTCGGGCTCTGGGACCGCGGTCTCCTCCGCGCCGGCTACAGCGCAGACGTGGTGGTGTTCGACTGGGAGGACCTCGACGACGTCTCGACGCGCGACCATCCCACCGTGTACGCGAAAGGGATCGAGCACGTCCTCGTCAACGGCGTCCTCGTCGTCGACGGCGCCGAGCACACGGGCGCCCGCCCGGGCCGTCACCTGCTGCGCAGGTGATCGACCTCCGCTCCGATCTCCACGCAGCGCCGACAGAGGAGATGTGGGACGCGATGCGCGCCGCACCGCTCGGCTGGGCCACCTTCGGCGAGGATCCTTCCGTCAACGAGCTGCAGGAGCGCATGGCCGCGTTGCTCGGCAAAGAGGCCGGCCTCTGGGTACCGACCTGCGGCATGGCCAACCTGGTGGCGCTGCTGACGATCGCTCCGCGGGGCAGCACCGTCGTCCTCGAAGCCTCCTCGCACGTCCTCACCTCCGAGGAGATGGGGATCGAGGAGATCGCCGGCCTCGAGCCCTGGTCGCTCTGGGCGGAGGACGGGCGGCTCGACCCGGCGGAGGTGGAGGAGGCGATCGTCGACACGGGCGCGCTGATGCTCGTGCTCGAGAACACGCATACGCGCGCCGGCGGCACGGTTCTGAGCCCCGAGCTGACGGCCGAGCTGGCGCGAGTGGCGCAGCGCCACGGCGCCTACGTCCACCTCGACGGGGCACGGCTCTTCAACGCGGCCGTCGCGCTCGCTGTCCCGGTGTCGGAGCTCGCGGCGCCGGTGAACACGGTGGCGGTCAGCCTCAACAAGGGGTTGTGCGCCCCGATGGGCACGATCCTCGCCGGCCGCACGCAGGTGATCGAGCTCGCGCAGCGCACCTTGCGCCGGCTCGGCGGCGCCAGCGTGCACAAGGCCGGAATGTCGGCGGCCGCCGCGCTCATCGCTCTGGACACGCTCGTTGACCGCCTGGCCGACGACCACCGACGGGCGCGCGAGCTCGGCGCGCTGCTCCAGGAGATCCCGGGCATCGACGTCGAGCCGGCCGAGATCGAGACGAACATCGTCCTGGTCGACGTCAGCGGCACGGAGCTCTACCCGGACGAGTTCCTGCGTCTCCTGGCCGAGCGCGGCGTGCGCGGCATGGAGCGCGACACGAGCCGTGTGCGGTTCGTCACCCATCGGCTGATCGGCGACGCAGAGATCTCGGCGGCTGCCGAAGCCGTCGCCGCGCTCGCAGCCGAGCACGTCCCGGCCGGCTAGGCGATCTCGAGCAGGTCGAGCGCCGGGCGGTGGATGATGTCCTCCACGACCTGCTCCTCGACGACCGGCATGTCGGGCCCGAACGCCTTGCCGGTGACGGACCGGAGCCCCTCGATCGTCTGCAGCGCGGAGAAGAACGGGTAGTCGGTCCCGAACAGCAGCTTGTGGTCGACGCGGTACTCGACTGCGCTCACGAGCGCCTGGTACAGCAGCCAGCGACGACTCACCAACGCGGAGATGTCGGCGTAGACGTGCGGATGGCGGCGGACGACCGCGATCGCCTCGTCGAACCAGGGATGCCCGAGGTGGGCGATCACGATCTTGAGCCTCGGGTAGCGGAGCGCGATCTCGTCCAGCAGGATCGGCCGCGCCTGCAGCAGCGACCCGGCGCGAGCGAACGTCGTCCCCTGGTGGATCAGCATCGGGAGCTCGAGCCGCTCGAGCGCCTCGCAGACGCGAAGGAACTCGGGGCCGAGAGGATCGACGTCCTGGTAGATCGGGCCGAGCTTGCAGCCGACGAGGCCGAGGTCGCCCCGCATGCGCTCGAGCTCATCGATCGCCGAGGGGTCGGAAGGGTCGACAGCACCGAAGCCGACTAGCCGCGCACGGTCGCGAGCCACGTAGTCGGCGACGTAGTCGTTCGGGACGACGAAGCCCGCCGCAGGAGCGTTGAACGCGAGCACGACTGCGCGGTCGACGTCGGCGAGCGCGTCCGTGTAATGGTCGTCGAGCGTCCCGCCGAGCGGCGCGTCCGGCCAGAGCGCGCGGGCCTCGGAGGCGAACTTCTCGGTGATGTGCAGCGGGTACTCACCGACATGGGTGTGGACGTCGACGATCACGCCCGCGCCCAGCGATCGCCGCTCCACAGCCAGTTTTCGTCCTCGGGAGCGAAGACAGGATCGGTCAACGCGGGCTCGCCGAGGCGGCGAGCGGTGCGCCGGACGCCCGTACCGTCGATCTCCACGAGTGTGGCGTCGAAGGGCGGCTCGATCAGCGCGCCCACCGTGAGCTGCAGCAGCGCACCTTCGTGGGTCGAGCAGCGCGCGTGGATGTGCCCGCTGAGGACGAGCTTCGGCCCCCCGTCGGAGCGCAGCCGGCCCTCGAGCTCGCCGCGGTTCACGAGGTCGCCCGCGTACGGCAGTCCGGCGGCGGCCACCTTGGTTGCTTCGGAGAGAAGCGGGAAGTGCGACGCCACGATCACGAGGTCAGCGTCCCCCGGCCAGCTGCCGAGCCGACCCACGTACTGGGGCGGGGCCGGCCCCCGCGCGACGCCCACGCCGGTGACCGCGTCGAGCGGCTCCTGATCGAGCAGGCGGATTCCATGCTCACGAGCAGCGTGCGCGAAGTCGTCGCCCAGGCGCAGGTCGTGATTCCCCCCCACGGTCGCCACCGGAGCGCTCGCTGTGGCCAAACGGGAGAACATGTGCTCGAGATCGCTCAGGTTGGCGAACTGGACGACGTCGCCGAGCACGAGGATCAGATCGACGCGAACCTCGGCGAACCACGCGAGGGCCGCGTCCGTCCGCTCGTCGAGGTGCTCGGGCTCGAACACGTTGATCCAGCGTGAGCCTGCCGGCTCCAGCTCGCAGTGGAGATCGCTGAGGACGCCGATGCGCATGGCCAGGGAATAGGCTCGCGGTGATGCGGATCACCGAGATCGAGACCCTACCCGTGAGCGTCGGGCCGGGATACGACTACGCAGTGATCATCGTCCTCGTCCGCACCGACGAGGGGCTGACGGGGATCGGCGAGGCGAGCCTCGCCGGTCGCGGACGCGGCGTGCTCGGGATCCTCGACCACTTCGGCGAGCAGCTCGTCGGGCAGGATCCGGGCAAGATCGAGCACTGGTGGAGCGAGTTCGTCCGCGGCACCTTCTGGTCGACCGGTCAGGTGATCATGAGCGCGGTCGCCGGGATCGACATCGCGCTGTGGGATCTCAAGGGGAAGCGACTCGGCGTCCCGGTCTACGACCTGCTCGGCGGCCCGACCCGCGATCGCGTGCGCGTCTATCGCCACCTGACGGGAGAGACGGTCGAGGCATTGATCGAGGACGCACTCCACTGGCGCGAGCAGGGCTTTACCGCACTCCGGTTCGGCCCCCTGGCCGCGTTCGACGACCACTCGCTCGCGCACTGGGACCCGCAGGCGTCGATCGTCGCGACCATCGAGGCGACGTCGGCGCTGCGCGCGACCCTCGGAGACGACGTCGACCTCATCCTGGACGCGCACACGATGTTCAGCCCGGCGGAGTCGGCCTATCTCGGACACGCACTCGAGCCGCATCGCCTGTACTTCTACGAGGATCCGATCCGCCCGCTCAACCCCCAGTCGCTGCGCCTCGTCCGCGACAAGGTGAACCTCCCGATCGCGACCGGGGAGCAGCTCGCGCACAAGTGGGAGTTCCAGCCGCTGATCGAGAACGAGCTCGTCGATTACCTCCGGATCGACATGGTCCACGCCGGCGGCATCACAGAAGCGAAGAAGATCCTCGCCGCTGGGGAGGCGCACGGGCAGCGCTCGGCCCTCCACCACGCCAGCTCACCGGTCAACGGCGTGGCCTGCCTGCACGTGGACCTGGCCGTGCCGAACTTCGGCATCCAGGAGTGGATGGAGCTCGAGCCGCTGTACGAGCTCTTCCCGAACGCGCCCCGCGCGGAGGCGGGCTACGTGACGCCGTCCTCGAGTCCCGGGCTTGGTCTCGAGCTCGACGAGGCAGAGGCGCGGAAGCGCCCGTCGCGCGACGCGCGCCTGCCGCAGCGCTACTGGCCGGACGGCGGCGTCGGCGACTATTAGTCAGCCGCCCGCAACGACGAACCCACGCCTTCTTCGACCGTAAGCAAGCCCGGATGAGTCTGCGCGTGGCCTACGATCTCGTCCTCCCCGACCGCGAGGTGCCGCTTGCCCCGAACCGGATTCATCGACCACATCGGGATCGGCGTTCCGGATCTCGTCGCGGCCAGGCAGTACTACGACGATCTCATGTCCGTGCTCGGGCTGCGCGAGTGGTTCGAGACAGGGCCTGAAGGACCACTCAACTACGCGCCTGACGGTGCCCTGGGCTCCCAGCTGTTCTTCTACCAAGCCGAGGAACCGGGAACCTACTCGCGCGGCCAGACGGGCCTCCACCACCTCGCATTCCTGGTCGCGAGCAGAGACGTCGTCCGGGAAGCGCACCAGTGGGCAAGTGCGCGAGAGTCGATCATCCTGGACGAGCCACAAGAGTTCCCTCAGTACGGGGAGCACTGCTTTGCGACCTACTGGCTCGACCCCCATGGGTTCAAGCTGGAGGCGGTCTGCCACACTCCCGAGCAGAGCTAGTGGGCGCTGTGGCCGCCGGCAGCGCGAGGACACTGTCAGATCCGCTCCAGCCAAGGGTGTCCGGGGTGGACAAGGGCGAGTGCCTCGACCAGCCACCTGCGGCGGGCTCGCCCGAGACTCGGCAACACCGCCGCAAGGTCTGCCTCGTCCTTCGGCCGCAGCGAGGGCTTCGCCTTGAAGAGCAGGACGATCTCGGGCCGGGCGTACGGGATCCCGTCGTCGGTGTGCTCGATCGCATCCTTGTAGGGCAGCCTGATCCGCTCATCGCGGCGGAAGATCCACGTGTCGCCGTCGGAGGGCTCGCGGAAGACGTCGAGCCGCCAGAGCAGCGAGCCGGGCTCCCGAACCCACGTCTGGTGGTTCGCGTCGAGCTCCTTCGGCGCCTGCGCGAACGGCCACACGAGCCCCGGATCCGTGAGGTCGCTATCCGGGATGAAGAGCTCGAACCCGGCGAGCCTCTCGGCAATCTCGGAGAACCGATCGCGCGGCACCGCGATCTCGAGGTCCTCGTGCTCTCTCCGCTGCTCGCCGAGAAAGAGCTCGATCGCCCAGCCGGCGACGACGCACCATGGCGCTTGGACTCCGGCGAGCAGAGCAGCGACCTGCTCGGGGCGCCACGCCTCCCAGTGGCTCAGGTCGGGCTCGAATGCGCCCGCGGCCGTTGCGTCTTCGAGCCTCATGGCGCGATCAGCTGCCGCGCAGCTCCTCGAGCGCGCTCGCTGCAACCTCGATCGTCTGCTCGAGGCAGCCGGGCGCGAACGGGGACTGCTGCTCCTGGTAGAGGCCCGTGCCGTAGGTCTCCTCCGGCGACAGGTAGCCGAGGGTCCGATTCGTGACGCCGAGGACGAAGAGCGGCGTGCCGGCGAAGCGCCGCCGCAGCTCGGTCTGGAAGATCGAGTACGGCTCGTTGCCGATTGCGACGAGGAGAGCCTCTCCGAGCCGCCACGCCCAGACCGGCATCGAGTAGACCGGGTCGTCGCCGAGAGCCTCGCTGAGAAAGCGGCGGCGCAGCGCCTTCTCCTGCTCCTGGACCGAGTCGGGAGTGGCGTCGGAGGCGCTCGCGACGACGCCGAGCGTCTCCTTGCGGCGCAGGTCCGCGTGGCCCACACCCGTGGCGAGCCGCTCGCTCGCCTCGAGCTGGCAGGCCTCGCACGGCTGGTATTCCCAGGTGCCGAGGTTGGCGCCGGAGCCGACGATCCCCGTGTAGACGAATTTCGTCCCCGGCGGCGGCAGCGCCTCGATCGCAGCCGCAGCGGCATGGCCGAGCTGACGGCCGTTGCGGTCGGCGACGGCCGTGTCCCCGACGTAGTCGTCGCGGGGCGCGAGCTCGCCGGAGGCGCCCTGGAGGAAGAGCGAGGGGACGCCGAACGCGTTCTCGAGCACCTCGCGGGCCGCCCCGATGTAGTCGGGCGAGAGCAGGCGGTTCTGCCAGGCAAGCGTGGTCGGATGGCACGCGTAGTTGAAGAGCGTCGCGCGCGGCTCGCCGTCGTCGCCGGTGACCTTCGCGACGAGAAGCGTGTCGTCCGCAGGCGCGCCGGGGTTGTAGCCGGCCGCGAACCGCTGCGCGTCCTCGTCCCAGAAGTCCCTGTTCGTCGCGAGGGCGCAGCGGCCGGCGCCGTACGTGACCCATGCCGGCGCGAGCGCCTCGCGTGCCTCCACGATCGCGTCCGCGAGCCTCGTGGTCAGCTCCTCGATGTAGGGCTCGATCAGGTCACTGCCGGGCTTGTCGGTGAGCTGTGAGTTCACGTTCGCGCCGGAGTGGGTGTGGGAGAGATTAATCAGGAGCGCCTCGTCCTCCAGCCCGGTCCGCTCGAGGATGGAAGCGCGCAGCTTCCGCTCGTCTGGCAGGTACTGGAACCAGCCGAGATCGACGGCGACGAGGGCGAGCGTCGGCTCGTCGCCGCCGAGCGGTGCGAACACTGCTGCGGTGGCCGCAAACGGCCGATGGACTCCCTCCGCCACCTCGTGTGTGGCGGCGCCCCAGGAGCGCGCATAGATCCCCACCGGCGGGGTCACGTCGCGCGTGGCGACTCCGAACCGGCAGTGCGTGTAGCTATGCGTGGTCTGCATTCCAGTCTCCTTCGATTCGGGTAGCTCGGGGCTTGAGGCGGAAGAGAGCCGTCGTTCCGACAACGGCGACGAGGATGGCGGAAGTGCCGGCGACCGCGAAGGCCAGCCTCGTTCCGCCCTGCGCCGTCAGCCAGCCGGCGAGCAGCCCGCCGAGCGGGGCGCCGCCCATGAACGCGAAGTAGTAGAGGCTGGCGGCCTGGCCGCGCAGGTGCTGAGGCGCTGCGAGCTGCAGCGACGCGAGCGCGCTCGTGCCCCAGAGCATGTAGAAGATGCCCGTCAGGAAGAGCAGCCCGCAGACGGCAAGGAGCTGTCGCTGCGGCGCAAGCGCGAGCTCGATCACGCCGAACCCACCCGCACCCGCCAGCAGCAGGCGGATGCTGGCCTTGCCGAGCGTCGCCAGGAAGAGCGCGCCGCAGAGGGCTCCGGCGCCGAAGACCGCAGCGATCAGGCCGAATACGTCGGCGTCGGCAGCCAGCGTCCGCCTGGCCACCAGCGGCAGCAGGACGTCGAAGTTGAACGAGACGGTGCTCAGCGCGAGCACGGCGAAGAAGGCGATCGCGACCCGCCGGGACCGGCGGACGAAGGAGAGCATGACGCGGATGCTCTTGCGAAACCCGGTCTGCACGGCCGGTGGGACGTATGGACGCAGATCGCGCATCGCGAGCAGCGCGAGCACCACCGCGAGGTAGCTCAGCGAGTTGACCGCGAATGCCTCGCCCGTTCCCGCGAGAGCGACCACCAGGCCGCCGAGGCCCGGCCCGGCGATACGCGCCATCGTCCCGAGCGCGGAGCTGAGAGCGACCGCGTTCGGCAGGTCGCCTTCGCCGACGATCCTGAACACGAGCGTGTGCCGCGACGGGTTGTCGAGCACGAGCACGAGGCCCTGGAAGGTCGCGATCACGTACACGTGCCAGAGCTCAACCGCGCCCGTCAAGGTGAGAAGCGCCAGCGTCGCGGCGTTCAGGCTCAGAATGGACTCCGTCACGAGCAGGATCCGCCGCACGTCGAAACGGTCGATCACGGAGCCGACGAAGAGCCCGAACATCGTCACCGGAAGCGCCTGCGCCAGCGCGAGCGAGCCGACCGCGACCGGCGAGCCGGTCAGCTCGAGCACCAGCCAGTAGGCGGCGATCTGCTGCATCCACGTGCCCGAGAACGACACGGCATGGCTGAAGAAGTAGAGGCGGAAGTTGCGGTGGTTGCGCAGGCTCGCGAACGTCCGTCCGCCGAGCCACGCAAGCACCCTCACGTCAGGCGAGCTCTGCCGGATCGATCGGCTGGCCGGTCGTGAAGACGCCGTCCCCGGCCTCGGTGGCCGGGATCGAGCGGATCACCGCGAGCACGCCGTCGAGCGGCGCCCGAAGTAGCTCGGGCGGCCGGCCGGGTGTGTCCGGGAACCAGAGCCTCGCCACGGGATCCCCGGCGCGCACTGGCGCAGGGGGCTCGAGCAGGCCCTCGAAGATGCCGTCCTCCGGCGCGATCACGTAGTTCGCGGGATCGCGGCCGTCGAGGATGACCGCGTCGGGCTTGCCGAGCGAAGCCCGGGTCTGCACCTCGCCCTCGAGGACGCCCACGTGGCGGAGCACATTCGTGAGCCCGCTCCAGGCGAGCTCGTGCACGGCGGCTGGCACACGGCCGCCGCCGCCGAGCTCGGTCGTGATCACGAGCTTGCCCTGCTCCTCGGCCTCCACGGGCAGGAGGCCGGTGCCGTTCACGTCGATGTAGAGGAAGTGGTAGTCGGAGTTCCACGCCTGCATGCCGGCGAGCATCGCCCGACGCTGCTCGGGATCGTCGACGACGTGCATGTGCGAGCACGGCACGAACCAGGCGGTGCGGCCGCCGGAATGCATGTCGATGACGACGTCCGCCGGGGGAAAGAGGAAGCGGGTGAGGTAGTCGGCGAGCTGCTCGTTCGGCGGCCCCCCGGGCGAGCCTGGGAACGAGCGGTTGAAGTTCACGCCCGACGGCCACATCCGCGTGTTCGCCTTCGACGCGGCCGTGGAGAGCACCGGGATGATCGTGACGCGGCCCGAGACCTGCTTCGGCTCCAGCTCCTGGATCAGCCGCAGCGCCGCGACCTGACCCTCGTACTCGTCGCCGTGGTTCCCGGCGAGGACGAGCACGCTCGGCCCCTCTCCGTCGGCGATCGAGGCGATCGGAATGAAGGTGCTCGCCCAGCCGCCGGTATTCGTGATCTTCGGGAGCGCGAGCCGGCCGAGCTGCTTGCCCGGAGCCGAGAGGTCGATCGTGCAGGAGACGGGTGAGCTCAAGCTGTGACGATCAACCCCGGGCGGACAGCGCAGCGGCGACGGCGGTCTCCGTCGCCTCGAGCAGGCGGTCGACGTCCTCGTCGGTGTGGGCGTAGGAGAAGTGGCTCCGCTTCAGGTTCAGGGGCAGCTCGAAGATGCCGTGGCTCATCAGCTCGCGCCGGTAGCCGACGAACAGGTCGACGTCGTTCCGGAGCAGATCGTCGTAGCTCTCCACCGGCCCGTCGAGGAAGTAGGTGACGAAGACCGAACCGAAGCCGGCGACGACCACGGGCACGCCGAGCCGCGCGTAGACGTCGCGCAGCCCTTCGCGCGCGCGCTCACCCAGCCGGAAGACGTGCTCGTGCACGGGCTCGCGCTGGAGCTTGTCGAGCGTCGCGAGTGCAGCCGCACTGGTCGCCGGATGCCCGTTGAAGGTGCCCGCGAAGAAGGCGGGCTGGCCCGGGGTGGTCGAGAAGAGCTCCATCAGCTCGGCCTTGCCGCCGAGCGCTGACACGGGCCAGCCGTTGGCCATTGCCTTGCCGAGCGTCGTCAGGTCGGGGGTGACGCCGGCGATCGCCTGGTAGCCCCCGAGGCCGTGGCGGAAGCCCGTGATCACCTCGTCGAAGACGAGCACGGTGCCGTGCTTCGAGGCGAGCTCGCGCAGCCCCTCGAGGAACCCGGGCTTCGGGAGGACGGCGCCGATGTTGTGGGGGATCGGCTCGAGGATGATCGCCGCCACCTCGTGGTCGGTGAGCGCGCGCTCGACGTCCTCGAGATCGTTGAAGCGGCAGACGATCGTCGCGTCGAGAACCTCGGGGAGGATCCCTTGCGACAGCGGATCCTTGCCGCCGACGCGGTCGGCCGGCGAGATCACGTTCAGCGCAACCGCGTCGTGCCAGCCGTGGTAGCAGCCCTGAAACTTGACCACATGGCGGCGCCCGGTGACCGTGCGAGCGAGCCGCAGCGCGTGAAAGGTCGCCTCGCTGCCGGTCGCGGTCAGGAGCACTTTCTCGAGCGAGGGAACCGCATCGACGAGCCGCTCGGCGAGTTCGATCTCGACCGGCGTGACTCCGACGCCCATCAGGCTCGACGCGTTGACGACCGCGGCGTCGACGTCGGGATCGTTGTGTCCGAGGAGCGGCGGGCCAAAGGCCGAGTGGTAGTCGGTGAAGACGCGGCCCTCGGCATCCGTGAACGTCGAGCCGCTCGTGGCCGTCACCACGAGGTCCTCGAGCCCCGGAACACGGCGCTGGCCGCTGTTGACGCCTCCGGGAATCACCGCACTGGCGCGCGCGGCGAGCCCCCGGGCGGCTTCGGACGAGATCTGGGTCATGGTGCCTCCACGCGTAGGGACGAGAAGACGTCCTCGTCGAGTTCCACTCCGAGCCCGGGTGCGGTCGGGACGGCCACGCAGCCGTCGTCCTCGATCGGCAGCAGCTCGTGAGTCAGCTTCGTGTTGATCTCCGTCTCCGCCACGCAGTACTCCTGGAAGAGCGCCCCCTCGAGCACCGCGTTCACGTGCAACGAGGCCGCCTTGATGATCCCACTCTTCCAGGCGTGCGGCACGAGCGCCACGCCGTGCTCCTCGGCGAGCGCGGCGATGCGCAGCAGCTCGGTGATGCCGCCGCAGCGGGTGACGTCGGGCTGGATCAGATCGACGTGCCCGCGCTCGATCAGCTCGCGGAAGCCCCAGCGCGTCGCGTCCTGCTCGCCGGCCGCGATCGTCAAGTCGACGGAGTCGGCGAGCTCGGCGTAGGCCTCGTACTCGTCGGGCTCGAACGGCTCCTCGAGCCAGTAGACGCCGAGCTGCTCGAGCTCGCGCGCGACGCGGATCGCCGTCGCCGCGTCCGCGACGTAACCCAGTCCGGCGTCGATCATGATCTCGACGCCGTCTCCTCCCGCCTCGCGCGCGGCAGCAGCGAGGCGGACGTCGTGATCGGGATCCTGTCCGAGCGGGCCCCAGCCGAGCTTGACCGCGGTGAACCCCTGGTCACGGAGCGCCGAAACCGCTTCGGTGACCTCCTCCGTCGTATCGGGCATCAGCCGGGATGCGTAGGCGCGGATCCGCTCGTGCTTGACGGTGCCGAGCAGCTCGCAGACAGGCTTGCCGAGCGCCTTGCCCTTGATGTCCCAAAGCGCGATGTCGATGCCGCTGATCGCGTGGATCGCGATGCCGCGGCGGCCCACGAAGATGACGCCGCGATACATCTTGTCCCAGAGGCGTTCGACGTCCAGCGGATCCTCGCCGATCAGCAGCTCGTGCAGGCTCTGCGCGATCGCGTGCGAGCCAGGGGCGCCGACGAGGGCCGCGACGGCCTCCGGCGCCGAATCGACCTCCCCGATCCCCGTGATGCCCTCGTCGGTGTGGATCAGGATGACGAGATCGTCCTGGCTGCCGTCGGCAATCCCCTCGTTGACGGCGGTTTGCCGCAGGACGACGGCCTCGACATCGGTGATCTTCAAGCAGGGCTCCTCGGAAACGATGCCGCGACGGCCGGGCCAGATTGTCGATCATAGCGAAATTGTCAACAATCCACTAGAGTCGCCTGCGGGCATGAGCGAGTCACCGGTTTCCTGCACGATCGACCTCACCGCAGGCGGCAAGCAGGTCGGAACGCTGCGCGTCCCCCGCTCGTCGAACCAGAGCGGCTGGTCGAATCTCTGGATCCCGATCGTGTCGATCGCGAACGGCGCGGGCCCGACGGTGCTCGTGATCGGCGGGGTGCACGGAGACGAGCCGGAGGGTCAAGTAGCGGCGCTCAACCTCGCGCGCGAGCTCCAGCCGGACCAGATCAGCGGACGGGTGATCGTCATCCCCTGCGCCTCGCCGGAGGCCTCGCGCGCCTACACGAGGCTCTGGCCGTCGGGCGCGAACCTGAACCGATCGTTCCCCGGCTCGCCGAGCGGCCCGGCGGACGAGCAGCTCGCTCACTTCCTCTCGACCGAGCTCTTCCCCCTCGCGGACGTCGTCGTGGACATCCATAGCGGCGGGCGCACGGCACTCTGCCTGCCCTGGTCCGAGATGCACTGGGTGGACGACGCCGAGCAGCGGCGGCAGATGGTCGAGGGGATGCTCGCGTGGAACACCGACTGGTGCTGCGTCTACATCGACATCGGCGGCACAGGCCTGCTCGTGGGCGAGGCTGAGCGGCAGGGAAAGATCGTCGTCAGCACGGAGCTCGGCGGCGGTGGGCACGTCACCGCCGAGATCCATCGTCTCGCGGCGAGCGGGCTCGCGAACGTGCTCCGGCACTTCGGCGTGCTCGCGGGTGAGGTCGCCGGCCGGGAACGGCCGCCGACGCTCCTGATGGCGACCGAGCTCGACAACTACCTGCTCGCACCGGAGTCTGGCCTCTTCGAGACACTCGTCGACCTCGGCCAGCGCGTCGAGACCGGCCAGCCTGTCGGCCGCATGCACTTCCTCGAGCGGCCGGACCGCGAGCCGGAGACCGTGCACGCGAAGAACGACGGGATCGTCTGCGTGATTCGCGCAATCGCCACCACCGAGCAGGGCGACAACGTGGCCGTGATCGCCCGCGAGGTCGACCGGAAGGAACTCGAGTGACACTCACAGCAGGAGTCGCACGCGCCGACGTCACCCCGCCCTGCGGCCTGCCGCACGGCTGCTGGTCGGCGCGAAAGGGCCTGGCTGAGGGCATTCACGAGCCGATGATCGCCCAGGCGCTCGTCCTCGACGACGGGCGCAACACGGTTGCGATCCTCGCGCTCGACCTCGTCTTCGCCGGGGCCGACATGACGGCAGCCATACGCGAACGCGTCCAGAAGCTGACCGGCATCCCACCCGAGCACGTGCTCGTGAACGCCGCTCACAACCACAGCGCGCCGAGCGTCTCGCGGGGCTCGACGGTGGCCGGGCTCGCCGACACCGGCTCGTTCGCGCCGTGGGTCGACTCGCTGCCGGACCAGCTCGCGGGAGCCGTCTACTCGGCCTGGCGCGGCCGCCGGCCAGCACGGGTCGGCTCGGCAACCGGCCGCGCACCCGGCGTCAGCGTCAACCGCGTCCGTCGCGAGCGGCCGGTCGACGACACCGTGCCGGTGCTGCAGGTCGACTCGGCGGACGGCGAGCCGATCGCCGTCGTCGTGAGCTTCGCCTGCCATCCCACCCTGATCGGCGGTGAATCGCTGCTCTGGAACACCGACTTCCCCGGACCTCTCCGCGAGGCCGTCGAGTCCGCCCGCCCCGGCGTCGAATGTCTCTTCCTGCAGGGCTGCGCCGGCGACATCGCCGGCTGGGACTTTTGGTTCGGGAACCGCGAGGCTCGCCGGCACAGCTTCGAGGGCCGGGACGAGCTCGGTCGGGCGATTGCGGCGGCCGCGCTCGAAGCGTTGGCGCAGATCGAGACGACGGACGCGGCTGAGGTACGAGGCGCGTCGATCGAGGTCGAGCTACGGCGCCGCGGCATCCCGTGGGACGTCGAGGAGCTGGAGCGCCGGATCGCCCTTCTTTCGCAGGAGCCGGACCCAGACTTCCCCGACGCGTGGCCGGAGAGCGTCCATACCGCGACGTCGGCGCAGGACTTCCCGGTCCTGTACCAGCGCTCCGCGCTCGCGATGTACGCCGACATGGCCCGGCGGCCGGACGAGCCGGTCCGCGCCGAGCTGCAGGTGCTCCGCATCGGCGACGCGGCCATCGCAGCGAACCCGTTCGAGCTCTTCAACGAGTGCGGGGTGGGCATCCGCGACGGCAGCCCGTTCGAGACGACCTTCGTCCTGGGCTACACGAACGACTACGCGGGCTACCTGCCGCCGAGCGA
Organism: Gaiellaceae bacterium; assembly: GCA_035525905.1. Taxonomy (GTDB): domain Bacteria; phylum Actinomycetota; class Thermoleophilia; order Gaiellales; family Gaiellaceae; genus Gaiellasilicea. The sequence continues at coordinate 20,125 of DATLDK010000104.1, read as the reverse complement.
GGATCTCGACCTCGTCGAGGACGTCCCGCTCGACGACCTGCTCGACCAGGACCGCTACCGCTGGGCCTACGGGATCACGAACTCGAACGTCGAGCGCGGTGAGGTCGAGCGGGTCGTGGAGGAGAGCGTCGGCCTGCTGAACGAGGTCAAGTGAAGATCACCGCCGTCGAGACCCACGTCTGCCACGCGCGGATGCGGAACTGGGTGTTCGTACGGGTCGTCACCGACGAACCGGGTCTGCACGGCTGGGGCGAAGCGACGCTCGAGTGGCATACCCGCGCCGTCGTCGGCGCGGTCGAGGACATCGCCGAGCTGATCGTCGGCGAGGACCCGACGCGGATCGAGCACCTCTGGCAGATGATGTTCCGCCAGCACTTCTGGCACGCGAGCGGAATCGTCCGCGGCACGGCGATGAGCGGCATCGACATCGCGCTCTGGGATCTCCTCGGCAAGGTGCACGGCGTTCCCTGCCATCAGCTCTGGGGCGGTCGCGTCCGCGACTACGTGCGGCTCTACGGGCACCTCGGAGGCGGCAAGATGGAGGACTTCTACGAGAGCGAAGAGCCTCAGCGCTTCGCCGAGCTCGCGAGCGCGATGGTCGAGAGCGGTTTCACGGCCTTCAAGACGATGGCTGTGCCGCCGACGATGCCGCTCGAGGGGCTGGCGCCCATCCGCCATGCGGAACGCTGCGTCGCCGCCATGCGCGACGCGGTCGGCGACGACATCGATCTCATGGTCGACTGCCACGCCAGGCCGAGCCCTCGTATGGGCCATTTGTTCGCGGCGGCGCTCGAGCAGTTCGGCCTCTACTGGCTCGAGGAGCCGTGCTGGCCGGAGCGGGCCGACGACATCGCCGCGATCCAGCGGTCGGTGCGGACGCCGATCGCGACCGGGGAGCGCTTGGTCGGAGCGCACGGCTTCCGCGAGCTGCTCGAGAAGGGCGCGTGCAGCGTGCTCCAGCCCGACATCACGCACTGCGGCGGCCTGAGCGAGGCCCGCCGGATCGCCGCGCTCGCCGAGACGTACCGCGTCGCACTCGCGCCACACAACCCGCAGGGACCCGTCTCGACCGCAGCGTCGATCGAGCTCGGACTGGCGACGCCTTCGTACCTGATCTGCGAGGCCGTCACGGCCGACGTGCCCTGGCGTACGGAGGTCGTCACCGAGTCCCACCGGATCGACAAGGACGGGATGCGCGCGTACCCGAGCGAGCTACCGGGCCTCGGGATCGAGATCGACCTGGACGTCGTACGTGCTCACCCGTTCGAGCCCGAGCTGCCGCAGCGGGTGTTCTACGCCGACGGCAGCGTCGGCGACTGGTAGACGCGCGGAAGGGTCTCGCGGGGGAGGTCGACCGTCGCGGGGCCCTGGACCAACGTCCCGTCGCCGGCGAAGCGCGATCCATGGCAGGGGCATTCCCACGCCTTGTCGGCCGCGTTCCAACCGAGGATGCAGCCGAGATGGGTGCAGCGTGCGGAGAGCAGGTGCAGCGTCGCCCCATCCTCGCGATAAGCCGCGATCTGCTTGCGGCCGATGCGCGCAATCGTGCCCTCGCCCGGCTTGAGCGCCTCGATCGCCCTGCGCCCGTCGCGTGGGCGCAGTCGGTCGCGGAAGAAGGCGACCCCGACTCGGCCATTCTCCTTCGCAAACGATGGCGCCGACTGCCGCAGGTGCACCCGATGCGCGTCGTAGAGGGCCGCGTACTCGTTCGGCCGTCCGAGGATCGCGTCCGTGAGGATTGAGGCGGCCAGAGTTCCCTTCGTCATCCCCCACTTGGAGAATCCGGTCGCGACGAGGACACGGCCGTCATTTCGGCGTAGGCGTCCGATGTACGGGAGTCGGTCGAGCGGCGCGTAGTCGTGCGTCGACCAGTGCCAGGCTGGAGCTTCCACGCCGAAGCGCTCGTGCATGAACTCCTCGAGCCTGCGATAGCGAGCGGTCGTGTCTCTGTCCTCCCCGGGGCGGTGGCTCTCCCCGCCCACGATCAAGACGCGTCCGCCCTCGCCAGGTGTGGAACGCACGGACCGCGTGGGTTGGTCGACGCTGATGTACATGCCGCGCGGCGCGTGCCCCTCCTCGATGAGGGCCGCGATCGCGTAGGACTTGACGGGGTGCGCCTTTGCGAAGAAGAGCCCTCGATCGGCGAACGGGAGCTGGGTCGCGATCACGACGTGGCGCGCGCGGACGGGTCCTCCAGTCGTCTGGACGGTGCAGGGATCGCCGGCGCGAACGCCCGTCGCCCGCGTCCGCTCGAGCACATGACTGCCGTCCCCGGCCACCACGCCTGCCAGCCCCGCCACGTACTTCCACGGATGAAACTGCGCCTGACCCGGTACGTGGATGGCCGCTGCCACCGGGTAGGGAAGGTCGGTCTCCGTAGTCAGCTCGGCGTCGATTCCGGCTGCGCGCGCCGCCTCGGCCTCGCGCTCGATCTTGCCGGCGGAGCCGCGCGCCTCGGTGTACACGTAGTTGCCCGCGCGTTCGAAGTCGCAGTCGAGCACGTGCTCGTCGACGATGGCTGCGACGCGCTCGATCGCCTCCTGGTTCGAGCGGGCGTACGCGCGCGCAGTCTCGACGCCGAATGAGTCGATCAGCTCGCGATAGACCAGGCTGTGGCCGACCGTGAGCTTGGCCGTCGTGTACCCCGTGGCCCCTGCGCACAGCCGGTCGGACTCGAGCAGCGCCACGCTCAGGCCTTCCCTCTTCAGCAGGTACGCAGCTGTCGTACCGGTGATGCCGGCACCCACCACTGCAACGTCCACCTCGATCGGCTCCGTGAGAGCTGGATAGGCGGAATGTGCCTCCGCGAGCCAGAAGGGATTGTTGAGGCGGCGCACGACGTCCTCTTTCCCGGACGCCCTCAGAGTAGTCCGATGAGGAGCCGACGCGCGGATTCGAACCGCGGACCCCTTCATTACGAGTGAAGTGCTCTACCAGCTGAGCTACGTCGGCGCGGGCCTAGGTTAGCCGTTCCCGCGAGCTCCGAGAGCCGCGAGCCGGGCGCTACTTGCCCTTGCGCTTGCCGTGGCCGTCGCCCTTGCCGCCCCAGCCCGAGTCGCTCGACTCGGCGACGGGAAGGGTGGCGACGGCCGGGTCGGCTGTAGGAGCCGCCGTCGTCGCGGCAGCTGTCGCGACCGGAGCCGCCGCGGTGAGGACGGCTGGTACCGCAGTGAGCTCACGCTTGGCGTGTCCGCCGCGGCCGCGTTCCTTCTTCGAGCTCTGATCCGTTGCGACCTCGACGGGAGCCGGCGCAGCTGCGGTGACCGCTTCGGGAGCGGGCGCCTGCGCGACCGTCGGCGACTCCTTCGCCTTTCCGTCGCCGCCATGGTTCTTCGAGTTGCCGTGCCGCCGCTCCGCGGGCGCCGAGACGACCGGCTCGGCGGTGGTTACAGCGGCCGCGGCGGCCCCCGGTGACTCCGGCCTGGCCTTGCCCTCGTGCTTGCCCTCGTCCTTCTTGCCCTCCCCACTCTTTCCGGCGGGCTCGCGCCTGGCGGGCTCTGACGCCGGCGGCGTCTTCTCGTGCTTCGGCTCCTCCACCACTGGGGCTGGGGCGGCCTCGGCGCTGGGCTGCTGCTCCACCGGTGCGACCTGGGCGGGCTCCGAGGCCACTGGCCGGGCAAGCGCTCGCGCGGGAGCGGAGTGGCCGACCTCGGCATGGGCCGCCTTCTGCTTGACGGGCCTGAACACCGGCGCGGGCGTGACCGCGACCCGTTCGACCCGCGGACTGGGCGCGGCGAGCACAGCGGCCGGCGCAGAGGGTGCGGAGCGCGTCGAGGCCGCCGGCGCTGCGAGCGCTACGGCCTGGCGCTTGGGCGCCTTCAGCTTCAGCTCCGGCGCCACGGTCGCGGCGGTTCCAACCGCCGCGGTGACGGCAACAGCGGCTGCCGTTGCCTTCAGGGCGGCCCCACCCGCGAGCAGCGTCTTCAGCGCAGCAGCGATCGTCCCGAAGTCGACCATGTGCAGCGCGCGGCGGAAGCTCTTCCGCTTCGGCTTGATCGAGTCCGGCTGCTCCAGCCCCTGGGCCAGCGAGCGGCGCGCGCGGAAGATCAGCGTCTCGACGGCCGACTGGGAGACCTCGAGCTCGGTGGCGATCTCGCGATAGGAGAGGCCCTGCCATTCCCGCAGCAGGATGGCGCGGCGCTGCTGCTCGGGCATGGACGCGAGCGCGTCCTCGATCCCGATCAACTCGTCGCGCTGGAGGCTCGGCCCGGGCACGATCTCCTCGATGACGCCGAAGTCGCTGGGGCTCTCGATCTTGCCGCGGCGCCAGGAGGAACGCCGCCGCGAGAGACAGACGTTCTCGGCGATCTTGAACAGCCAGGCCGACTCCGCCTCGGGCACGACACCGCGTCCGAGCGCGCGGAAAGCGTTCATGAACGTCGTCTGCACGGCGTCCTCCGCCTCCTCACGCGACCCGAGCTGGTGATGGCAGTAGCTCTGGATCTTGGCGGCGTGACGCTCGTACAGTCCCTCGGTCGCGGCAGCCTGCGGGGCGACCCGGGGAGCTTCGACGAGGCTTGCGCGACCTATGGACGGAACTGCAGCCAACCGGATTCCTTCATGTGGAGAGACGGGTCTAGCGACGCTCCGCCCGAACGTCCCACCAAGTCTTAGCCGTCTGCGGCGGCCTCGCAACCCCTTTTGAGGGATCTTTACTTCGCGAAAGCATTCCGTCTTCAAACCACTAATGTGCTGGAAAACGCCCGTTTCAACTCGACGAAGAGCGCCTCCAGCGCAAGCGCCGGGTTGAGATTGAACTCCTCCAGCGTCCGCCAGGCCGCGCGGGCGAGCTCGGCCGCCGCCTCAGCATCTGGTGCCCGGTCCCGCGTGCCGTCCTCGCGCAGAAGATCGATCCGGTCCGCGTGGACCGCGGCTCGTTCGGCGCCCACGGCGACGACCACGAGGTCGCGGTACCAGGAGGCCAATTCCTCGAGCGAGGCGAGCAACTGCTCCCGCTCCGCGCCACGCTGGATCCGGCGCAGCCGCTGCTCCGCATCGCGGGCGGTGAGCTCGATGCCCGCGAGCTCCGCCTCCGCGCGCTCCTTCGCGGCGACGCCGGCCAGCCGCGCTGCATCCATGACGACCGCCGCTGCGTCGGCCGGGTCGAGCTCGGGCTCGGCGTACGGGGCGCGCGCGACTCGAAGCAACTCGGCGCGCCGACCACGCGCCTCGGGGTCGAGCAGCCGCTCGGCCCGGTCGAGGCGGCCGCCAGACACGCGTGCGAGAGCCTTCGCTTCCGCTTCGGACAGCCCGGGCGCGCGCTCGGCGAACAGAGCGCGGATGACTGCTTCCGGCACGCGGCGGAAAGGCACGAGCTGGCACCGGGAGCGGATCGTCGGGGGCAGCGGCCCCAGCTCGTCGGCCACGAGCACGATCACCGCGTAGGACGGAGGCTCCTCCAGGTCCTTCAGCAGAGCATCCGCCGCGTCCTCGTTCAGCAGGTGCGCGTCGGAGATCACATAGACGCGCCAGTCGGCCTCGTACGGTCGCATGTGCAGGTCGCGGTGGAGCGACCGCACCTCGTCGATCCGGATCATCTCGCCGAGCGCCTCGAGCAGGAAGAGGTCCGGGTGCGTCCCGGCGAGCACTCGGCGCTCGTCGCCGATCAGCGCGGCGGCGAACGCGCGGGCCGCCGCCCGCTTGCCGACGCCCGCCGGTCCGTGGAAGAGGTACGCGTGCGCGGGTCCCTCGGTCACGGCGGCCGCGAGCAGGCGGCGCGCCTCGGGCTGATCAGTCAAGCCGGCGAAGGTCATGCACGATCCTTTCTGCGAGCTCGTCGGCGCCGAGCGCGCCGTCGAGGACGATGAGGCGTTCGGGAAAGAGCGCAGCGAGCTGCTCGTAACCGGCCGCGACCTTCTCGTGGAAGGCCTCATCCTCGCGCTCGATCCGGTCCCGCGTCCCGCCGACCCGTTCGAGCGATCGAGCGGGGTCGACCGCGAGCACGAAGGTCCGGTCCGGGACGCGGCCCCGGACTGCGAGCAGGTTCAGCTCGAGCACCTCGTGCAGACCGAGGCCGCGGCCGACCCCCTGGTAGGCGACGGAGCTGTCGAAATACCGGTCGAGCAGCACGTCGGCACCACGCTCGAGCGCCGGCTCGATCACCTCCGCCACGAGCTCCGCGCGCGCTGCGGCGTAGACGAGCGCCTCCGCCCACGGACTCATCTCGCGGCCGTGCAGCACGAGCGCGCGAAGCTGCTCGCCCAGCGTCGTCCCGCCCGGCTCGCGAGCGGTGACGACCTCGCGCCCGTCCGCCTCGAGGTGGGCTCGCAGGCGCTCGACCTGAGTCGTCTTGCCGGAGCCGTCGAGGCCTTCGAAGCTCACGAACATCTGCCCGTAGGATACGGCGATGCGGGCGATCGTCACCGGGGGAGCGGGGTTCATCGGCTCCCACGTCGTCGACGCGCTCGTGGCCCGCGGCGACGACGTGACCGTGATCGACGATCTGTCCACGGGCCGCCGTGACTTCGTCAACGAAGCAGCCAAGCTCGTCGAGCACGACATCAGAGAGCCCTTCGACGCGAAGGCGGACGTCGTGTACCACCTCGCAGCGCAGGCGGACGTCGGCACCTCCATGGAGCGACCGGGCTTCGATGCGTCCGTGAACGTGGTCGGCACGGTCAATGCGCTCGAGGCGGCCAGAGCCTCCGGCGCGCGGCTCGTCTTCTCCTCGACCGGCGGCGCCATCTACGGCGAGGTGGAGCGGCCGGCGACCGAGGACGCGGAACGGCGGCCGGTCTCGGCGTACGGGATCGCCAAGCTCGCCGCCGAGACCTATGTCGCCGGCTGGAACCGGATCCACGGCTCCCGACACGTCGTCCTTCGCTTCGCGAACGTCTACGGGCCACGCCAGTCCGCCGAGCTCGAGGGCGGCGTCGTCTCGATCTTCATGGAGAGGCTCGCGCGCGGCGAGGAGACGCTCGTGTTCGGGGACGGCGAGCAGTCGCGAGACTTCGTCTACGTCGGTGACGTGGTGGCCGCGCTTCTGGCGGGGGCCGAGGCCGACGGCGGCGTCTTCAACGTTGGCACGGGAATCGAGACGACCGTGAACGAGCTGCATCGCCTGTGCGCGCAGACGCTCGGAGTCGAGGCCGAGCCCCGCCAGCGCGAGGCGCGCGCCGGCGACGCCCGCCGGAGCGTCCTCGACGTGGGCCGCGCGGACCGGGAGCTCGGCTGGCGGGCGCAGGTATCGCTGGCCGACGGATTGCAGCTGACCTGGGAGTCGATCCAGCCCTAGGAGAAGGAGCCTGGGCGCCGCGGGCGAATCAAGGCGGCCGTGGAGCACTCCCTCCCCCAGGTCAGCTCGCCGTGGCGCACGGCCACGCTCGTCGCGTCAGCGGTTGCCGCCGCAGAGCTCGTGCTGCTGCTCATCCTGGGCGTGACCCTGCTGGCGAAGCCCGTCTCCCAGCACGTGCGCCAGGCCGCCGAGGCGAAGGTCTTCGCGCCGGTGAAAGCGAAGCCGCGCGCGGTCGCGCCAATCGGTGCGCCGAAGCTCTCGCGCGCCGAGACGTCGGTGATCGTGCTGAACGGGAGCGGCCGCACGGGAGCCGCCGCGGCGAAGGCGGCCAAGGTGCAAGGGCTCGGCTACACGATCGGCACCGTCGGTAACGCGCCGCGGAGCGACTTCACCCGGACGCTCGTGATGTTCCGGCCCGGCTACCGGCCGGAGGCGGTGCGGCTCGCAACTGATCTAAGGCTCAAGATCGTCGGCCCGCTCGATGGCCTCCGCGGCTCCGACCTGCTCGGCGCCCATCTTGCCCTGATCGTCGGCAGCTAGCAGTTGCCCCTGTTCACCCAGGCTCGCGCCTGGTCGAGCGGCCCGCCGCGCACCCACTGCCGGCCGGCGGGATCGAGCGTGTAGGCCTGGTTCAGATCCACGTACGCCGAACAGCGGTAGCCCCGGTCGAACTCGTAGAGACCGAGCTCGTACCACGGCTCCGGGTTCTCCGGCTGGAGGCGGACGGCCTCGCGGTAGGCGGCAAGCGCGGCCGAGGGCTCGCGCCTCGCCTCCTCGACGCGCGCGAGCGCGAGCACCGGAGCGAGCGAGAGCGGGTCGAGCGATTGAGCGCTGCGGGCCAAGTCCTCGGCCCTGTCGAGCTGTCCGCGGTCGATTGCGTCTCCGACTTCGCGGACGCTTCGCTCGGCGAGCCACGGCGTAAGGACCGAGGCGATCCCCGCGACCGCCACCGCGCTCACGGCGAGAGCGGCCAGCGGCCGTCTCGAGGCGCTCGAAGCCCGTCCCGCCGAGGCGAGAGCGCCGGCGGCGAAGAGGGCGGGTCCAGTCACCGCGACGAAGTCCCAGTCATAGTCGACGAGCGCGTGGGCGAGCCACAGGGCGAGCGCTACCGAGAGCGCGGCAGCCGCATCCCGCTCCTCCCCCTGGAGACGTCGGCGCGCGGCGACGGCAGCCATGGTTGCCGCCGCCACCAGCGCGGCAAAGAGCGCCGCGCCGACGAGGCCCAGGCCCGCGAGGAACTGCAGCGGCACGCTGTGTGGCTCGGTCACCGGCGAGGCAGCCTCGCGGTACCGCTTGCGTGCCACCTCGAAGGTGTTGGCACCGGCGCCGACGAGCGGGTCGGCGGTGAAGATGTCCCAGGCCTCGCTCCACCACTCCAGACGGTTGTTCGAGCTGAGGCTGCGGAAGCGGTCCGGGCTGTTCGTGACCTCGCCGCCGCGGAACTCGTCGGCGATTCTGCCCACGTTCGCGATCGCTCCGCCCGCAGCGCCGAGAACGGCTAAGACGGCGAGGACGCCGAGCGTACGGGCGACGACCCGCCGGACCGGCGGCGACAGAGGGCGGCGCCTCAGCTCGAGCGCCGCCAGCGCTACCAGGCACCCGCCGGCGACCAGCAAGAGACCGAACCACGTCCCGTCGGCGACCCGATCCGCCCGTGGGTAGCCGTCGTCGACGAGCGCGGGCCGGCTGAAGGCCCACGCGGCGAGCGCGCCCGCCGGCAGCAGGGCGGCAAGAGCGAGCAGCGCCACGTGAACGCGATCGCGCCGCAGCCAGATCAGGAGCCCGACGCCGAGCAACGCTGCAGCCACCCCGGCGCGGGACGCCGCGAGGAGCACGGCGACACCGGCCGCATAGGCGAGGAGCGCGCCGCCTGCGACGGCGGCGCGCGACCGGCCCGCTGCCGCCAGCTGGAGCGCCAGCACGAGCAGCATGTCGGCCGCGAGCCCGAGCGCGTTCCAGTAGCCGATGGGGTCGCGCAGCCGAGCGGTACGGCCGCCGTCGGGAAACAGCGCCGGGATCGCTTTGCCGGCCAGCGCCCAGACCGACGCCGCCCCGAGCGATGCGACGAGCACGCCGAGAGCGACGCGGGACGCCCGCGGGGCGGCGGCGCCGAGCAGGAGGCCTACGACGAGAAACGCCGTGAAGACGAGCGTCCGGTCGAGCTCTTCCCACGACCGGTCCGCGGCGACCGACCACGCGGTTGAGAGCCCCGCCCACGCGGCGACCAGGAGCAGCAGCCCGAGCAGCGGCGCACCGCCACGCGGCAGCGGGACGCGTCCAGTCAGGGCGAGCGCGCCCCAGCCTCCGGCCACGAGCAGGGCCGCGAGCGACGTCCAGACCGAGTCGCCTGCGAAGAGCGCGGCCAGCAAGAACGCGGTCGCGACCGACACCGCCACTCCGGGCCTCCGCATCGGGCGCCAAGCTACCACGCACCCCGGAGGCCTCCCGGCGCGTATCCGGGTAGCCTTACAAACCGTTTACCTGCCGCTGACCCCGGCATCAACGCCGTCCGAGAGACTCTGCAACATTGCCCGCACGCAGCGGGCCGTTCCCCCGCCAGACTCCGACCCCCTTGACCCCCGTCACCCGCCACCAGCCGTACCGGCGAGCCTTGCGCGCCATCCTCGTGCTGGCCGGATTTGCTGCCCTGGTGACCGTCACGGCGCCCGCGGCGCTCGCAGCGCCGTCGTGCGGCCGCCAGGTGATCGACGATTGGTACGACAACGGCCGGGTCGACGGCACCTACAAGCTGCATTGCTACGACGACGCGATCGAGATCCTGCCGCGGGACGTACGCGACTACTCGAGCGCCAAGGAGGACATTCAGCGGGCACTTCAGAACAAGCTGCGCAACCAGCCCCCGCCGCCCGCGCGAACCGATCCTTCGCCGGACGAGACGAGCACCGACCCGGCCAAGACGACGTCGGCATCGCCCACGTCACCGGACGACGACCCGCCTTCCGCTGGTCCCACTGCCGGCCCGGAAGTGTCGCCCCCCGCAGTCGGCGGTGGCGAGAGCGCGAGCTCCGTCCCCGTCCCCCTGCTCATCCTCGCCGGGCTCGCACTCCTGCTCGTGGCCGGCGGCTCGGCAGGCTACCTCGTCCGCCGGCTGCAGAGCCGCCGGCTGCCGCCGCCCGCGGTCTAGAACGTCCCGCTCGATACACTGAGAGGGCGATTTCGGCCGTCCGAAGGCATCCGTCCGACGCTGGGTCTAACGTCCGCCGTCCGCTCCGAGGCCCGCAGAATGCCGACCTGCGAGCGCCGTAAAAGCCCATGGCCGAGAGGACGAGAATGGCTACCACGAGACAGACCAAGGACGTAGCAGCCCCCCAGGAGGCGATCGCGAACGTCGTCGTCGACGAGACCGCGTCGGTCGCTCCACAACGCTTCTTCACGATCCCGGGACGCGACCCGTTCGACGAGATCGAGTGGGAGCTCAGGGACGCGATCATCCCGGGCAAGGACGGGCCGGCCTTCGAGCAGCGGAACGTCGAGTTTCCGCGCTTCTGGTCGCAGACGGCGACGAACATCGTCGCGCAGAAGTACTTCCGCGGGCGGCTCAGCTCCCCGGAGCGCGAGCGCAGCGTCAAGCAGATGGTCGGCCGTGTCGTGGACACGATCGGCGGCTGGGGCCGGACCGGCGGCTACTTCGCGAACGACGAGGAGGCGGACACGTTCGAGGCCGAGCTGAAGGCGATCCTGGTCAACCAGTACGCCTCCTTCAACTCGCCGGTCTGGTTCAACGTCGGCTTCGAGGAGAAGCCCCAGTGCTCGGCCTGCTTCATCCTCTCGATCGACGACACGATGGACTCGATCCTGGACTGGATCCGGCGCGAGGGAATCATCTTCCGCGGCGGCTCCGGCTCTGGCCTGAATCTCTCCAGGCTGCGGAGCTCGAAGGAGCAGCTCTCGAAGGGCGGCTACGCGAGCGGGCCGGTCAGCTTCATGCGCGGCGCCGACTCCTCGGCCGGGACGATCAAGTCCGGCGGCAAGACGCGACGGGCGGCCAAGATGGTGGTGCTCGACGTGGACCACCCGGACGTCGAGGAGTTCATCTGGTGCAAGGCGAAGGAGGAGCGGAAGGCGCGCGTCCTCGAGCAGGCGGGCTACGACATGTCGCTCGACTCGCCCGACTGGGCCTCCATCCAGTACCAGAACGCCAACAACTCCGTCCGCGTCAGCGACGCTTTCATGGAGGCCTCGGTCGAGGGGAAGGAGTGGAATCTCACCGCGCGCACAGACGGGTCGGTCGTCGAGACCACCGACGCTCGAGCTCTGCTCCGGCAGATCGCCGAGGCGGCCTGGCAGTGCGCCGACCCCGGCGTCCAGTACGACACGACGATCAACAGCTGGCACACGCTGCCGAACACGGGTCGCATCAATGCGTCGAATCCGTGCTCGGAGTACATGTCGATCGACGACTCCGCGTGCAACCTCTCCTCGCTCAACCTGATGAAGTTCCGCCGCGAGGACGGGGAGTTCGACATCGCCGCGTTCGAGCACGCCGTCGACGTCATGTTCCTCGCGCAGGAGATCTGCGTCGGCTACTCCTCGTATCCGACTCCGGAGATCGACGCGAACGCCAAGGCGTACCGCCAGCTCGGGCTCGGCTACGCGAATTTGGGCGCCCTGCTGATGGCGCGCGGGTTCCCCTACGACTCCGACGACGGCCGCGCGTACGCGGCCGCGATCACGGCGCTGATGACCGGCCGTGCGTACCGCAAGTCGGCCCAGGTCGCACACAGGATGGGCGCTTTCGCCGGCTACCGGCCGAACGCCGCGGCGATGATCGGCGTGATCGCGAAACATCGCGCCGCGGTCGGCAACATCCAGGACTCCCACTCGGTGCCCGAGGATCTGCTCACGGCCGCCCGACAGGCGTGGGATGACGCGCTCGACCAGGGCGAGGTGCACGGCTACCGGAACGCCCAGTCGACCGTGCTTGCTCCCACCGGGACGATCAGCTTCATGATGGATTGCGACACGACCGGGGTGGAGCCCGACTTCTCGCTCGTCAAGTCGAAGAAACTCGTCGGCGGCGGCGAGATCACGATCGTGAACAAGACCGTGCCGCTCGGGCTCGAGAAGCTCGGCTATGCCCCCAGCGAGGTCGACGAGGTGGTCGCGTTCATCGACGAGCGCAACACGATCGTCGGCGCCCCGTACGTGAAGAGCGAGCACTACCCGGTCTTCGACTGCGCCATCGGCGACCGCGCCATCCACTACATGGGTCACGTGAAGATGATGGGCGCCGTCCAGCCGTTCATCTCCGGGGCGATCTCGAAGACGGTGAACCTGCCCGAGGAGGCGACGGTCGAAGACGTGTCGCAGCTGCTGATCGAGTCGTGGCAGCTGGGGGTCAAGGCGATTGCGATCTACCGCGATAACTGCAAGGTGGCCCAGCCGCTGTCCGGCTCCGCCGACAAGAGCCTCGCCACGATCCCGGCGCTCGCCCCGGTCGTGCCTCTCGCACAGCCAAAGCGCCGGCGCGTGCCGGAGGACCGCGTGGAGATCGGCCGCAAGTTCAAGGTGGGCGACTACGAGGGCTACATCCACGTCGGCCTCTTCGAGGACGGCACCCCGGGCGACATCTTCGTCGACATCGCCAAGGAGGGCACCACGCTGGCCGGCCTCATGAACTCGTTCATGATCTCCGTCAGTCTCGGCCTCCAGTACGGCGTGCCACTCGAGGTCTATGTCTCGAAGTTCAGCCACATGCGCTTCGAGCCGAGCGGGCTGACGAACGACGCCGACATCCGGATGGCCAAGTCGATCGTCGACTACATCTTCCGCTGGATGGGGAAGAAATTCCTCACCTCCGAGCAGCAGGAGGAGGCGGGCATCCTGACGGCGGAGGTGAAGGCGCGGCTGGCGCAGGCCTACGCCACGGGCGAGGCCTCTGCTCCGGCCGCCGAGGCGCCTCCACGCGGGCAGACCGCCCTCTTCAACAACTGGGAGGATGCGGTCGAGTGCGCCAAGTGCGGCGGCAGCATGGTGCGCACGGGCTCGTGCTACACCTGCCGCGACTGTGGCACGAACACCGGCTGCAGCTAGCAGCGAATACCCGCTTAATGCGTCGAAGGAAAGGCCCCGCACGGGGCCTTTCCTTCATCTGATCCGCAGCTGCACGCTGAACCGCCGCTGTCTCGGCGACCAGATCCGGAAGAGGGCGCCGCGCTTGACGCGGATCGTCCGGACGAAGACGCCGTGATCGTTCGTCAGCCGGGCACGCCCCACGGGCCTCCACGCGTTCTTGCGCAGCACCTCCAGCCGGTACGTCTTCCGCCCTGGCCGGCCGTCGCGGATCTGTCCCCAAACGATCGCCCGCTCCCCACTCCGCCCCATCTGCGCGAAGGGCAGCCTGAACGCCTCCAGCGACGGCTTCCAGCGGTTGTCCACGAACACGAGCCCGGTCTGAAAGCGGCTGAGCTGGGGCTCGTCGCGGTAGAGGTACTGGATCAGCATCGTCACCCGCGGCAGGCGCCACGCCCGCATCGCGGCGAGACTCAGGTTCGTCGCCTGCCGCTTGACGGACACGCCGAGGAAGGTGTCAGGCGGATTCGTCTGGTAGCCGTACTCCGTCAGCCAGACCGGCTTCGACCCGAAGTGGCGCTTGACGAGGATCAGGAGCTTCCGGATCGTCGCCATCGTGATCCAAGGGCAGTTCCTGCAACCGCCGCTCGATGGCGTCTCTGACGGGGTCGACGGGTACGGATGGTGGGCGTACGCGTCCAGCTTCGCGTGGGCGGCGGCCATGCCGCGGACCCACGTCACCGGTGAGACGCCGCCCGCCGCGGCCTTGGGTCCGGTAGCGGCTCCCCCAACGCGTGCGTGCGGAAGCACGGCATGAATCCCCTCGTACCCCGGGTTGAGCAGGTGCCTCACGTAGATCGACGCCTTCGTCGGGCGCAGCCAGAGCCGCTTGTTCGGCTCGTTCCAGATCACCCAGTAGCGAACCCAGGGGTAGCGACGTGCGACAGCGATCGCGAAGCGGCGAAAGTCCCGGGGCCGCGGCGGGGCGTACTGCGGCGAGCGGCTCCCGTTCGCCCACGCCGGCGTGCCGACGAGGGTGAGCACGGGGGTCAGGCCGTGGCGTCGGAGCGCGCGCAGGATCCTGTCGGAACGGCGCCAGTCGTAGGCGCGGTCGCGCGGCGAGGTCGCATCCTTCGGCCGTCTCGGGGCGATCTGGTTCCAGCGCAGCGTGAAGCGGACGAGCGGTACGCCGAGCCCCGTGAGCGTCTTCACGCGCTGGTCGAGGGTTCCGGGCGGGCCGAACTCCAGCCACGCGTCGTCCTGGATCCCGAACTGAACGCCCGAGGAAGCCTGAGCCGAGTTCGCGGCGGCAAAGGCCGTAAGCGCGAAGAGCAGCACCACGAGTGCCGCCCGGGCAGTGGACGTCCTCATTGACTCAGTACAGGTAGACATCCACCAAGAAGGCGCCGAGACCGCACAGCACCGAAAGCAGCGCGACGCGGCGCGACGCCTCCGCTCCCGCCGGGCCGAAGCCCAGCACCAGCGCCGCGACGGCCACCGTGAAAACGCCGGATCCCGTGTCCTGCCAGCTCGCCGGCATAACGGCGACCGGAGCGTCAACGAAGAACTCGCTCCCTCCGACGCGATGCAGGATCGCGTTCCAGAGGAACGGTCCGGCGGCGCCACTCAGGGCCGCAGCCCCGATCACGTCGAGGTGGCGGTCGCGACGCACGGCGAGCACGAGCGACCCGGCAGCCACAGCCGACAACAACGCCCCGTACAGGATCGTGCCCCAGGACAGCACGGCGGGATCATACGAGCCCCTCGATCGAGGGGTTGGTACTCCCCTGACAGCCGGGATATGCTCGCCGGAGGCGGTGACATGCCACCGCCGTTCTCGCTATTCGAGGGAGGTGAAGCCACTAAGGACGTTGAGGCTCGACATCGATCAGCGCTCAGCCTTCGACAAGGCGAGCGCCGATGGGGCTGTCTTGGCTCGCGACTTTGCGGCTCGCGATGACTGCACCGCACTATCACTCCCACGTCGACGAGCCTGCGGCCGTCGGTCGTCGGCTCAAGGAAGCACGCGTCTCCGCGGGCCTCTCGCAACGCCAGCTCTCGTTCCCGGGATGCTCCGCCGCGTACATCTCGCGGCTGGAGGCCGGCGATCGAGTGCCCTCTCTGCAGCTGCTGCGTAAGCTCGCCTTGAAGCTGAACGCGGACGAGCAATACCTCGCCACGGGCATACCGGGCATCGAGCACTCGCCCCCCGAGCTCGTCGAGGCCGAGGTCGCACACAGGCTCGGGGATCACGAGTTCGCCAAGGAACGCTACGAGCGCGTGCTCGAGGCGACGAGCGCACCGGGCGCTCGCGAGCAGGCCGCACAGGCGCTCGCTCGGCTACGCGGCGAGACGCTCGCGGGCGGCTCGGAAGAGGCGCGGCCGACAGGAGGGCTGCACGATCCCACCGAGCGGGCGCGGGCACTGTGGGAGCACGCGCGCGCGCTTGCCCGGAACGGCGACCACGCGGGTTGTGCACGCTTCTCCCGCGATGCACTTGCGCTGCTCGAGTACGCGGACGATCGCCGCCGAGCGCTGCCAGCGGTCGACGGCAACCCGGGCGGTGCGGGGACGGCTGGTAGTTCCACCGCCCCCGCACTACACTCGGGCTAGCCGGGGGGCCAGACGGGCCCCGAGCCGGCAAGCACTGCAAGCACGGCACTCATGAGCATGAGGAGACGAATCCGCATTGGCACCTCCTTCCGTTATCTGGATCTTCCTAGAGGCAACGGACGGCGCTGACCAATGACGACGATTTCTCACTACCACTCCCATGTCGACGACCCCGTCGCCGCCGGTCGGCGCTTGAAGGACGCCCGCCTCAACGCGGGGCTGAGCCAGCGCCAGCTCGCCTTCCCGGGCTGCTCCTCGGCCTACATCTCGCGCCTCGAAGCCGGCCAGCGCGTGGCGTCGCTCCAGCTGCTGCGGAAGATCGCCGGGCGGCTCGGCGTCGACGAGGAGTTCCTCGCCACGGGTATCCCGCGGGAGCAGGCCGCTGCGTCCGAGCTCGTCGAGGCCGACGTCGCCCTGCGCCTCGACGAGCTCGATACCGCGCGCGAGCTCTACGAACGGGCGCTCAAGACCAGTGCTGACCCGCGCGCGCGGGCCGAGGCGCTGGGTGGCCTTGGCCGGCTTGCGCTTCTCCAGGGAGATCCGAGCCAGGCGGTCGACTCGATTAACGAGGCGTTGCGGCTGGCTCCCTCGCTTGCGACAACGTCGCCCGGGCTCATCCGGACGCTCGGCAAGGCGTATGCGGAAAGCGGCGAGCTCGAGTCGGCGATCGGCGTCTTCGAGCGCGCGGCACAAGCGGCGGGCGAGGCCGGTGACTCCCTCGAGCAGATGCGCTGCGAGGTCTGGCTCGCGAATGCGCACATCGACAGCGGCAACTTCGCGCGAGCCCAGGAGCTGCTCGGCGGGGCCCTCGCCCGCATGCCGGGGACGGCGGATCCGGCCCAGCGTGCTCGCATCTACTGGTCACAGTCGCGGCTGCAGACCCTCAAGGGAAATCAGGATGCCGCCGCGCGCTACGCGCGGAAGACCCTCGAGCTGCTCGAGCTCGGCGAAGACGTCTACAACACGGCTCGCGCCCACCAGCTCCTTGCGTTCATCGCCGTGGAGCGCGGCCGGGCCGAAGAGGCACTCGACTGGGTCGACCGCGGGCTCACGCTGCTCGGCGGCGACGCCGGACCGATCGAGACGGCGCAGTTCAGGATCGAGGAAGCCCGCGCGCTCGTGCTGCTCCGCCGGACGGACGAGGCAGCGGCGACGGCAATGATGGTGCAGGGTCTGCTCGCCGATGCGGAGCCGGACGACGCCGGGCGCGCGTACACGGTGCTCGGCGACGTCTTCCGGCAGGTCGGCGACAAGGCGCGCGCGAAAGAGATCTGGGAGCTCGCAGCCGAGCTGCTCGAACACGAGCCCAACCCGTACATCGGCGACGTGTACGAGCGGCTTGGCACCCTGCTCGAGGAGGAGGGCCGGATCGACGAGGCTCTCCAGATGCTGAAGCGCGCCTATGGCGCGCGCCAGCACAGCCGCGCTAACTAACCTGCTGACAATGGAGCACCGTGCGCTCGGCCGCAGCGGCGTTGAGGTGTCGCGGGTCATTCTCGGTTGCGGCAACTTC
The DNA here is from genome assembly GCA_035525905.1 of Gaiellaceae bacterium. GTDB lineage: Bacteria > Actinomycetota > Thermoleophilia > Gaiellales > Gaiellaceae > Gaiellasilicea. The sequence continues at coordinate 2,732 of DATLDK010000104.1, read as the reverse complement.
GGCGGACTCGGTTCCTCGACCGCGCACTTCGGCGCCGGCGAGACGGAAGGGGAGGCGCATGCGCTGATGGACGCAGCGTGGGAGGCCGGGATCACGACCTTCGACACGGCTGACGCTTACGGCGGCGGGCGCAGTGAATCGTTCATCGGCAACTGGCTTCGCGGCAAGGGCGCCGAGGTCCGAGACCGCATCGTCCTGACGACGAAGACGTTCAATCCGATGAGCGACGGCGCCGACCACGGCCTCTCGCGCGACCGGATTCGGCGTCAGGTCGAGAGCAGCCTCGAGCGGCTCGACGTCGAGTCCGTCCCCCTCTACCTCGCACACGACATGGATCCGGAGGTTCCGGTAGCTGAGACCATCGGCACCTTCGACACACTCGTGGCCGAGGGGAAGATCCGGGCCTACGGCGGTAGCAACGTCGACGCCGCCTGGATCGAGGAGGCACTCCGCACCGGCCGGCCAGACTGGGCGCAGAATTCGTACTCGCTGCTCGATCGCAAGGTCGAGCAGGGCGTGCTCGACACCTGCGCAGGCAACGGACTGGGCTTCACGCCGTTCAGCCCGCTCGCCGGCGGCTGGCTCACCGGCAAGTACAAGCGCAACCAGGAGGCGCCCGCGGGATCGCGCATGACCCTCAGGCCCGAGTCGTACCTCCACTTCCAGGACGATCGCGTCTTCGATGCCCTCGAGGCGCTGGAAGCTCGGGCTGCCGAGCACGGGACGACATCCGCCGCGCTTGCCTTCGCCTGGCTGCTCTCACATCCCCACGTCACCGCCGTCGTCGTCGGCCCGCGGCGGCCCGAGCAGCTCCGGCCCGCGCTCGACGCGCTCGAGCTGGACCTCTCTCCGCCGGAGCGCGAGCAGCTGACCGCCATCTTCTCGTGAGCGTGCTCGTCCTCGACGAGCACGACGTTCGAGCGCTACTCCCGATGGAGGAGTGCATCGACGCGATGGAGGACGTCCTTCGCTCGCTCGCCCGCGGCGAGCTCTACCAGCCCTTGCGGTTCGTGACGCGACCGTCGGACGCTGAGAGCCTGATGGGCTTCATGCCCGCGCGCCGAGGCGGGCCAGGCGCGATCTGGTCGCTCAAGGAGATCGTGATCGCACCGGGGAACCCGGCGCGCGGGCTCGATGCCCATCAGGGGGCCGTGCTGCTGCACGACGGGGAGACGGGTGAGTTGCGGGCGCTCCTGAATGCCTCACCAATCACCGAGATCAGGACGGCGGCCGTGTCCGCGGCGGCCACGCGAGCTCTCGCGCGGCCGGACGCACGGGTCGTCGCGATTCTCGGCGCGGGCGTCCAGGCTCGCTCGCACGCGGAGGCGATGCGCACGGTCGTGGCCGGTGCAGAGATCCGTAGCTGGAGTCGCGGCGACGGCGGCACGCCGGAAGACGTGCTCCGCGAGGCAGACGTCGTGTGCACGTGTACGAGCGCGCGAGAGCCGGTGCTGCAGCGGGACTGGCTTGCTCCCGGGGCGCACGTGAACGCGGTTGGCGCCAGCCTGCCGACGACACGTGAGCTCGACACGGCGACGATGGAGGCGTCCAGCCTCTTCGTCGACCGGCGCGAGTCCACCGTCAACGAATCGGGCGACCTGTTGCTGGCCGGGCTCGATGAGGGGCACATCCGCGCGGAGCTTGGCGAAGTGCTCGTCGGCGCCCATCCGGGGCGCACCGATGCTGCAGAGCTGACCGTCTTCAAGTCGCTCGGCCTCGCGGTAGAGGACCTCGCCGCAGCCGAGCTCATCGTCCGCAAAGCGCGAGAGCAGGGACGTGGCACCGAGGTCGACTTCTGATCCCGCTGTCCGAGATCGAGCGGGCGCGCGAGACGATCGCCGGTGCCGCCATTCGTACGCCGCTGCTGCGCCTGCCTGTCGAAGGGCCGGCGGAGGTCTGGCTCAAGCTCGAGAACCTGCAGCCGATCGGCTCCTTCAAGATCCGTGGCGCGGTCAATGCGATCCGGCAGGCGCCTGCGGCGGCCACCGCGAAGGGGGTCGTGACCGCCAGCGCGGGCAACATGGCGCAGGGAGTCGCTTGGGCGGCGCGCGAGCTCGGAGTGCCCGCGACCGTGATCGCCCCCGAGAGCGCCCCGCAGACGAAGCTCGACGCGATCGCGAGGCTCGGCGGCACGATCGTCAAGGTGCCGTACGAGCGGTGGTGGGAGATCATGGTCACCTCCGAGCTCGACGAGGCCGAGGGGCTCTTCGTGCACCCGGTGCAGGACGAGCGCGTCATGGCGGGCAACGGCACGATCGGGCTGGAGCTCGCCGAGGAGATGCCTGAGGTGGACGCGGTCCTTGTTCCCTGGGGCGGCGGCGGCCTCTTCACCGGGATCGCAAGCGCGCTCGCGGCTCTACGGCCGGAGGCGCGCGTCTATGCCGTGCAGCCGGAGACGGGGGCAGCGGTGACGGCGGCGCTCGACGCGGGGGAGCCCGCGGACGCGGCCGGTTTCAGGCCTTCGTTCGTCGACGGAGCCGGGGCGAAGGTCGTGCTGCCGCCGATGTGGGAGCGCGCGCGCCCTCTGCTGGCGGGCGCCTATTCGGTCACGCTCGACGAGACCGCCGCGGCGGTGCGGATCCTCGCCGAGCGGATGCGCGTGATCGCCGAGGGTGCGGGCGCGCTGTCTCTGGCGGCGGCGCTCGGAGGGCAGGTGCCCGGGCGAAAGCTCGTCTGCATCGTGTCGGGCGGCAACATCGACGCGGCGCGGCTGGCGGCGATCCTGGGCGGAC
>DATLDK010000073.1:0-17782 GCA_035525905.1 Gaiellaceae bacterium | reverse complement strand
GACTTCCTGCGTCACCGGTTGGGGCTGCGGGGGACGCATGTCGGCTGCGAGCACGGCGTCTGCGGCGCGTGCACGGTCCGGGTCGACGGCGCCGCCGTTCGCTCGTGCTTGATGCTCGCGGCGCAGGTGAACGGTGCCAGCGTCGCGACGGTAGAGGGCCTCGCGGGAGAGCACGAATTGACGCCCCTGCAGACCGCTTTCCGCCGGCAGCACGCGCTCCAATGCGGCTTCTGCACTCCAGGCATCCTGATGGCTGCGAGCGACCTGCTCGAGCGCGGGCGCCCGAGCCGGGAAGAGGTCGAGGATCTCCTGTCGGGCCACCTGTGCCGGTGCACCGGCTACGAGCCGATCGTGGATGCGATCCTCCAGGCGGCCGAGCAGTGAACCTCGCCCAGTCGCTGCTCGCGGCCTGCGAGCGCCATCCCGAGCTGGAGGCCTTTCCGGGGCTGACCTACGGCGAGCTGCTCCCCCGCGTGAGCCGGATCGCCGGCGGATTCGGGCTCGACGAGGGCGACCGCGTCGCCGTCGTCCTCGATAACCGGCTCGACACCGCGCTCCTCTACTGGGCCGCGCAGTGGGCCGGCGCGGTCTTCGTCCCGCTCTCGTGGCGTCTCGCAGAGCCGGAGCTCGACTACTGCCTCGGCGACTGCGGCGCGCACGTCGTCATCCGCGACGGCGACCAGCTGCCCGACGGCCCGGCCCACCCGGGAGCACTCGACCGCGACGAGCGGGAGACCTCGCTGCTGCTCTACACCTCCGGCACCACCGGCCGGCCAAAGGGTGTGCCCCGCTCGCACCGGGCCGACCGCGCCGGTGCCTGGGCGCAGGCGCTCGAACACGGCTACAACTGGCGAGATCGCACCCTCGGGGTGATGCCGCTCTACCACACGATGGGGATCCACTCGCTCCTCGCGATGCACCTCGTCGGCGGCTGCTTCACTGCGCAGGCACGCTGGGACGCCGGCGAAGCGCTGACGCTGATCGAGGAGGAGCGGCTGACTTCGCTCTACCTCGCGCCGACTCTGTTCCACGATCTCGTCCACCATCCGGACCTGGCGCGCAGCGACGTCTCCTCCGTGCGCGCGCTCGGATATGCGGGCGCGGCGATGTCGTCGAGTCTCGTCCGGCGCTGCGCGGATGTCTTTCAGCCCGAGGTCTTCGTCAACCACTACGGCTCGACCGAGGTGTACACCTTCACGATCGGGCGGGATCAGCGCGCGAAGCCCGGCTGCGCCGGGAGACCCGCGGTCAACACGCGGCTCCGCCTTACCGACACCGGGGAGATCGCCGTCCACCTCTCCTCCGACGAGGCCTTCGAGGGCTACTGGCACCGCCCGGACGGCGACGAGAAGGCGATTCGAGACGGCTGGTACCACACAGGCGACACCGGCCGCATCGACGAGGACGGCGACCTCTGGATCGAGGGGCGCGTCGACGACATGATCGTCTCCGGGGGCGAGAACATCCATCCGCTCGAGGTGGAGGACGTGCTCGACAGCCATCCCGGTGTGCGGGAGGTGGCCGTCGTCGGGGCACCGGACGACCGCCTCGGGCAGCGCGTCGTCGCCGTCGTTGTCGGCACCGCGACGGAGGAGGAGCTCGACGCCCACTGCCTCGGCTCCGCACTCGCCCGGTTCAAGCGTCCTCGCGAGTACCGCTTCGTCGACTCACTGCCCAAGAGCCCGTCGGGGAAGATCCTGCGCCGGCTGCTCCGAGACCAGGAGGTGAAGGCGTGACCGACACGCACGGACTGCTACTCAGCCGCGACGAGGAGAAGGGCGTCGCGACGATAACGCTGAGCGCGCCGGACAAGCTGAACCGCGTCACGATGGCCGCGCGGGACCGGTTGCGCCAGCTCTTCGAAGAGCTCGGCCGGGACGAGAGCGTGCGCGCGATCATTCTGCGAGGCGAGGGCCGCGCATTCACCGCGGGCGGGGACATCCAGGGTTTTCTCGACGCTTCGCCGGAGGAGGTGTCGCGACTCGCCTGGAACGTGGCGGCTCCCGAGCGGTGCCCGAAGCCCGTGATCGCACTGCTGCACGGCTACGCATTCGGCGTCGGCTTCGAGCTCGCACTCGCCTGCGACTTCCGGATCGCCGAGCAGGGAACCGAGCTCGCTCTGCCCGAGCTGAACCTCGGCATGATCCCGGGCAGTGGCGGCACCCAGCGGCTCGTGCGGCTCGTCGGGCTCGGACGCGCGAAGGACATCGTCATGCGCCGCCGCCGGGTCGGCGCGGACGAGGCGCTGGCGCTCGGGCTCGTGACCGAAGTAGTCCCCGAGGGCGGGCTCGACACCGCTGCGGCGCGGCTCGTGGCGGAGCTGGCCACCACATCCCCCCTGGCACTCGCCATGGCGAAACGCGTGTTGAACCACGCGTACGACGCCCCGCTCGGCGTCGGCCTGGAGCTCGAAGGCCTCGCGTACGGCCTGCTCCGCACGACGGACGACTTCCGCGAGGGCGTCGAGGCGTTCTTCGAGAAGCGCCCGCCGAAGTTCGAGGGGCGCTGACCACCGAGGCCCACGGGGCGAGGGAGCCACCACCCTGCGAGCCACCACCCCGGTGGCCCGCAAGCACTCGTTTTAAGCCATGGAGCCAGCCGGGCTCGAACCGGCGACCTTCTGGCTGCCAGCCAGACGCTCTCCCAGCTGAGCTATGGCCCCTGGGTTTCGCGGATTGTAGCTAGGCCGTCGCGGCTTCGAGTTGGACCGCGGGAACGTCGCCCCAGAGGTCCTCGAGCCGATAGAACTCGCGCGTTTCGGGCGTGAACACGTGCAGGACGACGTCGAGGTAGTCGGCGATGATCCACTCCGCCTCCTTCGTCCCGTCGACGGCGCGCGGGAGCATCCTGCTCTCCTGCTTCAGCTGACCGTGCACCTCGTCGTAGATCGCCTTCGTCTGTCTCGCATTGCGCCCGGTTGCAAGCACGAAGAAGTCCGTGTAGACGCACACGGGTCGCATGTCGAGGATGACGACGTCTTCAGCCAGCTTCTCGTTGGCGAGAGCGGCGATCCGTCGTGCTTGTTCGAGCGAGTTCAGGCCCTCATTGTAGCTCGCAAAACCGGTCAGCAGACGTCGCGGTAGAGATTGTGCTCCGCGATGTATTCGGCTACCGCAGGCGCGACGAGACCCCCGATCGGCTCGCCACGACGAACGAGCTCGCGGATCTCGGTCGATGAGACGGGCTGCGGCGCGAGCTCGAAGATCTCGATGCGATCGGACTTCGACGGCGGCTCCCACCCGGACCGTGCCGCCACCCCGAGGCGCGCCAGCTCGAGTACCCGCTCTGGTTCCTTCCACGTGGGAAAAGCGGCGAGCTCGTCGCCGCCGATCAGAAAAATCGGATCTTCGTAGAGCTTCGCCTCGAGTGCGTCAACGGTGTACCGGTGCCGCTCGAGCTCTACCGCCGCGTCTAGACCAGCGAAAGTGAGCTGCGCCATCCCGAGCCGGTGCTCGGCAGACGCGCTCGACTCCTTGTGGGCGGCGTCGGCAACGACGGTGACATGAAGCGCGTCGAGGCGGAAGTGCTCGACCGCAGCCCGGGCAAGCGCGAGGTGACCAAGGTGCGGTGGATCGAAGCGGCCGCCGAAGACACCTACTGCCACTCGAGTACCTCATCCCCGATCTCCACGTCCTGGCCCTTGCGGGCGCCCGCGGCCTTCAGGGCGGCTTCCAGCTCCTCCCCCTCGGGCGCGCTGCCGATGATCCGGAATCCCCGGTCGGTGCGGTAGATCCGGTAGGTGCGGCGGGTGGGCGCCTGCGGTCGGTATTCGAGGAAGTCCGGCAACTCGGGAGCCTCGTCCTCCTTCGGCTCAGGCGCAGCCGGGCAGAGGCGGAACAGCGCGAGCTTCAGCTCCTCGATTCCGGCGCCGGTCGCGCAGGAGACGCGGAACACCTGCACGATGCGCTCGTCCTCAACCGTGAGCCCCGGCAACTCCGGCAGCAGGTCGATCTTGTTCAGGACGATCGCCTGCGGCCGCTCGTCGAGGCCGGCCCCGTAGAGGGCGAGCTCCCGGTCGATCGTGTGGAAGCGCTCCTCGACATCGTCCTCCGAGCTGTCGATCACGTGCAGCAGCAGCCGCGCGCGCTCCAGGTGGGCGAGAAATTCGTGACCGAGGCCGATTCCCTCGCTGGCACCTTCGATCAGGCCCGGCACGTCCGCGACCGTCAGCTGCGCGCCGTCCGGCGACTCGACCGTGCCGAGCACGGGGGCAAGCGTCGTGAAGGGATAATCGGCAACCTTGGGGGTCGCGTTCGAGAGGCGGCGCAGGAGCGACGACTTGCCAGCGTTGGGCAAACCGGCCATCGCGGCGTCCGCGAGCAGTTTCAGCCGCAGCTCGACCGTCGCGTCCTCGGCGGGCTCTGCAACCTCGGCGAAGCGCGGCGCCTGCCGCGTCGGCGTCGCGAAGCGCGCGTTCCCGCGGCCGCCGGCGCTACCCCTGGCGAGCACGACACGGGCGCCGGGGCGGGCCAGATCCGCGATCAGGTCGCCCTCGGCGCCGAACGCCTGTGTCCCCACCGGCACGGCGATCTCGATCGTCGTGCCGTCGGCCCCGTGTTTCCGCGCTCCCACTCCGGGCTCGCCTCGACCCGCCTTGAACTTCGTCTTCGCTCGGAACCCGGAAAGGTCGCGGAGATCCTGGTTCGCGATCAGGACGACGTCGCCGCCTCGGCCGCCGTCGCCTCCGTCGGGCCCGCCTTTCGGTACGTGCTTCTCACGCCGAAAGCTCAGCCCCCCGTCGCCGCCGCGGCCCGCCAGCACCTCGATGCGGGCGCGATCGTGAAACATCGGAGCCTACTTCTGGTCTACGTCGGCGGCCTCGGCCACCGAGATGAATCGCTTCTCGCCGCTCGTGCGAAATTCGACGGTGCCCTCGCGCTTGGCGAAGATCGTGTCGTCGCGGCCGATGCCGACGCCCTCGCCGGGGCGGAAGCGGGTGCCGCGCTGCCGCACGATGATCATGCCCGCCTTCACCTTCTGGCCGGCGAAGATCTTGACGCCGAGGCGCTTGGCATTCGAGTCGCGGCCGTTCCGCGAGGAGCCGAGGCCCTTCTTGTGTGCCATTAGCTTTGCTCCTTTTCCTCGAGCGCCGTCTCGAGCGCGGCCAGCGCGCCCTTCCGCTTGCCGTGCGCCTGCTCGTACTCGAGCGCTGCCTGCAGCATCGGCCGCGTCCAGCCGGTCGACTGCTCCTTGACCGCTGCCACCGTCAACTCCTCGTAGCCGACCGGCATGCCCTTCACGCGATCCTCCGCAGGAGAGCCCTCCGCCTTCGGCTTCGCCGGCTCGGAGCGCTTCTTGCCGCCGATCGACTCGATCTCGATCTGCGAAAGGCTCGCACGGAAGCCGGTGTGCTTCTTGTAGCCGTTCTTCGGCCGGTACTTGCCGATCCGGATCTTCTCGCCCTTCACGTCCGCGAGGACGCGGGCGGTGACGGTGAAGTCCTTGGGTGAGATCTGCGTCTCGGAGCCACCGCCGCCGACGAGCAGGACAGCCGGGTTGAACGTCTTGCCCTCGCCGTGGGCGAGGCGGTCCACGAGCAGTGTCTCGCCCTCGCGGACGCGGTATTGCTTGCCGCCGACGGAGATGATCGCGTAAGTGTTCATAAGCGCGGAAAAACGCGGGCGTGACCCGCGAGCCGAGGGATTGTAGCGACTAGGCGTCCAGGTCGTCGAGCCACTCGGACATCGGGACGTACTCGTCCCCGGCGGGCTCGGCGCCGTTCCCGGACGTCGCGACGGGCTCTGGCACTACCTCTTCGACCGCCGGCTCGGGGCCGTTCTCGCTTTCGACGACCGCTGTACCGGCTGCTGCAGCGCCTACCGGCTTCTTCCGGTTTCGACCGCCGCGCGAGCCGCGGCGTGTCTTCTTCTTCACCGGCGCGGGCTCGACGCCATCCTCGTCGACGAGCGGTTCTTCGAGGGGCTGCTCCTCCGCAGCGGGCTTCGGCTTCGCCGCCGCACGCTTGCGCGGCGGCTTCTTCTCGACGCCGTCGCCCAGCTCGAAGTCGGGTATGTGAATCCGCGGCGCCGCCGGCGCAGGTGGTTCCACGTCGTCGACCGCGACCTCGGCAACGAGCTCGTCGCCGTTCGCTTCCGCACTCGCTTCGGCCGGCTTCTTCTTGCGGTTGCGGCCGCCGCGGGAGCCGCGACGCGTCTTCTTCTTCGCGGGAGCGTCACCGGCGTCGCCCCCGATCGCCTCACCGGGCTCATCCTCGGGCTCGTCCAACTCTTCGTCGGACTCTTTGACGTCTGCTTCCGCCAGGCTTGCGCCGGTCCCCGGCTGGTCTTCTTCCTCGGCCGCCGCTTCGGGGATGACCTCGATGTCGGAGTCGGTGTCGACAGCCTTCTTCGCGCGGCTGGGCGCGCGCGTCGGCTTCTCGGCCTCGCTCTCGAACGTGATCGGCTCAGCCCGCTTCTCGGCGCCGGCGAGGAGCGTCGCGTACGCCGTTCCGTCGAGCACGCGGTCGACGCGAACCTTCGCCTTCTTGCCGACGAGCTTCGCTGCTGCGCCGACGACCACGTCGATGCCGTCGAGCTTGCCCACGGCCGAAGCCGCGTCATGCTTGTCCAGCTCGACGAGCTTGACCTCGACCTCCGTGCCCTCGGCGACCGGTGACTCCGGCTGCAGGTCTGCCAGCTTGCCCTCGGCGAGCACCGCCGAGTGGTCTGCGTGGACGTTCTCCTTGGGCACGAGGAAGAAACGCTTCTTCGACGCTTCCTCGATCTCCGCGAGGCGAGAGCCTCCGGGCCCGAGCAGCAGCGAGGCGACCCTCGGGCTGACCTCGACCCGGAAGGCCTGGGCGCGGGAGCCGGCAGCCAGCACGCGCAGCCGGCGCTCGACCTCCAGCGCGGCGGATGCCTCCGAGAGGACGATTCCGTCCCCGGCGCAGGTGGGGCATTTCTTGGTCAGGATCTCGCGGGGCCCGTCGGTGACGTTCTGCCGGGTCATCTCCACGAGGCCGAGCGGCGAGATCTCGACGACGTAGGTCTTCGTCCGGTCGCGCTCGAGCTCCGTCCGCAGCGCCTCCTCGACCGTCGCGCGGTTCTTCGGGTTCGCCATGTCGATGAAGTCGATGACGATGATCCCGCCGATATCGCGCAGCCGCAGCTGGCGCACGACCTCCTTCACCGCCTCCAGGTTGTTCTTCGTGATCGTGTCCTCCAGCCGGCCGGACGAGTTCTTGGAGCGCGAGCCGACGAAGCGGCCCGTGTTCACGTCGACCACGGTGAAGGCCTCGGCGTAGTCGAAGATCAGATAGCCGCCGGAGGGCAGGTCGACCCGCCGGTTCAGCGTCGAGCGAATCTCGGCGTCGACCCCCGTGCCCTCGAAGAGCGGGGTCTTCTCCTTGTAGTGGTGCACGCGCTCGAGCATGTGCGGGGAGGTCTTTTTCAGGTAACCGACGATCCGCTTGTAGGTGCGGTCGTGGTCGATCTGGGCGCTCTCGAAGTCGCCCGCGAAGAGGTCGCGCACGATCCGCAGCGGCAGCTCAGCCTCCTGATAGACGAGCGCCGGCGCTTTCGCGCTCTTGGCATTCGACTGGATCGTCTTCCACAGGCGCTGCAGGAAGACGAGGTCGCGCTCGATGTCCTCTGCCGACGCGCCCTCGGCGGCCGTGCGGACGATGATGCCGCCCTCCTTGGCGTTCAGCCCTTTGATCACGTCCTTCAGGCGCGCGCGCTCGGCGTCGTCGAGCCGGCGCGAGACGCCAAGGCCCTCTCCCTGCGGAACGAAGACGAGGAAGCGGCCCGGGAGCGAGATCTCGGTCGTGAGCCGCGCGCCCTTCGTCTTCATCGGATCCTTGACCGCCTGGACCATGATCTGCTGGCCGCGGGCGATCAGGTCGGTGATCTTCTTGCCGTGATGGCGCTTGCCCTCGAGCTCGGGCACGACGATCTCGTCGACGTAGAGGAAGCCGTTCTTCTCCAGGCCGATCTCGACGAACGCCGCCTCCATCCCCGGAAGGACGTTGTCGACCGTGCCGAGGTAGATGTTGCCCGCGATGGAGCGGCGCTCCGGGCGCTCGAGGTACACCTCGGCGACGCGGTCGTCCTCCAGGATGGCGACACGTTGCTCGCCGACGTCGACGGAGATCAGCAGCTCGCGCTTCGCCTTGGGGAGGGGCGCGCGCTTCTGCGGCACGCGGCGGCGGTTGCCCTGCTGGTTGGCGCGGCGCTCCTGCCGCTGGCTGCGCTGCGCCTCCTGGCGCTGGCTTCCTTGGCTGCGCTGGCTCCCGTCCGCGCTCTGTCGCGAGCGCCTGGCCGGCTGCTCGGAGCCAGGCTCGGCTGTGGCCTCGCCCTCGGCGCCCGCGACGGCGCCGGGCTTCTTGCGTCCGCGGCCGCCACGGTTGCCGCGGCGACGCTTCTTGTCGGGATCTGTCGGCGCGTCGGCGGTTGCCTCCGCGACGGGGGGATCAGCCCGTAGAGGCTGTTCTATCGGAGCAGGCGCCTGTGGAGCCTGCTGCTCGGTCGTTTCCTTGCGCTTCCTGCGAAACCAGGGGGACAAATGACTCTCCTAGAGTGAGCGCGCGCAAAAACGCGGCCGCGGATGCGGCCGGTCGCGCGCTGCGGGTTATGGTCAAAGACGTAGGCATGGCCTACCCACAGGCTAGCAGCCGGTTCGGACCGGCACGGGGTAGGCCTACGCTGCGGCGGGGCGGAGCCGGGCGCGGCGGGTGCGCACGCCGCGCAAGCGCTGCGAGAGACGGGCCCAGGCCCAGGGCTCGACCTCGGCATAGCGGCTCTTGCTCTGCGCGCGTGTCGCCTCGAGGTACTCGAACCAGGCGTCGGCTTCCTCGATCTGAAGCAATTCCTCGGCGTGCTCGGAACCTGCCATCCCGCCTCCCTCCAGGTCGTTTCCGGAACCTTAGGACCTGGACCGGACAGCATCCCCCTGCGCAGCGAAATAGCGGTGGGCGGCCTCTCCGAGGGCGCGCGTTCCGGCGTAGGCGATCCCGCCTTTGACGATCCAGCCGGCCACGGGGACTGCACCGAGCACCTGCCGCGCGAGCGCGCGCCAGCCGAATCCCGCGCCGAGCGTCGCGAGCACTTCGGGCAGGCGGCTCTGGTCCACCTGCTGGCCGTGGGCCGCGGCGAGTCTGAGCACGAGGCGGATCTGGTTCAACGTCAGCGCGGCGAAGTCCGCTCCCGGCATGAAGACGGCCGCGCCGATGACGCCGTTCTGACGCGAGAAGCGCTCGATCAGCTCCACGCAGACCGCCTCCCGCAGGAGCGGTACCCGGGCCGCGAGCGCGGTCCCGGCCTCCCCGAGCCTCGCTGCGACCGCGGCCGCGATCTTCTCGACCGGGAAGCCCGCCCCGGGCTCGCACGCGACCACGTCGGTCGGAAGGACGTAGGGAATGTCGTGCAACTCGGCGCCGGTCTGGACGGCCACGACCGGGACCTTCGCGCGCTTCGCCGCACGCAGCGCGCCCTCGTCCTCCTCGGTGGCGGCGCCGCCCAGGACGCGCACGAGCACGGCGGCGTCCTCGAGCCGACCGCCGGAGCGCACCGAGCCTGCCCGGGCGCCGCGCGCCAGTTCCTTCTCCAGCTGCGCGGCGAGGGCGCCGTCCACCTGGAGGGGCCGCACATCCTCGGCGGCGATGCGGAGCTCCTTGACGAGGCTCCAGATGATGAACGGGCTGATCTTCTTCGCCATCAGCGGGCCCGGCGGCGACCGCTGTGGCCTCGCGCGTAGATGGCCTGGAGCACGCCGATCGCGACGAGGTTGGCCACCATCGACGAGCCGCCGACCGTGACGAACGGCAGCGGGATTCCCGTCACCGGTGCGATTCCCATGGTCATGCCCACGTTGATGAAGATCTGGAAGAGGAAGGCGATGACGATCCCGCCCGCGGCAATCGCGCCGAAGGCGTCGCGCGCGACCGTGACCACGCGCAGCCCGCGCCAGACCACGAGCAGGTAGAGGCCGAGCAACAGCGCGGCGCCGAAGAACCCGCGCTGCTCGGCAAGCGACGCGAAGACGAAGTCGGTCGCGTGCTCGGGGAGGTAGTCGAGCCGCGTCTGCGTGGCGGCGTCGACCCCGCGCCCGTCGAGCCCGCCCGAGCCGACCGCCGTGATCGACTGATTGACGTTGTAGTTGATGCTCTCGAGGTCGCGCTCGCGATCGGCGAACCCGGTCAAGCGGTCGACCTGGTACGGCTTCAGCACCTCGACTCCGGCCGCCGGCAGGAACCAGACGACGCTCGAAATCACGAGCGCCGCGATCGCGCAGAGCGCTCCGAGCTGGCTCCAGCGGATTCCCGCGACGAAGAGGCAGGCCACGAGAGCGGTGCCGTAGACGAGAGCGGTTCCGAGGTCCGGCTGCTTGAAAACGAGCAGGATCGGCACGAGCGCGAGACCGATCGCCTGCAGCACGACCTTCGGATCGCCCAGCCGCCGAGTCCGGTCGGCGAGGAAGCCCGCGAGCGCGAGCACGAGGAGCAGCTTGCCGAACTCGGAGGGCTGGAACTGGAACGGGCCGAGGTCGATCCAGCGCTTCGAGCCACGTGTCGTGTCAGCCAGCGGGAAGACGAGGAGCATCAGCACGAGCGTCACGCCGTACAGCGCCTTCTGGGCGCGGCGGTAGCGGTCGGGGTCGATCGCGAGCGCGGCCAGGAAGCCGGCGAAGCCCAGTCCCGCCGCGATCGCCTGACGCACCACGTAGTAGCTCTCGTTGCCCTCGACGTCGTAGCGCGTGATCCCGGCTACGGCCCAGAGCCCGTAGGCCACCAGTGCCGCCACGGCGACGACCAAGAACCAGTCGAGGCGGCGCACGAAGTCGACGACGTCCGGGTGCTCGGCCGAGGAGGCGCGCGGTGAGCCGGAGGCGTAATCAATCACTTGCGACCACTCCCTGGACACCCGCCCGCTCCTGGAACCAGTGCTCGAAGACGCGGAGCGCGGCGGGCGCAGCTGCGGTGCCGCCGTGACCGCCGTTCTCGATGACCGCGCAGACGACGAGCGGGGCGCGCTTGGTGCCACCGCTCGTGACGTGCTCGTTCCCGTCGAAGGGCCCCCAGCCGCACCACCAGGACTGATCCTCCTGGTGCCCGATCGGGTAGCCGGGCAGGTTGACGACTTTCTCGGCGGTCCCCGTCTTGCCTGCGACCGGAACAGGGAAGCTGCCGAACACTCCGGACGAGGTTCCTTCGGAGTCGTGCGTCGCCTGGTACAGGCCCTCCCGCACGACGCTGAGCGCGGCGGGGTCGACGTTGATCGGGCGCGGCGGGTCGGGCGGGAAGGTGTACAGCGGCACGGGAGGGGACCCGTCGTTGCCCGGCTGCTCGATCGCGGACACGATGTACGGGGTCACGAGGTTGCCCCCGTTCGCGATCGCGGCGTAGAAGCGCGCCATCTGGAGCGGCGTCACGTTCATGTCCTTCTGGCCGATCGCGAGCTGAATCAGGTCGCCCGGGTTCCACGCCTTGTCCCAGGCGGTGCGGCCGACCCGCTTGCGCCACGCCGGCGTCGGCAGGAGCCCGGAGGCCTCGCCGCCGATGTCGAGGCCGGCGGCCTGGCCGAAGCCGAACTTCTTCGCCCAGGTCTGCATCTTCGTCCAGAAGATCCGCTCGTGCTCCCCGCGCGTGTAGTAGCGGTTGCCGAGGTCGTAGAAGTACGTGTCGCACGACTGCGCCAGCGCCGTCGTCAGCGTCATGGGCGCGTTCGTGAACGGATTCCAGTTCTTGAACTGGAACTTGTCGAGTCCGTACGTCGCGGAGGGAGTGCACTGGATGTACTCGTACGGCGACAGAAGCCCGTCGGAGATCGCCGCCAGCGCGGTCAGCGGCTTGAAGGTCGATCCCGGCGGATAGACCCCCGCGATGGCGCGGTTGATCCCCGGATAGTTGCGCTGCTTCGCCACCTTCTCGTCCGTGAGCGGCTCGAGCTTCTTCGGATCCACGCGGCCGACGTAGACCGAGGGCTTGTAGGTCGGGTTCGAGGCCATGGCGAGCACCGCCCCGTCGCGCGGATCGAGAGCGACGATCGCGCCTCCGTCCGCGTTCCACGCCTCGTTCCCGTGGGCGAGCTCGATTCCGTAGCGAAGGGCCCGCTCGGCCGCCCGCTGGAGCCCGATGTCGAGTGTCAGGCGGACGTTGTTCCCGGGCTGCGCCGGACGTCCGTCCGTGAACCTGCCGAGCGGCCGCCCGAGCGAGTCGACGCGGAGCTGGGCGGTCCCGGCCTTGCCGCGGAGATACGAGTCGAACGCGGCCTCGACGCCCGTCTTGCCGATCTTCTCGCCGCCGCGGTAGCCCTCGGGCTCGAGGCGCTTGAGCTCCTGGGGCGAGATCTCGCCGACGTAGCCGAGGACCTGCGCGCCAAGCGCGCGGTTCTCATAGTCGCGCAGGTAGGTGCCGACGACCGACACGCCGGGGAACTCGTGTGGACGCTCGAGCAGGGTTGCCACCTGATCCTCGTGCACCGCCGTTTTGACGAGGATCGGGGTCAGCGGATCGTCCTTACCCTCCTCGAGCGCACGCGTCAGACGCGGCAGCGGGACGCGCAGGACCTTGGACAGCCGCTGCAGCATCGCGTAGCGGCCCTCCTTGGGGAGGTCGGCCGTCCAGATCTGCACGGCGGTGCCGGGGACGTTCGAGACGATCGTGTTACCGGCGCGATCGAGGATCGACCCACGCGGCGCCTCGACCGGCACGGTCCGCAGCTGGTTGTTCTGCGCGGCGAGCCGATAGCGGTCGCCGGAGAGCACCTGCAGGGCCCAGAGACGGAGGAAGAGCACGCCGAAGACGACGAGCGCCAGTGCTGCCAGCACCCCGACGCGGAGCGCGAGCTGCGGCGTGAAGCGGTACGGCTCGGTCGTTCGCGGGTCCGGCGGCAGAAAGTGCCGCGACGACGACCGGCGCTGCGGGTACGAGCTAGCCAAGCAGCTGCACCTCGGTGACACGGTCGGAGACCGTCGGCCGGCGCAGCAGCCTTCGGCTCAGCGCCCAGACGGGGCCGCCGAGGAGCAGGTTGAAGGCGAGCCCTGGCAGGAGCGCGTCGAAAAGCGCCCGGCGAGCCGAGACGTCCTCCCCGAGCAGGAAGTGGAGACCGAGGCCCGAGCAGGCGATGGCGATCGTGACGACGCCCACCGCCAGTAGCGGCGCGTGCGCGCGGTCCCGTCCCGTGGTCTCGCCGTACCGGCCGGTCCAGTAACCGGCGAGCGCGTACAACAGGGCGGCGACCCCGAGCGTGTCGAGGGTGATCACGTCGACGAGGAGCCCGCCGAAGAACCCGGCGACCGCGCCGGCCACAGGGCCGCGCACGAGCGCGATCGCGACCAGTGAGAGCAGGAGCACGTCGGCAGCGCCGCCCGCGATGTCGATCGAGGCGACAAGCGTCACCTGCAGCAGCGCGGCGACGAACACGAACACTGCGACGGCCAGGTTGTCGTTCACGCTCGGGTTCACGGGAGCTCCGGGGCGCGCCGCTTGGAGACGAGCACGAAGACCGAGTCGAGCCCCGAGAAGTCGACGCCGGAGACGACCTGCACCTGCTGGTAGAGGTCCGTGTTCAGCCGGCCCACGAAGGTGACGTCGCCGATCTTGATCCCCTTCGGATAGAGCGAGGCGAGCGGGCCGGATCGCCAGCCCGCGGTGATGATTTCGTCGCCGACCTGGACGACCTCCTTCTTCGAGACGCGGTCGAGCACGAGCGAGTCGCCCGACGGGCCGTGCCGCACGATTCCCGCCGCGCTGGTGCGGAGGTCGAGCGCGGAGACCGCGCTCTGCTCGTCGGTCAGCAGCCGGACCCGCGCAGCTCCGCCGGTCACGCTCGTCACCGTGCCGATCAGCCCGTCCGATGTCACGACCGGAGCTTCCGCGACAACACCGTCGTCAGACCCGGCCGAGACCACGATGGTCTGGTCGAAAGAGCCCGACGGCCGCGCGATCACCTCCGCCGAGACGCCCTTGTAATCGACCGGGAACGCCGGTGAGCTCCGGTAGTCGAGCAGGGCCTTCAGATGGACGTTCTCCTGCAGCGCCGACTCGTTTTGGATCACCTGCTGCTGCAGCTGCTCGTTCTCTGCCTTCAGCCGCTCGTTCTCGGAGCGCGCGTTGAAGAGATCCTTGGTCCAGCCATAGGCGTCGCGAAACGGCCGCGCCACGCGCTCGACTGCGACCTCGAGCGGCTGCAGCACCCCCGCCACAGCGGCCTGGGCGTCGTGCAGAGGCCCACCGGACTCCTCACGGAACGAGGCCGTGATCAGGGCAAGCGAGAGCAGGACCAGCGTCCCCAGCACGACGCGGCGCCGGAAGGCGCTGCTGGTGCGGGAGGAGTGCGATCGCGGGGCGGTACGCCGGACGGGAAGGCCCAGCACCGCCGATCTTGCGGTGCGGTTGCGTGGCAAGCGGTCCAGTCTAGCCACCGCACCGGCACGCTTCGTGGCGAAAAGCGCTTAGTAGCGTCTGCCGTTGCGGCGCGGACGTGCGCGGGCGCTGCGGTGAATCGCCTCGAACTCCTCCAGGCTGCGGCCGGACCCGACGGCGACACAGGTGAGCGGGCTCTCCGCCAGGTGCACGGGCATTTGCGTCTCGTGACGAAGCCGTTCGTCCAGACCGTTCAGGAGCGCCCCGCCCCCGGCGAGGACGATGCCGCGATCCATGATGTCCGCAGCGAGCTCGGGCGGAGTCTTGTCGAGCGTGGACCGGATCGCGTCGATGATCTGTACGACCGGCTCCTCGAGCGCGCGGCGGACCTCCTCCGACGAGAGAATCACAGTCTTCGGCAGGCCCGTGAGCATGTCACGCCCCCGCACCTCGGCCTGCACCTCCTCGCGCATCCGGTACGCCGAGCCGACCTCGAGCTTGATCTCCTCGGCGGTCTGCTGGCCGATCAGGAGCTTGTACTCCTTCTTGATGTGGTTGACGATCGCGTCGTCCATCTCGTCGCCGCCGACCCGGAGGCTCTGGGAGACGACGATGCCGCCGAGCGAGATCACGGCGACCTCGGTGGTGCCGCCGCCGATGTCCACGATCATGTTCCCGGTCGGCTCGGCGACCGGGAGGCCCGCTCCGATCGCGGCCGCCATCGGCTCCTCGATCAGGTAGGCCTGGCGCGCGCCGGCCGAGAGCGTCGCCTCCTCGACCGCGCGCTTCTCGACGCCGGTCACGCCCGAGGGGACGCAGACCACGACGCGAGGATGCGCAAAGCGGTGCTGGTGGACCTTCTGGATGAAGTGGCGCAACATCTGCTCGGTGACGTCGAAGTCGGCGATGACGCCGTCCTTGAGCGGGCGGATCGCCGCGATCGTGCCCGGCGTTCGCCCGAGCATCCGTTTCGCCTCGACCCCAACCGCGTGCACCTCGCCGGTGCGCTGGTCGATCGCCACGACCGAGGGCTCGGAGAGGACGATCCCGCGCCCGCGGACGTACACGAGCGTGTTCGCGGTGCCGAGGTCCACGGCCATGTCGCGGCCGCCGAAGCCGCTCATCGAGCGAAAGATGCCCATCCCGTCGCCGAGTCTAGCTAGGTGCAGCCATTTCTAGAGAAGCCCGCATTCCCGACCCGGCTAGCCGAACCCGTACGTGCCGGGGAAGCGTTCGGCCAGCGTACGCACGAGGAGCGCTGCGGGCAGGCCGACGACGTTGAGGTAGTCGCCCTCGATCTCGTCGACGAGCGCGGCCCCCCGGCCCTGGATCGCATAGCCGCCCGCTCGCCCCTCCCACTCCCCGTGGGTCATATGGTTCGCCAGCTCCCGCGGCGTCAGCTCGCGGAAGGTGACGCGGGTCGAGTCGTGCTCGACGAGCTCCCAGCCGGGCGTCAGCAGGCAGAGGCCCGAGACGACGACGTGCGTCTCGCCGGCCAGGTCCTCGAGCATCCGCTCGGCCTCTGCGGCGCTCGCAGGCTTGCCGTAGATCTTCCCGCCGAGAGAGACGGCCGTGTCGACGCCGAGCACGGGCCGGCCTCCAGCCCCTGCAGCTACCGACCGCGCCTTCCCCTGCGCGTGCTCCCGGACGAGTTGCACGGCGTCGGCCTCCGGAGGATCGTGCTCGACGTAGTCGGGGGCGACGACGTCGTAGGGGATCCCGAGCTGGTCGAGGATGAGGCGGCGCTGCGGGCTCGTCGAGGCGAGCAGGATCGGGTCGACGACGTGCGAGCTCACGCGCTCGTCGTCAGACGAGCTCTTGGTCGGCGAACCAGAGCGAGATCTCGCGCTGGGCCGACTCGGGCGAGTCGGAGCCGTGGATGAGGTTGTTCGGCATCGCGGTCGCGAGATCGCCGCGGATCGTGCCCGCGTCGGCATCGGCGGGGTTCGTGGCTCCGATCGTCTTGCGCATCGTCCCGATCGCGCCTTCCCCTTCGACGACGAGCGCCCACGTCGGCGCCGACGTGATGAAGTCGACGAGCTCGCCGTAGAACGGCTTCTTGCTGTGCTCGGCGTAGTGCTCCGAGCCGAGCTCGCGGCTGACCCGTAGGAGCTTGCCGCCGATGACGCGGAAGCCACGGCGCTCGATCCGCGCGAGGATCTCGCCCGCGAGCGCACGCTCCGTGGCGTCCGGCTTGATCAGGATCAGGGTTCGCTCGACGGCCATCGGCCGCGGATGTTACTCGTCGGCCGCGGCGCGCTTGCGCGGAGCGGTCCACGAGTCGGCGATCGTGTCCTCCACGATTCCCGGCAGGTTCGGCGTCGAGACCGGAGTCGCGCAGTGCGGGCAGATCTGCCAGAGCGCCTCGAGTGGAGCGTTGCACTTGACGCACGCCTGCTTCAGCCTCGTGGTGCAGACCGGGCAGACGAGGAACGTCGACTCCACGGCTGCGCGACACACGGGGCAATGCAGGTCGCGCTTCGACAGACGCTGCTCCATGGCGCGGATCTCGAGCTCGCGCTCACGCACGTCCTCGATGTACTCCGGGGGCCGGAAGAAGAGATAGATGAACGGCCCGACGAACGGCGGCACGAGGCCGAGCAGCGTCGCCATTGCGACGAGCCAGGGATCCTCGATCCGGCGGCGTGCGTCCTTGTAGACCCAGTAGGCGGTCGCGAGCCAGAAGACCGCGACGAAGAAGATCGTCAGGTTGCGGATCACCATCCACGCGCCGGAATCGAAAAAGTCGTTGACTCCTCCGAGCAGGTCGTCGTTGGTGGTGGTGGCGGCGAGGATCACAGGAGAAGCCTTCCCACGAGATAGCCAATCGCGAACGCGGAACCGACGATGAAGCTGAGCACCGCGAGCGCGAACGCGAGCACGGTCACTCGTTCGCGCATCTTCGTCATGTTAGGCATCTCTCCTTGAGAGATCGGCGATGAGGTAGAGGGAGCCTGTCACGAGCACGGGCCCGTGCTCGCGTGCGCGCGCAAGCGCGGCGGCGGGATCCGGCTCGATCTCGACCACCTCGAAATGCGGCTCGGCGAGCCGGGCGAGCTCCTCCGCGGGCAGCGCGCGCGGGTTCGAGGACCGGGTGGCGACAAGGGTGTTGCCCAGCTGGGAAAGCTCGGCGAGCATCGCCGCCGCATCCTTGTCGCGGAGGAAGGAGGCGCACAGGACGTATTGCGCAGGCCGAAGTTGCCGGACGAGCCAAGCGGCGCCGGCGGCGTTGTGCGCGCCGTCCCAGACCTCGTCACCGTGCCGCTCGAGCCTTCCGGGCAGCGACACGGTGACGTCGCGATCGATCGGATGTCCCAGGTACGCCTCGGCGGCTTCGCGGGCGCCGCCGATCACGACGCTAGGCCCGGCGAGGTGAGCGAACTCCTCGTCGGGCAGCACCGCGACGGAACCCTCCTGCACGACCGCGAGCTTCTCGACGGCGATCTCCTCCCGCGTATCGCCGAGCACGTCGGTGTGCTC
>DATLDK010000053.1:0-13127 GCA_035525905.1 Gaiellaceae bacterium | reverse complement strand
GGTCGTCGCGGAGGCCGCGGACGACATCATCGTCATGTACGCGGGGCAGATCGTCGAGCAGGCGTCGACGCTCGATCTCTTCGACAACCCCGAACACCCCTACACGGAGGCGCTGCTCGGCGCTCTGCCGCAGCTCGAGGGGGACGGCATCCGCCAAGGTCGCTTGACGGCGATCCCTGGACGCCCGCCCGACCTGATCGATCCGCCCGCGGCTTGCCGCTTCGCGCCGAGGTGCCCCTACGCGGGCGGCGACTCCTGCACGGAGCAGATGCCCGAGCTGCGCGAGCTGCGCAAGGGGCACTGGGTGCGGTCGGCCCATCCGGCCAGCGAGCGCGTGCGCACCGAGGTGCCGGCATGACGGCCCTGCTCGAGGTCACGAACCTGGTCAAGCGCTTCCCGATCCGCGCGGGTCTGCTGATCGAGCGCACGGTCGGAGAGATCGCTGCGGTCAACGAGGTCACCTTCGAGATCCAGCCGGGAGAGACCCTGGGCCTCGTCGGCGAGTCCGGCTCGGGCAAGTCCACCACGGGTTACTGCGTGCTCCAGCTCCTGAAGCCGACCTCGGGCTCGGTCAAGTTCGAGGGCCAGGAGCTCACGGAGCTCGGCCGCGAGGAGCTGCGAAGGATGCGCCGCGAGATGCAGATTGTCTTCCAGGATCCGTACTCGTCGCTCGATCCGCGCATGACCGTCGGCGACATCGTCGGGGAGCCCCTGATCGTGCACGGGATCGGCACGCGGAAGGATCGAGGCGTTCGCATCCGGGAGCTGCTCGATGTCGTCGGGTTCAACCCGAGCTTCACGAACCGCTACCCGCACGAGTTCTCCGGGGGGCAGCGTCAGCGAATCGGGATCGCCCGTGCGCTCGCCCTGTCTCCCAAGATGATCGTGTGCGACGAGCCCGTCTCGGCGCTCGACGTCTCGATTCAGGCTCAGATCCTGAACCTGCTGAAGGACCTGCAGCGCGACTTCGGGCTCACGTACCTCTTCATCGCCCACGACCTCGCGGTCGTGCGCTCGATGAGCGACCGGATCGCCGTCATGAACAAGGGCGAGCTGGTGGAGATCGGCCCGGCGGAGCAGGTCTACACGAGCCCGCAGCACGATTACACGAAGGCGCTCCTCTCGGCGGTGCCGATCCCGGATCCGCGGGCGATGAAGGAACGCAAGGCCGCGCGCCGCAAGCTGCGGCACGCACTCGCGGAAGGCTGATTCAGCCGGGCCGCACGCGGTCTCGTGGGTGCCGGCATGTAAGCGCTGGCGGCGGCATCCCCCGAACGGGGGTCGGAGCGGGTGCCGAAGCGCACGATGCCTGACGCGTGGCTTCCACTCGCGCACGGCACGCGGCTGCCGGCGCCCTTATCGCCGCCGCCGCTTGGCTCGCCTTCTACGCAGGGTGGATCTGGCGCGCGCCGGGCAGCGACCGCGACCTGTTGATCTTCAGCAACACGGCGTACCTCGTGCCACTGGTCGGGGCGACGCTCCTGAGCGCCTGGGCGGCCACGCAGGTGCCGCGAGGGCTGAAGGGCTTCTGGATCCTGATCGGGCTCGGATGCGCCTCCTGGACGGCAGGAGAGGTGCTATGGGCCGTCCGGGAGCTCGGCACCGGCTCGGTGCCGTTCCCGTGGTGGACCGACGCGGGCTACCTGGGTTTCTACGGGTTTGCACTCGCAGCGCTCCTTGTCTTCTTCCGACCGTCGTTGCGCAGCGTCGGCAGCGAGGCCGTGCTCGATGGCGCCCTCGCGATCGCCTCCGTTGCACTCCTCTGGTGGTGGCTCGTGCTCCGCGACGTGGACGTCTCCGCCGACCTGCCTTCGCTCGTCGGCCTCAGTTATCCGTTGCTCGATCTCGTGCTTCTCTGCGTCGTTGCCCTGACGCCGCTCGTCGCAGCCAGACGCGGCACGGTCGCGGGCTGGCTCGTCGCCTCCGGGATCGCTGCAGGAGGCATCTCGGACGGCCTCTACACGCGGCTCGTGCTGCAGGACGACTACGTGTCCGGCGCCTGGATCGACGTCGGCTGGCAGCTGCAGGCGTGCCTGATCTCCCTGGCCGCGGTCACCGCGGCTCTGGGTGTTGGGCGGAAGCACGACTGGGCCCAGCGGCGGTCACCGTTGCGGGTGCGGACGGGCGTGAGCATGACGGCCGCACTCACCGTGGTCCTCGCGGTGCTCGTCGTCGACGGCGTCAGCGGCGCGCTCTCGCGTGACTCCGTCGTTTTCGTGTGCTCCGTCGCCGCCTTGCTGACAGTCCGCGGCTGGCTCCTCTTGCTCACGGCGGCGCGGGAGTCGGCGCGCCGCGATCCCCTGCGGGGCGTCTACGACGAGCCGCACCTGAACGACCAGCTTCGCCGCCTCGCGGCGGCAGCTCGACAGTACGAGGAGCCCTTTGCGCTCGTGCTGATACGCGCCCCGCGGCGCCATGCCACGGAGGTGATCCGGAAGCTCGTCGGCACGGCTCGCGAGCTCGATCTCGTGGCACAGCTCGCGGACGGTCGTCTTGCGGTGGTGCTACCGCGCACCGGCGAGGACGGCGCCGCGGAGGCGGCCGAGCGGCTCCGCGTCGCCGCGGGG
Source organism: Gaiellaceae bacterium (assembly GCA_035525905.1). Taxonomy (GTDB): domain Bacteria; phylum Actinomycetota; class Thermoleophilia; order Gaiellales; family Gaiellaceae; genus Gaiellasilicea. The sequence goes on along the minus strand of DATLDK010000053.1, from coordinate 10,560 downwards.
TCGAGTGTCGCGGCGGGAGTCGCTGTCTGGCGACCCGGTGACACGGCGGCCGATGTGGTCGGGGCCGCTGAGCGGCTGCTCGCGGCGTCTGTTCGGCTCGGCGGCAAGCACACGCGAGGGCCCGAGGCCGATGTGCTGGTGGAGGGAGACGCGCGTCTGAGCATTACCGCGTTTCTCCAGTTGATTCGACTCGCAGGCGCCGTCGACGCGCGCTACGGGATTGCCTCCGCGCATTCGATCAAGGTGGCGAGCCTCTCCCGCGACCTCGCACTCGAGCTGCAACTGGAGCCGGAGGCGGTGGCAGCGTCGTACCTCGGCGGGTTGCTGCACGCGTTCGGAACGCTCGCGATCGACGATGTCCAGCTGCATCCGCACGGCGTCTTCGCGACGCTCGATGTGAAGCAGGAGCTGCGCCACGGCACTCGCGGCGCCGACCTCGTGCGCAGGATCCCCTGCGCGGCCCACGTTGCGCCGCTCGTCGCGGCATACGAGGAGTCGTGGGACGGCACCGGACCGCGACGCCTGCGCGGCGAGGCGATCCCGTTCGAGGCGCGCGTGATCGCCGTCGCGAACGCGATCACGACCATGACCGAGCCCGGGGGAGACGCTCTCCCGCTGACGTCCGCCCTGTCCGAGATCTGGCGTCTTGCAGGCGGCCGCTACGACCCCGAGGTCGTCAGCGCCCTGTTCCGGCTCGTCCGGGACGGCCGGATCGCCGATGCCCTGGAAGAGGCCCGCCGCGGCGCCGAGGTCGTGCAGGCCTAAAGTCCCAGATGCTTCGCGATCACCATGCGCTGCACCTCGTTCGTGCCTTCGCCGATCTCGAGGATCTTCTGGTCGCGGTAGAGCCGTGAGATCGGGTACTCGTCCATGAATCCGTACCCGCCGTGGATCTGGAGCGCCCAGTTGGCGGCGCGGTTCGAGAGCTCGCCCGTGTAGAGCTTCGCCATGGCTGCTTCGCGCGCGAACGGGCGATCCTGATCCTTCAGCCACGCCGCTTTGAGCACGAGCGCGCGGCCCGCCTCGATCTCCGTCGCCATGTCCGCGAGCTTGAATTGGACCGCCTGGAAGCGCGAGATGGTCTTCCCGAACTGCTCGCGCTCCTGCGCATAGGCGAACGCGAGGTCATATGCGCCCTGGGCGAGGCCGACGCCCATGGCGGCGACCGAGATCCGGCCCCCGTCCAAGATCTCGAGGAACTGGTGAAAACCCTGGCCGCGCGGGCCGAGGAGATTCGCCTCAGGCACCGCGCAGTCGCGGAAGGAGAGCTCGCGTGTGTCGGAGGCCTTCCAGCCGAGCTTCTTCAGAGGTGCCGAGATCTCGTAGCCGGGTGCTCCGTTCGGGACGACGACGTTCGAGATCTCGCCCTCGCCGGTGCGGGCCGTGAGGGTCACGCCCCAGGTGATGTCAGTGCCCGCGTTCGTGATGAACATCTTGGAGCCGTTCACGACCCAGGTCCCGTCGCGGAGCTCGGCTGTCGTGAGGGTGTTTCCCGCGTCTGAGCCGGCGCCGGGCTCGGTTAGTCCGAACGCCGCGAGCTTGCGGCCCGACGCGAGATCCGGCAGCCACTCCCGCTTCTGCTCCTCCGTTCCGAACAGGTAGATCGGCATCGTCCCGAGAGAGGTGTGGGCCGCCACCGTGATCGCCACGGAAGAGTCGATTCGCGTCAGCTCCTCAATTGCCAGCGCGTAGGACACCGTGTCGCCCCCGGCGCCGCCGAACTCCTCGGGGATCGGCAGGCCCATCACGCCGAGCTCTCCGAGCTCCGCGACGAGCTCGTAGGGAAAGCGCGAGTCGCGGTCGAGCTCCTCGGCCGCGGGAGCCACCTTCTCGCGGGCGAACTCGCGCACCGTGTCGCGGACGAGCTGCTGCTCCTGAGTCAGGTCGAGGTCCATGCGCCGCCGGATGCTACCGGGTAGATTCGGCGCTCCCAACGAGGCAAGGAGCGACTACAGATGGCTGAGACCGTGCAGGAGTTCTTCGACACTCTCGCGAGCCGGGCGGACGCGTCGAAGACCGCGGGGATGAACAACTCGTACCTGTTCGACATCGAGGGCGCCGGCCAGTGGCTCGTCGCGGTGACGGACGGCGAGGTCACCGTCACCGAAGGCGCAAGCGAGGCCGATACGACGATCACGACCTCGGAGGAGAGCTTCATGGCGATCGTTCGCGGCGAGCAGAACCCGACGACTGCCTACATGACGGGCAAGCTGAAGATCAAGGGCGACATGGGCGCGGCCATGAAGCTGCAGAAGCTCTTCTAGGCCCGTATGAGCTACTACGAGGTACTGCTCTTCCTGCACGTACTCGCCGCGATCGTCTGGATCGGGGCGGGCATCGCCCTCCAGTTCCTCGGTGTCTGGGGCGAGCAGACGCAGAACGGGCCATTCATGCAGGCGCTCGGCGACAGCTCCGACTGGCTGGCCACGCGGCTCTTCATCCCCTCCTCGCTGGCAGTGCTCGTTCTGGGCATCCTGCTCACGATCGAGGGCCCCTGGACGTTCGACACGCTCTGGCTCGATCTGGGCTTCGCGGGGTTCGCCGTTTCGTTTCTGACCGGCATCCTCTTCCTCAAGCCGGAGGGCGAGCGCATCGGCCGTGCGATTGCGGCCCACGGGCCTGCCTCGAACGAGGCCAGACGCCACATCCAGCGGATCAACGTCGTCCAGCGCGTCGAGCTCGTCGTCCTCGTGCTCGTGGTCGCGGCGATGACCATCAAGCCGACGTCCGACGACGGCGGCACGTTGCTCCTCTTCCTCGCGATCGTTGTAGCCGCCGTTGCACTCGGTGGCTGGACGCTCAGGCAGGCCGGTCGATCGGAGCCGAGGCCTACCGGTTAGTCCGCTTCCAGCTCGATCAGGACGGCCCCGCCGGCGACGCGGTCGCCCTCCACGACGTGGACGCCCTTGACGGTCGCGTCGTAGGGGGCCAGCAGGGGCGTCTCCATCTTCATCGCTTCGAGCACGAGCAGGGGCTGACGGGCCTCGACCGGGTCGCCGGCCGCGACGTGCACACGGAGGACCGTACCCGGCATCGGTGCAGTCACCGTGGTCTCGCCCCCGGGGCCTGCGCGAGTGTGCGCCGCGCTGTCGATGTCGGGCGCGGCCGCAGGCGTCGCCGACGGCAGGTTCAGCCGCCAGCCTCCTTTCCACGGAGCCTCAGGGAGCCGCAGCGGCGGCTCGGAGAGCGGGGGATGCTCGGTCAGAAATGCCGTCGTCGCCTCACCCGCCCCCACGACGGGGTGTGCCACGAGCCAGCGGAGGAAGGGGAGGTTGGTCGTCACGCCGCCCACCTCGGTGTCTTCGAGGGCGTCGCCGAGCCGCGCGAACGCCTCGGCACGCGACGGCCCGTGCGCGATCAGCTTCGCGATCATCGGGTCGTAGCCCAGCCCGATTTCGTCGCCCGCCTCCACGCCGGCGTCGACCCGAACGCCCGACGGCAGCCGCAGTACCTCGATCCTCCCGGCCTGTGGGAGGAAGGTACGGGGATCCTCGGCGTACAGGCGCACCTCGACCGCGTGACCCTGTAACGGTCTGTCATTCGGCTCCAGGCGCTCGCCCTGCGCAACCCGGATCTGCTCGTGGACCAGGTCCCTGCCCGTGACGAGCTCGGTGACGGGGTGCTCGACCTGGATGCGGCCGTTCAGCTCGAGGAAGAAGAACTCGCCGCCGGCGAGCATGAACTCGGCCGTGCCCGCGCTCTCGTAGCCGATCGCCCGCGCGAAGGCGACAGCCGCGTCGCTCATCGACGCGCGCAGGTGCGGCCCGAGGGCCGGCGACGGAGATTCCTCGAGCACCTTCTGGTGACGGCGCTGCACGGAGCAGTCGCGCTCACCCAGAGCGAGCACGGTGCCGTGTGAGTCGGCCAGGAGCTGGATCTCGACGTGCCGCGGCCGCTCGACGTAGGGCTCGCAGAAGACGGTTCCATCACCGAATGCGGTTTCGGCCTCGCGGGCGGCGGCGGCGAGAGCTTCCTCGAGGTCGCCGGCCTCGCGAACGACGCGCATGCCTCGGCCACCGCCGCCGGCGGCCGCCTTCACGAGCAGCGGGAAGCCCAGCTCCTCCGGCCGGCCGGTCGGAACGACGGGAACTCCCGCTTCGGCTGCGATCCTCTTCGCGGCGAGCTTGTCCCCTCCGAGCCTCAGTGCCGCCGCCGGGGGTCCGACCCATGTGAGCCCGGCCGCTGCGACCGCCTCGGCGAAGGTCGCGTTCTCGGCCAGGAAGCCGTATCCGGGATGGATCGCATCGGCCCCGGCCTGCTCGGCCGCGCGGATGTGCTCCTCTGCCAGGAGGTAGCTCTCGATGCCGACCGTCTCGTCGGAGGAGCGGGCGTGCAGCGAGCCACGGTCGTCCGGGGCGGCCACCGCGACGGTCGAGATGCCGAGGTTGCGGCACGTGCGGAAGATCCGGACGGCGATCTCGCCGCGATTGGCGACCAGGAGCTTTCGGATCGGCATCTGGCGGATGGTATTGCGGGGCGATACCCTGCCCCGGCCTCATGCGGCGGCTTCTCCTGCTCCTGGCTCTTTCCCTCTGCCTGCCTGCCCAGGCAGGCGCCGGCACGCTGTTTCTGATCGACGGCCGCGGCTGGGGGCACGGTATCGGGATGAGCCAGTACGGCGCACGCGGCTACGCGCAACACGGCTGGGGATACGAGCGGATCCTCGCCCACTATTACCCGGGAACCTTGCTGCGACCGATGCACCCGCGTCCGGTACGCGTCTTGCTCGCAGAGGGGCGGGTGGCGGTGCGGCTCGGATCGGCGAGACCCTTCCGCGTGGTCGATGCGCGCGGCAAGGTCCGGAAGCTGAAGCCGGGCGCGCGGAAGCTCGAGGCACGGGGCTTGGCGAAGCTCCGCTTCCCGCTCCGCTTCGAGCCCGGCGCCTCACCGGTCACGGTCGACGGGAAGGCGTTTCGCGGTTCGCTGATCGTGCACCGGGACGCACGCAAGCTCATGGTCGTGAACAAGCTCCCGCTCGACCGCTATCTGCGCGGCGTCGTGCCGTGGGAGATGCCCGACGACTGGCATCCCGAGGCGCTGCGCGCGCAGTCCGTCGTGGCGCGCTCCTATGCGCTCGCGACGCTCAAGCCGGGTACGCGCTTCGATCTCTACTCCGACACGCGCAGCCAGGTCTACGGCGGCGTCGAGGCGGAAGCGGCTTCGACGAACCGCGCGATCGGCTCGACGGCGGGTCAGGTGCTGCTCTGGCATGGCCGGGTGGCGACGAGCTTCTACCACTCGACGTCCGGTGGCAGGACGGCCTCAGTGGCCGAGGTCTGGCCCCGCGCGGCCCCGGTCCCGTACCTCGTCTCCGTGCCCGACCCCTACGACGACATCTCCAAGCATCACCGCTGGGGCCCGATTCGGCTGACGCCCGAGCAGATCGGGAAGAAGCTGGGACTCGGACCAGTGCGCGACGTGCTCGGGACACGCGGGCCGTCGGGCCGCGTCACCGGCGTGAAGCTGAAGCTGCGCACCGGGGGCAGGACGATGCTCTCGCAAGATTTCCGGCGCGCACTCGACCTGCGCTCGACGTGGTTCGTCGTTCGCGTGCTGGAGCTCGAAGCGCCGCCGGCACGCGGGCTCGCGAGCAAACGGCATCGCACCGTGCTGACCGGCTTCGTCCGCGGACTCGTCAAGGTTCGCCTACAGCAGCAGGTGAACGGCGGGACGTGGAAGACGGTGCAGCGCATCCGCACCCGTCCCAATGGCCGCTTCAAGGTCTCGGTGAGCCCGCGCCGGACGACCAGCTACCGCCTCGCCGCACCCGTCGGGGCCGGCGCCGTGGTCACGGTCAAGACTCGCTAGTGACCCAGCCGGGGCTGCGGCGCTCGAGGAAGGCGCTCAGCCCTTCCTGGCCTTCTTCGCTGGTGCGCCGCTCGGCGATCCGCCGCGCAGTCTCAGGGCCGTCCGGCCGCTCGAGAACCAGCTTCTTTGCGTGCCTCGCAGCGCGCGGACCCGCGCTCCAGAGCTCCGCGAGCACGTGGTCCACGGCCGCGTCGAGATCGGCGGCAACCTCGTGCACGAGGCCGATGCGCAGTGCGGTCGCCGCGTCGAACCGCTCGCCGGTGACGAAGTAGCGGCGCCCCGCGCTCGGGCCGATCTTCCCGAGCGCAAACGGAGAGATCACCGCAGGGATGATCCCGAGCTTGACCTCCGAGAACGCGAACACGGCGTCTTGGCCGGCAACGGCGATGTCCGCGCAGGCAACGAGGCCCGCACCGCCGCCCAGAGCATGGCCCTGCACGCGGGCGACGACGGGGGCAGGGCAGCGGTCGATCGCCTCCAGCATGCCCCGGAGGCCGTTCGCATCGGCCACGTTCGCATCAAAGTCCAGCGTCGCCGAGGCGCGCATCCACTCCACGTCGGCGCCTGCGCAGAAGCTCGGCCCGTCACCGGAGAGCAGCACCGCCCGCGCCTTGCCGACGTCGACGAACGCCTCGGAGAGCTCGGCGATCAACTCTGCGTCGAAGGCATTCCGCGTTTCCGGCCGCGCCAGCGTCACCCTGAGCAGGTCGCCGTCGCGGTCGATTCGAAGCGCTGCCATCGCGCAGAGATCCTTACAGAACCCACCGATTCCCTTACGGCTTTCGGCAAGGGGCCTAACAGTGGCGGCTTACCGTCGGCTGGTCACTTACAGAGGGGGTCTCGATGTTCGTCAAGGCAGCAACAGCCGTGGCCGTGCTCCTGGTGGCGGCTCTCAGTGGGCACCCAGCTACTGCCGAGAGCTCTTTCCCCGGCGCGAACGGCCGGATCGTCTTCCAGCGCGGCGCGTCGTACGATGGCGGGTCCTCCAGCCTGTACGTCGTCAACCCGAACGGCACCGGCCTCGTCCGGCTGACTCGGGGCCACCAGCACGACGCGCAGCCGTCCTGGTCTCCGGACAGCCGGCTGATCGCGTTCGAATCGACTCGGCGTGGCGACACGGACGTCTACGTGATCAGGCCCGATGCCTCGTCGCTGCAGGAGATCACCTTCTCCCGGGGGTTCGACGGCGATCCCACGTGGAACGACGACGGCAGCCGGATCGCGTTCGAGACGACACGGAACGGCGCGTTCGATATCTACAGCGTCAGGTCGGACGGCACCGATCAGGTCCGTCTGACGACCTCGCCGGCCGCGGACGCCGACCCGGCCTGGTCGCCCGACGCGATGAAGGTCGCGTTCATGAGCGAGCGCACCGGCCGCCGTCAGGTCTGGATCATGAACGCGGACGGCAGCGGGCAGACGCAGCTCACGAACGGTGCGAACGTCGGTGGCGAGAACCCGAGCTGGTCACCGGACGGCAGCACGATCGTCTTCGACTCCGATCGCGACGTGGCGGGAAATCTCGACATCTGGGCGATGCGGCAGGACGGATCGGCGCAGACGCGCCTGACCGACAGCCCGGCGCTCGACGCGCTCCCCTCGTATTCCCCGAACGGCAAGCTGATCGTGTTCGTCAGCGATCGAACCGCCAAGGACAATCGGGAGTTCTTCCAGATGTCCGCCGCGGGCGGCGCGCAGCACCGTTTGTTCGCCGACTCGCGAAAGTGGGACATGTCTCCCGACTGGGGCTCTTCGCTTCCGGCGGCGGGTTGCACCATCTCCGGCACGATGAACGCCGACTCGATCGGAGGCACGCCGGGACGTGACGTCATCTGCGGGCTCGGCGGAAACGACACGCTTCGCGGCGCGGGTGGCAACGATCGTCTCCTCGGGGGCCAAGGGAACGACGTGCTGCTCGCTCGCGACGGCGCGCGCGACCTCGTCGCCGGAGGCGCCGGCCGCGATAGGGCGACCGTGGACGAGCTCGATCGGGTGACCGGCGTCGAGGTGCGGACGAGGCCGCACAAGTAGCCAGGAGTGTGCCCCCAACGAGGGACGATCGCGACGGGCGAATCGATCACTCTGAGGGGGCATGCTCATCAAGGCCGCCGCTCTGTTTGCCGCGCTCGCCGCGGCCGCCGGCGCGGCCGCGGCACCCAGGGGCGTCGCCAGCGGCTGCACTATTCTGGGCACGCCCGGACCGGACTACCTCCGCGGGACGCCCGGGCCCGACGTGATTTGCGGCTTGGGCGGGAACGACACGCTGAACGGGTTCGGCGGCAACGATCGTCTGCTCGGGGGCGCAGGCAACGACGCCCTGAATGGCTATGAGGGTGCGGACGCGCTGCTCGGGGAGGGCGGCAACGACACCTTCGACGGCGGCTCCGGCCCCGACGTTCTGGTTGGAGCCGGCGGAAAGGACTATCTCGTCGGCGCGCTCGGTCGCGACAGCCTCGCCGGCGGGCTCGGCGCCGACGTCCTCGACGCCCGCGACGGCGGCCCGGACGTCCTGGATGGCGGCCCGGGCGTCGACCGGGCGTGGATCGACCGGCCGTACGACCGCCTCGCGAACGTGGAGCGCACCTAGCCGGTACAGCTGAGTAGAGTCGGCGAATGCTCCGTGGTGCTCTCGCCGCCGCCGTGACGCCGCTGGTCGACGACCGGCTCGACGAGGAAGCGGTGCCGCCGTACGTCGACTTCCTCGCCGATGCGGGACTCGACGGCTTGCTGGCGCTGGGTACGACCGGCGAGGGGATCCTCTTCGGGCTCGACGAGCGGCGCCGAGCAATCGAGGTCTTCGTCGCGGCCGCGGCCGGCCGGCTGCAGGTGGCGGCGCACTGCGGCGCGCAGACGACGGCCGACACGGTCGCGCTCGCTGCGCACGCTGCCGAGGTGGGCGCGGCGGCGGTTGCCGTGATCGGACCGCCGTACTTCCAGCTCGACGAGCGGGCGCTGCTCGAGCACTTCGTCGAAGCGGCCGCAGCGTGTGCGCCACTGCCGTTCTACGTCTACGAGTTCGAGCGTGCGAGCGGGTACGCGGTTCCCGTCGCGGTGATCGGCGAGCTGCGCGAGCGGGCGCCGAATCTCGCCGGCCTCAAGGTCTCTGACGCCCCATTCGATCGCTTCTCCCCGTATTTGATCGAAGGCCTGGACGTGTTCGTAGGCCCCGAGTCCCTCATCTTCCATGGGATCCGCGGCGGCGCGGTCGGTGCCGTCTCCGGGCTGGCCGCCGCTTTTCCCGAGCGCGTCGCGGCCGTGGTGCGAGAGCCGACCGAGGCTGGGGCGGCAGCTCTGGCCGAGCTGCGCGCCGCAGTGGAGCGCTTCCCGCGGCACGCAGCACTCAAGTTCCTGCTCGGCCTGCGCGGCCTGCCGGTGCGCGAGGACGTACGGCGGCCGCTGCGCCAGCTCACGTCCGCCGAACGCGAGGAATTGCGGAGTTGGCCCGCGTCGTCGTAGCGGGCGCGGGCGCGATCGGCGCCTCGATCGCCTACCACCTCGCCCTGCACGGCGCCGACGACGTCGTGCTGGCGGACGTGGGGGAGATCGCAGGCGCCGCGACCGGCAAGGCCATGGGTGGCGTGCGCCAGCAGTTCACGACCGAGGCGGAGGTCCGGTTGGCGCAGGCGAGCGTCCGGCTCTTCCGCGAGCTGGGCGCACCCCTGTTCGAGCAGGTCGGCTACCTGTTTCTCGCCACGACACCCGCGGGCCTGGCCGAGCTGGAGGAGCGGCGTGCGATTCAGGCTTCGCTCGGGGTGCCCGTGGTCAGCGTCGAGGCGAGCGTCGTCGACGGGCTTCGCGTCGACGACGTTCTTGGCGCGTCGATCTGCCGTGAAGACGGCATCGCCGATCCGGCGGGCGTGACGCGGGAGCTCGTGCGGCGCGCGGCGGCACTCGGCGTCGACGTGCGCGAGCGGACAGACGCGCTGCTCCTCGAGGCGGACACACTCGTCGTTGCTTGCGGCGCCTTCTCCCGCGACGTCGCGCACGCGCGGGGGGTCGAGCTGCCGATCCGACCGCTCGTCCGCCAGCTCGCGGACGTCGGCCCGGTCGAAGACATCCCTCCCGATCTGCCCATGACGATCGAGGAAAACGGCTTCCACTTCCGGCGCGTCGGCGAGGATGGCTTGCGGCTCGCGATGGGCGAGCCGGAGCTCCGCTGGGACGGCCCGGCGGCCGTGCGTGACGAGCTCGTCGAGGACTGGCGCGAGCGGCTCGCCTTCCGGTATCCGCGAGCGGCTGGAGCTCCGGTGCGCCGCGCCTGGGCCGGCTTCTACGACATGACGCCGGATGCGCATCCGATCATCGGCCCGGTGGGCGACGGGCTCTACGCCGCGTGCGGCTTCTCGGGGCACGGTTTCATGCAGTCTCCGGCTGTCGGTGACGCCGTGGCTGCGGAGCTGCTCGGCGAGACGCCGCCCTTCGATCTGACTCCCTACCGGCTGGATCGTTTCGAGGGCGGGGCGATCTTCCCCGAGACGCTCGTTCTCTAGGGCTACGGGCCGCCCTCGGCCATGCCGTGCGCGAGCGAGCCCGCAGGCCTCGCACGACGCCGTGGCCCTCACATGCGGAAGATGCCGAACGTCGACTCGGGGACGGGTGCGTTCAGCGCCGCCGAGATTCCGAGGGCGAGCACGCGCCGCGTGTCGTGCGGGTCGATGATGCCGTCGTCCCAGAGCCGCGCCGTCGAGAAATAGGGATTTCCCTCGGCCTCGTACGTGGCGCGGATCTCCTCCTGATCCGCATCCCCGACCA
>DATLDK010000043.1:0-5552 GCA_035525905.1 Gaiellaceae bacterium | reverse complement strand
GGCACGAGCCACGGTGCTCGATCGATCGAGGCTCGCGCCGCCCACCACCGTCTTCCGGCCTTCGACACCGCAAAGTGGGTGATCCGAATTTCACTTGGATAGGTGCGCAGAGCGGCCGAGGCGGAAGGGAGGCGAAGCGTCACCCTCAACCGCACCCCATAGAGCGCAGACGACTCCATCGAGCCGACCCTGACCAGTGAACCGTCGAGCGTCTCGATGCGCAGACCGAGCCCAGCACGGGGCCGCGTCGAGGCGGACCCGCTCACGGCCAGTGCAAGGAGGGTCAGGGCGAGCCAGACCAGGGCTATGCGGCCTCTCATCTAGACACACTTCCGTGCGATTCACCCTTCTTACCCATCCGGTGACCGGCCACGCCTCCGGGCGACACTCCCGCACGCTGGCCGAAACGACCTGCCGATAGCCTCGCTTCTGCAGGCGCATCCGCGAACGCGTAACAGGCCCTAGGATCGGTTCGTGGCCGAGTTCGTCCCGCCCGAATTCGATGTCCCGCTCGCGCTCGAGACTTCAGAGTTCGTGCTCGAACCGCTCCGGCCCGAGCACAACGAGCAGGATTACGAGGCCTGGACGTCGTCGATGGAGCACATTGCGGGAACGCCGGGGTTCCCCGCTGGCTCCTGGCCGCGAGAGATGACGCGGGACGAGAACCGCGCCGATCTGCAGCGCCACGCCGACGACTTCCGCAACCGCAAGGGGTTCACGTACACGGTGCTCGATCCGGTCACCCGTGCGGTGATCGGGTGCGTCTACATCTACCCGCTCCGCGACACGGACGACGCCGCCTCCGTCCTCTCGTGGGTGCGGGAGAGCCACGCACACCTAGACACTCCGCTCTGGCGGGCCGTTGCTGAGTGGCTCGAGTCAGACTGGCCATTCGCCACGGTCAAGTACGCGCAGCGAGCGTGATAGCTCGGACGATGTCAAACCCACCTCCCGGGTATCCACGCGTGTCCCCCTACCTGTTGTATGAGGACGCGGCGGCCGCGATCGACTACCTCCAGCGGACGTTCGGGTTCGAGCTTCGCCGTTCGGAGATCGGCGCCGCAGGGCGATCACACAATGAGCTTCTTCTCGCGGAAGACGGATTGGTCATGGTCGGCCAGGCTGGCGAGGGTTTCTCGAGTCCACGCACACTCGAGGTCTTTCCGCCCTCGATGGTTCACGTCTACGTCGAGGATGTCGAGTCACTTCACGCACGAGCCAAGCAGGCCGGCGCCGACGTCACTGATCTCGAACTCTCTCCGGCGGGAGATCGGCGGTTCACCGCCACAGATCCCGAAGGTCAGGTGTGGGTTTTCGCCCAGCGCGTGATCGCGAACAAGTAAGCACCGGTCGGACGCCAAACTTCGGGCGTGGTCGCGCGTCGAAGAGACGTGTGAGCGCGATCGATCGGAGAGGCTTCACCGCTGTCTGAATCACATTGGGGAGGAACGGGCCTCAAGCGGCCCCTGCTCGGGGTTCTCGGCGCTATCACCCTCATCGCGGCGCTCATCGGACTCTTCGCCTGGAGTCCTTGGACGGACGCGACGGAGGTCGAGTGGCTCGGCACCTACAGGGCGTGGTCCGACGGCATCGACGCCTCGCTGCAGTCGGGCCTGGTGCTGTCGCGGGCCGATTGCGAGTCGATGTTCGACGATGCCGTGGGAGAGCCGGCGCAGGAGAGGCTCCGGCCGGTGGCGGCGGCCGCGCGAGGCGGCTGCGCCCGCCTGAGTCCGGTCCGGTGGCGGCAGGGCAAGGCCGACGTCGTGCGGGCGCTGATCGGCGCGCACGACGATCTCCTACAGCCCCACCGGCGCCGCGACATCTCGGAGATCGCGAGCTCGAGCGTCGGCGTGCGGGCCGACGTCTATTGCTGGCAGTCCCTCGGCTGGACGCCATTCTTGGAGCAGTACGCGCTCGTCCGCGGCGGTGAGGAGGCATCGCTCAAGGGCATCGCCGACACGGCGAGGAACCGCATCGACCTCGACCCCGGCGTCTGCGCCGCGCTCCGTGCGTATCTGCGCCGGCTGCGACCGACACCACTGAGCTACGAAAACTTCGAGATCGCGGAGGCGCTCATGGTCTTGACCCACCAGGCCGAGCACTTGAAGGCGCCGAGCGCCTCCGAGGCCGAAGTGGTGTGCGATGCGGTCCAGCGTGTCCGGCCGCTCGTCCGCGCAGCCGGCTGGGGAGCGGCGTACGCGACGGAGCTCGCGCTTCAGGCGTGGCAGCTGTGGTACCAGCAGCTGCCGCCGGCTTTCCGCAGCTCCGCGTGTCGCGACGGCGGCCCGCTGGACCGGAATCCACGCTCGAGCGCCTGGCCGTAAAGAGCGCTAGACGCGTTCGGCGAGGACGATCCCGTTCGTGCGAAAGACGTCGCGCCACTCCCCCGCCGGTGCCCGGAAGCCCTCGAGCCCGCCGCGGACTGCCACGGCAACGAGCACCTCGCCGCCACGCGTGAACGCGCAGACGTCCTCGCCCGCCTCGAGCGGGTCGTAGCCGCCGCCGAAGGCCGCCGGCCGCCGCTCGCGCAGCCTCAGCGTCCGCTGGATCAGATCGAGCTTCGGCGGCGGTTCTCCGGCCAGCAACCTTCCTCGCAGCTGCCAGTCCACGGGCCGCCGATTGTCCGGATCGACGAGGGCGAAGAACGGCAGCTCGTCGCCCTGGTAGATGTCGGGCACGCCCGGCGACGTCAGCTTGAGCAGTGTCGTCCCGAGCACGATCTCCTTGGCCCGCTCGCGGATCGACTCGACGTACGTCAGGATCTCCTCGTCCTCCAGCAGCGAGACCGCAAATGACTTTGCGCCGGCCTCCCACTCGTCGTTCTGGTCGATCCAGTTTGTGTTGACCTTGGCCTCCCGGAGCGCCTTCTCGAGATACTGCTCGAGCCGCTCTGGCGTCAGCGGCCAGCCACCGACCACCGTCTGCAGGATCAGGTAGGCCTCGTTGGGGTCGGTCCAGCCCTCCAAGCGGGGCCGGACGAGCGCTTCCCAGGCGGCGGTGTCGCTCGTGAGAGCAGCGAGCCTCGCGCGTACGTCGCCGCTGCGCTTGGTGTCATGCGTCGTCGTCGCCAGGAGCCCGCCCGGCGGCCGAGCCAGGTTTGCCTCGTGGAACTCCGCCACCGAGATCGAGAAGCGGCCCGGGTCTCCGCCCACCTCGTTGAGCGCGACGAAGCGGTTCCAGCGGTAGAAGGCTGTGTCCTCGACGCCCTTCGCGTGCACGGGCGGCGTCGTCTGCTGGAAGCGGACAACGAAGGCGTCGTGACCGCGCTCCTCGAGCAGCAGGATCCGGGCAAGCTCCTCGGGGAGGTGGGCTTCCTCGATCGCAGCGCGGTCCTCGGCGGTGACGAGGCCCGTGCCGGGCTGGACATAGGTGCGGTAAACGTGGAAGGAGGCGAGGGCCCGGGCGATGTCCGCGGGGAAGTGCAGCTTCCCCGCGAGCTGAGCGACCTCGTCGGCAAACGTCGTTCGGGCCTGCTCCAGCTTGGCCTCACCGGCGATCTCGGCGAAGGGCCGGCGGTCGCCGGCCAGCTCCTCGTACAGTCGGGTCAGGGGCTCCTCGGCACTCGGAGCGGCGAAGAGCGCCGTGACGTCGTTCAGGAACTCGTAACCCGTCGTCCCCTCGACGGGCCACTCGGGCCGCAGCCTCTCGCCGCCCTCGAGGATCTTCTCGACCCAGATCCGCTCGATCCCGGCCTCGCGCAGCCGCTCCAGGTAACGCCGGGGATTCGCCAGCCCGTCCGGATGGTCGACTCGCACCCCGTCGATGAGACCTTCCTGGGCGAGCTCGACGATCTTCTCGTGCGTGACCTCCCACACCTCCGGATCCTCCATCCGCACGCCGGCGAGCTCACCGACATCGAAGAAACGGCGATGGGCGCCGGTGCGCCAATCGAGGTCGAAGAACTTCGCGCGCCACAGAGGGTCGCGCCAGAACGGGTTCTCCTCGCTCGTCGCCATGTGGTTCGGGACGATGTCGAGCACGACGTCGAGCCCCGCCGAGCAGAGCGCGCGGAGCTCGTCTTCGCCACCGAGCTCCTCCGAGACGCGCGTCGGGTCGACTACGTCGTAGCCGTGCGTCGACTCCGAGCGCGCCTGGAGCGAGGGAGAGAGATAGAGATGCGACACGCCCAGGTCGCTCAGGTACGGAACGAGCTCGCGCGCCTGGCGGAAGCCGAGCCCGGGACCCAGCTGGAGCCGATAGGTGGCGCGGGGCTCCGGCACCTAGCCGACTCGACGGAGCACGACGAGCGAACGGCCCTCGACGGGCACGATCCCCCTCGCCGGATAGACCCGCGAACCCGGCTCGGCCTCGAGCTCGTCGGTCGACAGCTCATGAGCCCAGCGACGGCCGAAAGAGACGGCAGGCAGGGTGAACAGGATCGAGTCCGCCCAGGCGTTGAAGAGGATCAGGAACGTGTCGTCGATCACGGGCGCACCGTGCTGGGTCTGAGTGGGGATCTCGCTCCCGTTCAGAAAGACGCCGAGCGTCAGTGCGTTGTTGTCGCGCCAGTTCCGCTGCGTCATCTTGCGGCCGTCCGGCCGGAACCACCACACGTCGGGCGCGCCCGAGCCGAGACGCTCCTCGCCGGTGAGGAAGTCGGCGCGATGGAAGACAGGGTGGGTCGAGCGGAGCTCGATCAGACGCTTGGTGAACGCGAGCTGGCGCTCGGCCCGGCCGTCGAGACCCCAGTCGATCCAGGAGATCTCGTTGTCCTGGCAGTAGGCGTTGTTGTTGCCCCCCTGCGTCCGCGCGATCTCGTCGCCGCCGAGCAGCATCGGCACGCCCTGCGAGAGAAAAAGGGTGGCGAGAAAGTTGCGCATCTGACGCTCGCGCAGCCCGTTGATCTCGCTGTCCTCGGTCTCCCCTTCCGCGCCGTGGTTCCAGCTCCGGTTGTGGTTGTCGCCGTCCTGGTTCGACTCCAGATTCGCCTCGTTGTGCTTGTCGTTGTAGGAGACGAGGTCGCGCAGGGTAAAACCGTCGTGCGCGGTGATGAAGTTGATCGACGCGAAGGGCTTCCGTCCGTCACGCTCGTACAGGTCGCTTGAGCCCGTGAAGCGCGAGGCGAAGTCGCTCACCGGCGCCTGGCCGCGCCAGAAGTCGCGCATCGTGTCGCGGTAGATGCCGTTCCACTCGGTCCAGAGCACCGGGAAGTTGCCGACCTGGTAGCCGCCCTCGCCGACGTCCCACGGCTCCGCGATCAGCTTCACCTGTGACAGGACGGGGTCCTGGTGGATGATGTCGAAGAAGGCCGACAGGCGATCGACCTCGTGGAACTCTCGCGCCAGCGCCGAAGCGAGGTCGAAGCGGAACCCGTCCACGTGGCACTCGATCGCGAAGTAGCGAAGCGAGTCCATGATCAGGCGCAGCACGGAGGGGTGCACCGGGTTGAGCGAGTTGCCGGTGCCCGTGTAGTCCATGTAATGGCGCGGGTCGCCTGGCACGGTGCGGTAGTAGGAGAGGTTGTCGATCCCCTTGAAGGCCAGCATCGGCCCGAGGTGGTTCCCCTCCGCCGTGTGGTTGTAGACGACGTCCAGGATCACCTCGATCCCAAC
>DATLDK010000042.1:0-3190 GCA_035525905.1 Gaiellaceae bacterium | reverse complement strand
CTCGATCCCGGTGACGCCGAACGGCAAGGTCAACCGGATGGGAGTGATCGGCGGCGACAACGCCGGCTTCCCGAACGGCCGCCGGCTCGGCGACGACGTCATCGACATCGCAGAGCAGGTCATGGCCGGCTTCCTGAAGGGGAACAAGGTCCCGCTCGGGGACGGCGTCGACGGGCCGGACGTGCCCGCGATGGCCTTCTTCCCGTACGAGACCGACCCGGCGGGCGGCGCGGCGAACACGAAGGGGCTCCAGAAGCCCTAGCGAGACCGCGAGGGAGGGCCTGCTGCGGTAGGCCCTCCCGAGCACTCGACCCCGACATGAGAATTCTCGCCGCCACAACCGTGATCGTCGCCCTCGCGCTCGTTGCCCTGCTCGGCGGCGTCGTTCGCGAGTCGAGCTCCGCGGCGACTGCGACGTCCGCGCCGATCGAGGCCCGCAAGCTCGCGCTGGCCGGGCTCACGTACACCCAGCGCGCGCGCGACACGGGGGACGCCGCGTACGTCTCACGTGCAGACCGGGCGCTCCGACAGGCCCTGAAGCTCGAGCCGGAGAATCTCGATGCGCTCACGGGCCTCGGGGGCGTCGAGCTGACCCGACACCGCTTTCGGAATGCGCTCGGGCTCGCCCGGCGTGCGCTCGCGGTTGCGCCGGAAGCCGCAGCGCCCCATGGCGTCCTCGGCGACTCACTGCTCGAGCTCGGCCGCTACGACGCCGCGTTCGCGACGTTCGACCGCATGGCTGCGCTGAAGCCCAACACGTCTTCCTACTCCCGGATCTCCTACGCCCGCGAGCTTCGCGGCGAGATCGGACCTGCGATCGACGCGATGACGCTCGCACTCGACACAGCGGTCGGGCGTCCCGAGGCCTATGCCTGGGTCGCGGTCGAGCTCGGCAAGCTGCACTGGTCCGTGGGTCGGAGTGCGCGCGCCGCGTCGTTCTACCGGCTGGCGCTCGCCGCCCGCCCGGGCTACGCGCCGGCGCTCGATGCACTCGCTCGATTCGAGGTGGCGCGCGGGAGGCTCGGGCGTGCCGTGGCGCTCCAACGACGTGCCGTGGAGGCGGTGCCGCTTCCGGGCTACGTCGCCCAGTTCGGCGACTTGCTGGTGGCTACGGGCCGGCTGCCCGAGGCCCGGAAGCAGTACGGCCTCGTCGCGGCGATCGCGCAGCTCCAGGCGGCCAATGGCTCCAAGACCGACCTCGAGAGCGCCCTCTACCGCACCGACCACGGAATCGGCGGCCTCGAGACGCTCGAGCTCGCCCGCCAGGCCCGTGCCGAGCGCCCGTCGATCACCGGCGACGACGTTCTGGCCTGGGCGCTCGCTCGTAACGGCCGCTGCCGCGAAGCCCGTCACTACTCCGAGCGGGCCCTGCGGCTCGGCACCCGCGATGCGTCCTTCTACTTCCATCGCGGGATGATCGAGCGCTGCCTCGGCCGGAACGCCGACGCCGGACGGTGGTTCCGCCGCGCACTCGACACCAACCCGCACTTCTCGCTCCTCTGGAGCTCGACCGCACGGAGGTACGCATCGTGAGACGGATCACTTTCCTGGCCGTGCTGCTCGGGATCCTCGCCCTTCCCGCGGCGGCCTCGGCCCACCCCCTCGGCAACTTCACCATCAACCGCCACGCCACGGTCGACCTCTCCGGAAACCGGATCTTCGTCCACTACGCACTCGACCTGGCGGAGATTCCCACCTTCCAGCTCGGTGAGGCGGCACGCGGCCCTGGCTTCGCGGCAGCGCTCGGCAGGCGGCTGGAGCTGCAGCTCGACGGTCGCCGTGCCCCCCTGCGCCTGCTCGAGCGACGTGTCCAGCGGCGGCCGGGCGCCGGCGGCCTCGACACGCTCCGCTTCGACGCCGTCTACGCAGCGATGGGATCGGGCACTCGCCTCGCCCTCCGCGACCGGAACTACCCCTCGCGCATCGGCTGGAGGGAGATCGTGGTCCGCGCGAGGGACGGCGCCGTCCTCCGCGCTGCCAGCGTGCCGGCGAAGAGTGCGAGCGAGGAGTTGCGGGTCTACCCCAAGGATCTACTCCGCTCTCCGCTCGACGTCTCCTCGGCAACGGCCCGGTTCTCCCTCGGGACCGGCGCCGGCGCGGCGCCACCGCTGCGCAGCGTGGCGGCGGCCGAGCACGCGAGCGGCGGCTTCGAGGCGCTGGTGGCGCGCGGGGATCTCTCGCTCGCGGTGATCCTGCTCTCACTCGCGGTCGCGGCCTTCTGGGGCGCTGCGCACGCACTTACGCCGGGGCACGGCAAGGCGATCGTCGCGGGCTACCTCGTCGGCACCAAGGGCCGGCCGATCGACGCCTTCCTCCTCGGCGGCATCGTCACGATCACGCACACGGTCGGCGTGTTCGCGCTCGGGCTCGTGACGCTCCTGCTCTCGCACTTCATCGTTCCCGAGACGCTCTATCCGTGGCTGACGCTCGCCTCGGGGGTACTGGTGGTCGGGGTGGGCGCGTCGGTGCTGTGGAAGCGCTTCCGCGCCCGTGGACAGCAGCACCACCACCATCACCACCATCACCACCATCACCACCACCACCACGACCACCACCACGAACTGAAGCTCGAGCGGCGCGGGCTCCTCGGGGTAGGGCTCGCCGCGGGCATCCTCCCCTGCCCGTCCGCCCTCGTCGTCCTGCTCAGCGCCATCGCGCTGCACCGCATCGGCTTCGGTCTCGCGCTGATCGTCGCATTCAGCGTCGGGCTCGCCGGCACGATCACCTCGATCGCGCTCGTAGCCGTCCTCGCCAAACGGGTGTTCAGCCGAATCTCGCTGGACGGCCCCGTGATTCGACTGCTCCCGGCAGGGAGCGCCGCGGTCATTCTGGCCGTCGGGGTCGCGCTCACCCTCAAAGCTCTCCCAGGGGTCCTCTGATGTTCGGGCTCGACGACTACCTGGCGTCGCTCTCGAGCGGCGGGTCGATCCTGATCGTCCTGCTCGTGGCCACGCTTCTCGGCCTGCGCCACGCCACCGACCCCGACCACATCGCAGCGATCACGACGCTTGTCGCGTCCGGCCAGGAACAGGCCAGACGTCGCGCCGCGGCTTTGGGTGCATGGTGGGGCCTCGGGCACGCGCTGACGCTGGTCGTCTTCGGCGTCCCGATCCTGCTCTTCGAGGCATACCTCCCCGAAAGCCTTCAGCGCGGTGCGGAGACCGGCGTCGCAGTGCTGATCGTCTATCTC
>DATLDK010000048.1:0-8425 GCA_035525905.1 Gaiellaceae bacterium | reverse complement strand
ATCCTCGTCGCATGAGCGAAGCGAGGAGGAATCGCACGATGAGCAAGCTACTGATCGGTCTGCTCGGCGCGGGCGTGATCGCGACGGGCGGCTATGCCGCGGCGTCCGGGCTCGAGGACTCTCAGCCAGCCCGGACCGTGTCGCTTCCCGCAGCGACCACGTCCGATGACACGACCCAGGGCGCCACCACCCCCGCGACCACGACGGCCGCTACGACCGCGGTGGCGGCGGAGTTGGAGCACGTCTCCGGCCCGTGTGACGAGGCCGAGCACACGAACGACCCGCGGTGCGGCGGCGCGGCGTCGACCGACGACGACCGCTCCGGCTCCGACCAGGACCCGGACGACGGCGACCGCTCCGGTTCCAACAGCGGCAAGGGCTAGTCCACACCCAACGAAGGAGAAGCAAATGAGGCTCATTCTGACCAGCGTGCTCGCACTGACGATCGCCGCGTTCTCACTCGCGGGGGTGGCCACGAGCGCGAGCACGGCGCAGACGATCCGAGTCACCGAGGTCGACTATGCGATCCGGCTCTCGGTCAAGCCGAAGCCGGGGACGGTGAAATTCCTCGTCCGCAATGCCGCCGACGAGGGGCACGACTTCTGGCTCAGGGGCGGCGGCAAGACCTGGCGGACGCGCGCGCTGGGAGGGGGCGGCTCGGCGAGTGTCACCGCCGTGCTCAAGAAGGGCGTTCGGTACGCGTACTGGTGCTCGATCAGCGATCACCGCTCGGAGGGGATGAGCGGCAGCTTCGTCGCACGCTAGGGCGGCCAAAGAGCGGGGGCGGCTTGCCCAAGGGCCGCCCCCGCGTGTCTCCCCGAGGCGACGGGCATAGTCCAGTCATGACTCACGCGAAGCGCACGATCCTGCTGGTGGAGGACGAGGAGTCGATCACGACGCCACTTGCCGAGGCCCTCGAGCGCGACGGCTTTCGGGCCGAAGTCGCGCACACGGTGGCGGACGGGCTCGCGCGCGGCCGAACTCTTCGGCCGGACCTCGTCCTACTCGACCTCGGCCTCCCCGATGGGTCCGGTCTCGACGTTTGCCGCGGGCTCCGCGCCGAGTCGAGCGTCCCGATCATCATTCTTTCGGCGCGAGGCGAGGAAGCGGATCGTGTCGTCGGGCTCGAACTCGGGGCGGACGACTACGTGGTCAAGCCGTTCAGCGCCCGGGAGGTGATCGCCCGGATTCGCGCTGTCCTCCGCCGTTCGGCAACGCCTGGGAGCGCCCCGGTCGGCCCGATCGAGATCGGCCGCGTGCGTCTGGATCCCGCCCGGCGGGCTGTGAGCTTCGCGGGCGAAGAGGTCGAGCTGGCGAGGAAGGAGTTCGACCTGCTCGCGCTGCTGATGCAGGAGGCGGGGACGGTGGTACTCCGCGAGCGACTGATCGACGAGGTCTGGGACGTGAACTGGTTCGGCTCCACGAAGACGCTGGACGTGCATGTGAGCGCGCTTCGCAAGAAGCTCGATCCGAGCTACATCCACACCGTTCGCGGCGTCGGCTTCAGGTTCGCAGCGCCGGACGAGACGTCGTGAGCCTCAGGCTGAAGCTTCTCGCGGCGTTTGCGTACGTGCTCGTGCTCGTGCTGGTAGCGCTCGAGATCCCACTCGCGCTCAGCCTGTCCAGCCGTGTGGACAGTGAGGTACGGTCGCAGGCTTCCTCTCAGGCGCAGGTGGTGGCAGCAGCCGCGTCGGCCCGACTCGCAGATCGAGAGCAGCTCCAGAGCGTCGTCGAGAAGGCGGGGCAGGACCTCGGCGCCCGCGTGGTCGTGGTCGACCAGAAGGGACGCCTGCTCGCCGACTCCGCCGGGGCGCCGCCACGCAACGTCACGTACGCGTCCCGCCCGGAGATCGCGGCCGCCCTCCAGGGCCGCTCCGGCCAGGGGACACGGCAGAGCGAGACGCTCGGCGCCGAGCTCCTCTATACGGCCGTGCCCATTCTCGATCAGGGACAGACCGTTGGGGCCGTGCGCGTGACGCAGAGCAACGCGGCAGTGGGCGAGCGCGTGCGGCGAAACGTGCTCGTCGTAGTGGGTGTCGGCCTTGCCGCCCTCGCGCTCGGGCTGGTGCTCGCGTGGGTGCTCGCCGGCTCGCTGGCCCGGCCCCTCCGTGCACTGGCCGGCACGGCCCAGCGGATCGGCGACGGCGAGCTCGACGCCCGCGTCGACGTCTCGGGTGCGAAGGAGCAGCAGGAAGTGGCCGTCGCGTTCAATGACATGGCCGAGCGCTTGGCCCAGGTTCTGGAGGCGCAGCGTGAGTTCGTCGGCAATGCGTCGCATCAGTTGCGGACGCCGCTGACAGGACTGCGTTTACGGCTCGAAGCCGCCGGAGTGAAATCCAGCCAGCCTGCGGTGCGGCAGGAGCTCGAGCTGGCCGAAGCGGAGGTGGAGCGACTGACCCGGCTGCTCAACTCGCTGCTGACGCTGGCCCGCGACGGGGAGCGGCCGACGGTGCGCGAGCCGGCATCCCTCCGGTGCGCTTCGGAGCAGGCATACGAGCGGTGGCTCCCTCGGGCCGAGGCCAGTGGGCATGTGCTCGTGCTCGACGGGAACGGCGACGCGCTCGTCCGGGCCGGGGACGAGGACGTCGCGATTGCGCTGGACAATCTGATCGAGAACGCGCTCGTCTATGCGCCCGCGGGCACGACCGTGACTGTCACCTGGGACGAGCACGGACGGCTCGCCGTCCTCGATGAGGGCCCGGGCGTGCCGCAAGCAGAAGAACGCAACGTCTTCGAGCGATTCCGTCGCGGTCGCACCGACCGGCCGGGCACCGGCCTCGGCCTGGCGATCGTCGAGACGCTCGCCAGGCGCTGGGGCGGGTCGGCGTCGATTCGTTCACGCGCGGAGGGCGGCGCGCTCGCCGAGGTCGTCCTGCCGAAGGTAGAGCCGAGCTGATGCGCACGTTTCTCCTCGGCCTGCTCGGGCTCGTCCTGTCCGTCGCCGTCGGCTTCGGCGTCCACCTGATCACGCGTGGCACGATCTCGCTGCCGGTCGTCCGAGTCGAGCAGCCGGCCCCTGCTCTGCCCGACGGGGCGAAGCCGACCACGCAACGGACGATCACCGCGACGAGTACCGAGCACCGCACGACCACGGAGACCGGAACCGAGGACTCGTCGGGAAGGGGGCGCGGCCGCGGCGGGTCCGATGACAGCGGAGGCAACAGCGGGCGCGGCGGCGGCGACGACTGAGGTCGTAGGATCCCGCGACGTGGCGACCGACACTCAGCGGGAGAAGCGGCGGCTGATCCTGCGGGCCGCGATCACCGTCTTCGCCCGCTCCGGCTACCACACGAGCCGGGTCTCGGACGTCGCGAAGGAGGCAGGCGTCGCCTACGGGCTCGTCTATCACTACTTCGGATCGAAGGAAGAGCTGCTAACGACGATCTTCCGCCGCACCTGGTCGCGCATGCTCGAGGCGGTCGAGGCGATCGAGCGGGACGGCGCACCCGCGCGCGAGCAGCTCGCGGGCGTCGCGCGAATCGTGCTCGGCGCGTGGGAGTTCGACCCCGATCTGGTCCGGGTGCTCGTGCGCGAGGTGGCGCGGACGCCACAGCTCGGACGCGAGGTGGACGAGATCGCGCACGCATTCGCGGCGCTGCGCCGAATCGTCGCGAAGGGGCAGGAGCGAGGCGAGCTGCGCACGGATGTCGACCCCCGGCTGGCCGCGTGGATCGTCTACGGCGCCCTGGAGGAGATCCTGACCGGTTGGGTCTTCGATCGCCTGCCAGCGACGACGACGGACGTCGCAGAAGCGGAGCGAACCGTAGTTGCGCTGCTTTCCGACGGTCTTGCGCTGGATTGACTTGTCAATCAACATCGATTGATTCATCAGTCAATTGCGAGGCGGTTTACATCCTGGTTTGACGTTTGCGATATGTGGTAGGAATCCCGCGGCCGTTTTGTAATCGCCTACCGGAATGGGGTCCTGCATGCGCCTTCGTCTTTCGCTTCTCGGCCTGCTCGTCGGGCTGATCGCTTTCCTGCCAGCCGCGTCTCAGGCCGCTCTCCCGAGCGCGGGCACCGTTTCCCAGGCCTCTCCGTCGTCCTCGTGGACGGGCGGACCATTCGTCACCTCGAACCCTTCGGGCCTGTGTCTCACCGTCGATCCGTCGTGCGACTCGTACTCGCTGACGATCGCGGCGCCCGCGACCGGCAGCTACACGGTCGACATCACGACGACGCCGTCCTCCGAGGCCGACGACTACGACCTCTACGTGTACGGACCTGCCGGCCAGACCGTCGGCAGCTCGACGACGTCGGGTGGCCACGAGAAGGTGACGCTGAACAACCCGCCGACAGGCACCTACCGCGTCAGCACGCTCGCGTGGTTGGTCTCCCCGGGCGGGACGTACCAGGGCAAGGCGACGCTGAGCACGGCGGCGGCCCCGCCGCCCGCCGACACGACGAGCGTCCTCTACTCGTATGACCCGACGGCAGCGCAGGCGACGGTCGAAGTACCGCTCCGCGTCGTCGCCGTCGGCTTCGCCCCGGGCGAGCTGGATGAGGCGAAGATCCTCGGCGAGATCCCGAACTTCCAGCGGCCGGGCGTCCTGATCCCGCGCGGATCGGATTCGAGTGGCGACCAGTTCCCGCTCTTCGGCGCCGAGACGCTCGTCAACCACGGACGCAACTACTACAACACCACCAAGCCGTACACCGTGCCGTACGAGTACACGTGGAAGCCTCGGTTCGTCTACGCGCCGACGGCATTCACGCAGGGGCTGTTCAATGCGATGAAGGCGAACTCGGCGACCGGTGAGTTTTCGAAATCCGCCAACCGCACGTTCATCGAGGGCTACAACGCGACGCGCGGTGTCTACCGCGGAACCGGTGCGGTCGTAGCGCCGAACTCGCCGATCCGGTTCTACGACGGCGAGAAGACCGAGGATTGGATCGCCGCCAACTCGAAGGCGCTCCTCGGCTGGGACGATCCCGCCCGCGGCAAGGGACCGGGCCAGAACCCCGGCTACACCGTCTACATCCTCAACACCTGGGACTCCGCGGAAGCACGCGCGATCCTGAAGCCGGAGAACGAGTACCACGTCTGGAAGATCAACCGGACCGACCCCGACACGGGGCAGTTCGACGGGATCGACTGGGCGCGCATCTGGGGCGGCCGCTACCGCTTCATGATGGTGGACACGGGCGCGGCGCCGAATCCGTACGAGGCAGAGACGTGGGGCAACCGCAACCGCTCCGTCTACGGCTCGGCGAACTACGAGCCGCCGCTCTGGGAGTACCGTGCCAAGGCGCCGCGTCCCGTCACCCTCGTCAACACGGACAAGAGCGTCGAGCAGGCCGTCACACCCGGCGCGACCTGGGACGACAACCAGCTCAACTTCATGCTGGGCCGCACCGTGAACGAGGCGACCTCGTTCCGGTTCCTCCACTCGTACCTGTACGAGCCGTATCCGGCCACCGGTCAATACTGGTTCTCGGACAACGTCTGGCACGACGCCAAGGCCGAGCTGCCGTGGGCGTCGGATTTGAACAAGCTCTACAACCAATCAGTGGTGCTGGCCGGACTGCGCACCCTGACGCCGTACCTCACCTTCGCGGGTGACGTGCGGTTCGCGTACCTCGCCCAGGGCGGAGCCGACAACGACGCCGACCAGGCGATGCTCGACCAGGCCAAGCGGGATGGGGACGACACAGCCGGCGCCCCCGGCGTCTCGATGCACACCGACACCGCAATGGACTACATCGACAAGCAGTCGCGGCTGTTCCGCGGCGGGCCCTGCTACACGACCGTGCCCGCGATCAACGTGGTCGCCGAGAAGCACTATGCGTGGGCGCTGCCGATCGCGGCCGGAATCGCGACGAACCGCAACGGCGTTCCCTGGGGCTATCTCGGCTCCGTGAACGACGTCTTCAAGGCGCCGTCCTCGGATCGCGACCAGTCGATGGCGTTCGCCCACCCGGAGGTCTCCGGCGGCGCGTTCACGTACACGGCCATCCACGAGGCGAGCCACTACCTCGGTCTGGCGCACCCGCACGACTCGATCGGTGCCACCCGCAACGCCGACGGCTCGCCGCGCTACTACGACGGCTTCACGTGGGCCTACAACTCGACGGCCTCGCCGACGACGTACTCGCACACCGAGCTCGTCTACTCGATCCTCGACCAGGAGAACATCGCTCGAGGTCACGCCGCCTACTACCTCAAGTGGGCCGACCAGGCTCTCTCCGAGGGCGGCGAGGCGTACGCCTCACGCGGCGTGACCCAGGTCGGGCTCCTGCCGGCGGACGCCGCGCGGCTGCGGAAGGAATCGATCGACGGGCAGAAGAAGGCCGAGGCGGCGTTCGCCCGCTTCGACTTCATCAATGCCACGTTCGCTGCCCAGAAGGCGTTCCGTGCAGCAGCGGCGTACCGCGACCTGGCCCTCGGGCTCCCGCCGGGGACCACCGAGCTCCAGAAGGGCACGAAGAAGGAGGGCGCTTCGGCCTGTCAGTCGGCCAAGCGCTAGTCGGAGCGGACCCGCAGGACGGGAAAGGTCGGCGGGTAGGGTGCCTCGATGGCGCCCTACCCGCTCCGCCTCTACCGATTCCGGTTCTCCACCAACGTCGAGCGGGTCGCGCTCGCGCTCGCTCACAAGGAAGTCGAGGTCCAGTCGGTATGGGTCGATGCGGCTGACCGGGGGGAGGTACTGCGCGTCAGCGGCCAGGAGCTCGTCCCGGTGCTCGTCGACGGCGACCGTGTGGTCGCCGATTCGACGGCGATCCTCGAGTACCTCGAGGAGCGGTTCCCGCAGCGACCGCTCTACCCGGACGACGGCCCGAGGCGAACGGAGCTGCGGCTGTTCGTGGACTGGTTCAACCGGGTCTGGAAGAGGCCGCCGAACCTGATCGTCGACGAGGAAGCGAAGGCGGAGCCGGACCCCGCGCTGATCGCCGAGCTCGAAGCCGAGATCGCGGACGCGCTCCCTCTCTTCGAGGAGCTGCTCTCCGGACGAGACTTCCTGTTCGGGCACGAGCTCTCGGCAGCCGACGTCGTTGCGTTCCCCTTCCTCAAGTACGCGCTGTTATGGGAGGAGGGTGACCCGGATCGTTTTCACGAGGTGCTCCGCGACACCCTGCAACTCGGAGCGGGCTTCCCCCGCCTCGAGAACTGGATCCGGAGGATCGACGCGCTGCCGCGCGCGTGAGGCTAGGTCGTCTCGGGCTCGCGGGCGTCGAGCCGCAGCTCGAAGAGAGCACGGAGATCCTCGCCGCTCGCGAGCACCTCTTCGTACCGGGGGCGCCGCGGCGGCAGAGCGACGATGCGGACGTCGTTGTCGCGGCCGCCGTGGCAGCGTTCGTAGGCGGCCGCTTCGTCGAGCGGCGTCAGCGCAGCTCGACGGCCGAGAAGGCGCACAACTAGGGCATATCACGCCCGGGGCCGGAGGGAAAGCCCACGCAGCGCAGTTTGCGCCGGAAACGACGCGGGGCCCCAGAAGGCCCCGGCGTCTGCTTGGGTGGCGCGCACCTGGAGGGGAGGAGAGACACACCCCCTTTCCGGTCCTCTGCAAGACCGGCGATACGTCCTAAAACGAAGTATACTATTAGTAAACAAAGAAGCAAGGGTCCAAAGAAAAACCCCACCTGAGCGGGGCTTTTCGTCGAGGCTGCGGGACTAGGACTCGAACCTAGACTACCGGATTCAGAGTCCGGCGTCCTACCATTAGACGATCCCGCAAGGTCCGACGGGCGCCAGTTTAGCCAACTACGTTTCGAGCCGGTAGGTCGAGACGAGGCGTTTTTCGGCCTCCGTGTCGATGTGCGCGATCACCTCGACATACGGCTCGAGGCCGGAGCCGAGCAGCTTCGCCTTCAACAGACCGTCGACCTGGAACAGGCCCGAGGAGTTGTTCATCACGATCTCGATCATGACCGGACGGGACTCGCCGTCCTTGATCGAGACATCGTCGATCGCGGCCGCCGACAGCGAGTGCATCGAGACCCGTCCCTTCTCGAACGGGATCCGAGAGCGGCCCTCGGCCATGTCCAGCGCGTCCGCCACGCGCAGGATCCCGGCCTCGAGCGCGAGCGGCTGCCCGTCGGCCCGGTGGCTCGTGATCGCCTGGAGTACCTCCGAGACGACGACGGTCACCTCCGGCTCCTCGTAGATCCCCGCCAGCAAGTGCCGCATCTTCGGCTCGGAGAGGAACAGCGAGAAGTCCTCGTGTCCGTGCCGGTGCACGGACATGCCGACACAGTGCAGGAGGGACGAGAGCGTCACGATCACCTCCGCGTCTTCCTGGTCGAGGCCGAAGTCGCGCACCGCCGAGGGCTCGACGCCATGCTTGGCCAGCTGGCGGAGGAGCTTGAGCGCGATGTTCGCCACGATCTGGATGTGGACCCAGGAGTGGTCGTTGATCCCCATCCGAACGACCGCGTTCACGTTCGAGACGTGCCACCATCCCTTCAGCTGCCGGTCCTCGTTCAC
>DATLDK010000035.1:0-15816 GCA_035525905.1 Gaiellaceae bacterium | reverse complement strand
CGCACGGCTGGCAGGCCTACGTGATTCGGCTCGACCGCCGGCGCGCTGCGATGGAGACCCTTCGCGCCGAAGGAATCGAGGTGCAGATCGGGACGTATGCGCTCCACCAGCTCTCGGCGTATCGCGACCAGGGCCCCTTCCGGGGCGCAGACGAGGCGTTCGAGCGCGCCCTGGCGCTCCCGTTTCACTCGAGGCTGACCGACGCCGAGCTCGATCGAGTCACCGAGGGGATCGCACGGTTCGCTTGACAAAGAAGCAGTTGTGAGTAAATACTTACTAATATGAGCGCAACGACCACGAGGCAGACGGCGGAGGGGCGGCGCGAAGCCGTGCTCACCGCTGCCGCGGACGAGTTCTCCCGCAAGGGCCTGCACGGCGCCTCCACCGATGCGATCGCGAAAGAGGCCGGCATCTCCCAGCCCTACCTGTTCCGCCTCTTCGGAACGAAGAAGGAGCTCTACCTGGCCACTACCGCTCGCGCGATGGAGGAGACCTACCAGGCTTTCGAGCGCGCAGCTCGCGGCAAGAGCGGCGCGGACGCGCTGCACGCCATGGGTGAGGCGTACAGCGGCCTGATCGAGGATCGTGAGCGGCTGCAGCTGATGCTGCAGTGCTTTGCCGGCTGCGAGGACGCCGACGTGCGAGCGTCCGTCCGCCGCGTCTGGCGCGAGCTCGTCGACCTGGTCGAGCGCACGTCCGGAGAGCCTCCCGAGGTGGTCAGCACCTTCTTCGCCAAGGGGATGCTGCTCAACGTCATGAACGCGATGCAGCTCTTCGACGATCCCACCCCGTGGGGCGACCGCTTGATCGCGGGCTGCAAGGCGGAGTGAGCGGTGTTTTTTTGTCTCGTCGACAAAGTAACTAGTTACTCAAGAAGGGAGCAGTGATGTCAGCCAGGACGAAGACCCTGTGGACGTTCGTGATCACGTCGATCGCGCTGTTCATGGTCACGCTGGACAACCTCGTCGTCACGACGGCCATTCCCGTCATCCGCCGTGACCTGGACGCCTCGCTCGAGAGCCTCGAGTGGACGGTCAACGCCTACACGCTCACGTTCGCCGTGCTGCTCCTGACCGGGGCCGCGCTCGGCGACCGCTTCGGGCGCCGGCGGGTCTTCTCGATCGGCATCGGTCTGTTCACGGCCGGCTCGGTCGCCGCCGCCGTTGCTCCGAGCGTGGAAGCGCTCAATCTCGCCCGCGCCCTGCAGGGGCTAGGCGGCGCGATCGTGATGCCGTTGACCCTGACGATCCTCAGCGCAGCCGTGCCGAAGGAAAAGCGTGGACTTGCGCTTGGCGCCTGGGGCGGGATCAGCGGTCTGGCCGTCGCGTTCGGCCCGGTGGTCGGCGGCGCGGTCGTCCAGGGCCTCTCCTGGCAGTGGATCTTCTGGCTGAACGTCCCCATCGGCGTGCTCCTGATCCCGCTCGCGCTCTCGCGCCTGCAGGAGAGCTACGGGCCGGGCGGGAAGCTCGACCTGCCGGGCCTCGGGCTCGCCAGCACCGGCCTGTTCGGCATCGTCTGGGGCCTCATCCGCGGCAACGGCCAGGGCTGGGGGAGTGCGGAGATCGTCGGCTCGCTCGCACTCGGCCTGGCCTTGCTGGTGGCGTTCGTCGCCTGGGAGTTGCGGACCACGTCGCCGATGCTTCCGATGCGCTTCTTCCGCAAGCCGTCCTTCGCGCTCGCGAACGTCTCCTCGCTCTTCATGTTCTTCGGCATGTTCGGCTCCATCTTTCTGCTCTCCCAGTTCTTCCAGACGGTGCAGGGCTACTCGCCCCTCGGGGCCGGGCTGCGGATCCTGCCGTGGACGCTCGCCCCGATGTTCATCGCCCCGATCGCCGGCGCGATGTCCGATCGGATCCCCGGGAAGACGCTGGTCGGAGTCGGCCTCTCGCTGCAGGCAGGGTCGCTCGCGTGGATGGGTCTCGTCTCGACTCCCACCGTGGCCTACTCGGAGTTGATCGCCCCGTTCGTGCTGGCCGGCATCGGGATGTCTCTCTTCTTCGCACCGATGGCGAACATCGTTCTCTCCGCCGTGCGACCGGAGGAGGAGGGCCAGGCCTCGGGCGCCAACAACGCGATCCGCGAGCTGGGCGGCGTCTTCGGCGTCGCGGTGCTCGCGGCCGTGTTCGCGAACATGGGCGGCTACGAGAGCGGCCAGGCTTTCAGCGACGGCATGAACCCGGCGCTGATCATCGGAGCCGTCGTGGTCGGCCTGGGAGCGCTCTCGGCGTTTGCCATCCCGGGCCGTCCGCGCCGGGACGGCGCGACGGTGGGTGAGGGGTTGCTCGAGGGGACCTAGCCGGGCTCCCGATCCAGGCCGAGGCGGGGCACCGCGACGACGAGCCCGGCGGCCAGGAGGGCGAGGGCGGTGAACGACGCCCTCAGGCCTGCCGCCTCGGCCAGACCGCCGACGATCGGCGGCCCGATCAGGAAGCCCAGGTAGCCGATCGTCGTCACCGTCGCCACTCCGGCCCCGCGCTCCTCCGGGTTCGCATTGCGGCCACCGGCGCCGAAGAGGGTCGGCGCTGCGATCGAGATCCCGGCGCCGCCGATGAAGAATCCGGCCACGGCAAGCGGGATGTTCGGCGCGACGGCCGCGACGACGAGCCCGGACAGCGCGACCCCGAAGGCGGCGCTGAGCAGGACTGTGTCGCCCAGCCGGCGTTCGAGCGACTGGCCCCAGAAACGGCCGAGCATCATCGCGCCGCCGAAGGCGGCCGGGGCCAGGGCGCTCACGGCCGGCCCCGCGTCCAGGTCGCGCTCGAGGAAGATCGCGCCCCAGTTCTCCATGCCACCTTCGATCACGAGTGCCGCGGCGCAGGCGATGCCGAGCGGGATCGCCACGCGGCTCAGGCGCGGACCGCGCCTCTCTGCGGGCCGCCGCTCGACGTGCTCGTGGCGAACGTTGAGGGTCGCAGCCGAGAGGATGACGATCGCGATTCCACACAGGATTGCGATCCGCCCGGCACCCAGCTCGCGCGCCAGCCCGACCGCCAGAGCCCCGACGAGAACGCCCGCTGAGTAGAGCCCGTGCGCGAGCTGCATCATCCGCGTGCTTCGCTGCGCCTCGAGCTCCGAGACGGCGCCGTTCATCGCCACGTCGAGCGAGCCGCTGGTGACTCCTACCGCAAAGAGACAGACGGCCAGGACCGCAATCGAGTCGGCGAAGGCCGGGAGCAACGCCGCCGCTGCGAAAGCCCCGATCAGCCAGGGCAGGATCCGCGGTCCGCGCCGGTCGAAGACGTGTCCCGCCAGGAGCATCGCCGGCACCGACCCGACCGCGACGAAGAGCAGTGTGAGGCCGAGCTCCCCCTTCGAGGCACCTACGGCGATCTGGACGGCGGGCACGAGCGCCGCCCACCCGCCCCAGAAGACGCCGAGCACGAAGAACGCGCCGAGCGGCCCACGCCGCCTCATATGCGATCCCACCCCTCGGGCAAGCGGGGAATCGGCCACGCTGGATCCGGCCGCCAGTCCTCCCAGCCGGTCGGGAACGGCCACTCGGCGAGGACGCGGGCTGCCTCGGCACGAACCGCCTGCGCGTCGAGGAGCCCGAGCGCGGCCGCCTGCTCCAGCTCGTCCTCGTCCTTCCAGAGGTGGGAGCCGTCCGGCTGGACGATCAGGTCGAGCTTCTCGTCGAAGGTGTCGAAGCCGATGGGGCTCCGGCGCAGCGGCTGCTCGAAGTTGACGTACCAGTAGGAGAAGCGGCCGTCGCGCCAGTGCGGGTAGATCGAGTGCGCCCGCCCGGGCCGCGCCAGGCAGATCGCGTCGTTGCTCCCCGTCGCAGGCTCGAGCTCCCAGGCGTCGCCCGGGATGCGGATGCGGGCGCCGCGCGCGTCCACGGGCAGCATCGCCTGCGACCCCGGCGGCATCCACAGCGCGATCCACTCGTCGGAGTCCTCCACGACGCGGCAGGCCTGCGCCCGCCACACCCGCCCGCGGTGCACATCCCGCCAGACGGCGTCGGTACGCTCCTTGCCGCCCATGCCCGACACGCCCGCCCTCTCCGTCGTCGTGACGCTCCTGAACGAGGAAGGCTCGGTCGAGGAGCTCTACCGCCGCACCGTATCCGCCCTAGACGGGAAGCAGTTCGAGCTGATTCTGGTGGACGACGGCTCGACCGACGGCACGTGGAGCGCCGTCGAACGCCTGCACGGCGCTGACCCTAGGGTTCACGCGGTGCGCTTCAAGCGCAACTTCGGCCAGCACCCGGCGATGCATGCCGGCCTCTCGCGCGCACGCGGCGACATCGTGGTGACGATGGACGGTGACCTGCAGAACCAGCCGGAGGACATTCCGCGCCTGGTCGCCGCGGTCGAAGCAGGCGCCGACGTTGCCAGCGGCCGGCGCGCGGCGAGGAGCGACTCGTGGGGGCGCACGCTGCCCTCGCGCCTGATCAACGGGATGCTGCGCCGCTTCACCGGTGTGTCGATCTCCGATTTCGGCTGCGCGTTCAACGCCTACCGGCGGGCGGCGTTCGAGCCCATGCTGCCGGCGATCGGGAAGCAGAAGTTCACCAAAGCGCTGATCCTCTCGGGCGGCGCCTCCGTAGCCGAGGTCGATGTCGGACACACAGCGCGCACGGACGCCTCGCGCTACTCGCCGCTGCGGCTCACCCGGCTCGCGCTGCACGTGCTTGCGGGCTTCTGGCCGCAGCCGATTCAGTGGATCGGCATCGCGCTCGGCGTCGTCTGCAGCTTGCTCGCGACCGGTCTTGCGATCTACGGGGTCTGGTTCTGGATCGACCGGTCGAACTTCCCCGGCCCGCTGCTCGGTGGTGTCGCGGTGCTCTTCGTGCTGGGGATCCAGGGCTTCCTCCTCGCGCTGGTGGGGGAGTACCTAGGCAGAATCCAGCGCGAGGTCGACGGGCGGCCTCTGTACACGATCGAAAGGGAGCTTTGAGGAAACGCGTCCTCGTCACCGGCGGAGCAGGGTTCATCTCCTCCAACTTCATCCGGCACCTGCTCGACCACACGGGTCACGACGTCGTCTCGCTCGACGCGCTGACCTACGCCGGCAACCTCGAGAACCTGGCCGACGTGATGAGCCACGAGCGGCTCTCCTTCGTCCACGGCGACATCCGCGATCCACAGCTGGTCGGGAAGCTCGTCGCGGAGGTGGACGTGATCGTGAACGCTGCGGCGGAGTCGCACGTGGAGAAGTCGATCGAGGAGGGCGCGTCCGAGTTCGTGACGACGAACGTCGAGGGAACGCAGATCCTGCTCGACGCCATCCGGCGGACGCCGGTGGAGCGCTTCATCCTGATCAGCTCGAGTGAGGTGTACGGAACCGCCGAGTACGCGCCCATGGACGAGGAGCACCCGCTCAATCCGCGCTCGCCCTATGCGGCGACGAAAGCGGGCGGCGACCGGCTCGCGTACTCGTACTACGTGACCTACGGGCTGCCGATCGTGATCGTCCGGCCGTTCAACAACTACGGGCCGCGTCAGCACCCCGAGAAGGTGATCCCGCGCTTCATCACCCAGGCGCTCACCGGCCGCGCGCTGACCATCCACGGCGACGGTCATGCGAGTCGCGACTGGCTCTACGTGGACGACGACGCCGAGGCGATCGAGGCGATCATCGCGGCCGACATCGATGGTCTCGCCGGGGAAGTGGTCAACGTCGCTACCGGGATCGACATCTCCGTCGGCGACGTGGCCGACTCGGTGTTGGCGGCGGTCGGCGTCGAGGTCGAAAAGGTCTTCGTGGAGGAGCGGCTGGGCCAGGTCGACCGTCACATCGGGTCGACGGACAAGCTGGAGCGGCTGACGGGCTGGCGTGCCCGCACCACCTTCGAGCGGGGGCTCGAGCAGACGGTCGAGTGGTACCGCGAGAACGAGGGCTGGTGGAACGCGCTCCGCGCTCGCGACCGCGTCTCCTCGTCCTAGGAGCGGGGCCCGCGCAGATCGGGCTCTTGCGCGCGGCGCGCAAGCGCGACCTCTTCGTGATCGCGGTCGACCGCGACCCGTCTGCACCCGGCTTTGCGTACGCGGACAAGCGCGCGCTCGTCTCGAGCGAGGACGAGCCCGGCATCGACCGCCTGGCGCGCGCCGAGAGTGTCGACGGGATCATCTCGCCCGGGGCCGATTGGCCCGTGGGCGTCGCGGCGCGCGTGGCGGAGCGCCTGGGCCTGGCGCACCCGATCGACGGCGCGACCGCGGCCCTCGCGACGACGAAGTCGCGGCAGCGCGAGCGCTTCGCCGCCGCCGGCGTGCCGCAGCCACAGCTGCTCGACGAGCCCAGGGCGCCGTGCGTCGTCAAGGCTCCGGACCGTCAGGGACAGCGCGGGCTGACGTTCGTGCGCACTGACGCCGAGCTGCCTGCGGCGATCGAGGCAGCGCTCGAGGCTTCTCGCAACGGCACCTACATCGTCGAGGAGTACGTGGACGGCCCCGAGGTGACGGTCAACGCGGTGTCGGTCGATGGCGTCTTCCATTGCCTCGCGGTGACCGACCGCCTCACCGCCGACCCGCCCGCGTTCGGGGTCGCCCTCGCCCATGCCTGGCCGTGTGCTGAAAGAACACAACCCGCGGTCGACGCAGCCCGCGGCGCCGCCGAGGCGCTCGGGATCCGGAACGGACCGACCTACACCCAGATCAGGCTTGGCCCGCGGGGAGCTCAAGTAATCGAGGTGGCCGCGCGGCTCGGCGGCGGTCACGACGCGGAGCTCGTCGAGGCCGCAACCGGAGTCGGGTTGAACGATCTCGCGCTCGACTTCGCGCTCGGTGAGGAAGTAAGTGTTGCTTCGACAGAACGTCTCGGCGGGGGGGCATGTGTGGTCTTTCTCGTCGCGCCCGAGGGAGAGCTGGTCTCCGTCGAGGGACGTGACGAGGCGGTCGCGGCCGAGGGCGTGCTCGACGTGCGCATCTACCGCGAGCCGGGACGCGTTTTCGGGCCTTTCCTGCGCGGTGCAGACCGTGCGGGAGCCGTGATCGCCGTCGGCGACAACCGCGACGACGCGCTCACGCGTGCTCGGGCCGCCGCGAACGAAATACGCTTCCACACCAAATGAAGGTCGTCGAATGACGAGAGAGACGCAGCTGGGCTTTCAGCCGCCCGCGATCGGCGAGGAGGAGATCGAGGCCGTCGCGGACGCGCTCAGGTCTGGCTGGCTGACGACGGGCCCCCGCGCGGCGCTGCTCGAGGAGCGGATGGCGGAGTACCTGGAGGCGAAGCACGTGCTCGCCGTCGCCTCGGGGACGGCCGCGATGCACCTCGCGCTCGTCGCGCTCGGAATCGGGCCGGGAGACGAGGTGATCACGACCCCGATCACCTGGCCGGCGACGGCGAACGTGATCGTGCACACGGGGGCCAAGCCCGTCTTCGTGGACGTTTGCGAGGGCGACCTCAACATCGACCCGGCGCTCGTGGAAGCGGCCGTGACCGAGCGGACGAAGGCCGTCCTCCCGGTCCACCTGGCCGGGCAGCCCTGCGACCTCGACCCGATCTGGGGGCTCGGCATCACCGTGATCGAGGACGCCGCGCACGCAGTGGAGAGCGCCTATCGAGGCCGCAAGCTCGGCGGCCTCTCCGCAGCCACGTGCTTCTCCCTCTACGCGACGAAGAACATTGCTGCGGGGGAGGGAGGCCTCATCTCGACCAACGACGACGCCGTCGCCGAGGCGATCCGCAACCTCCGGCTCATGCGCCGCGGAGACGGGTCGCTCTACGACATCACCGTGGCCGGCTACAAGGCGAACCTGTCCGACGTGCTCGCCGCGATCGCTCTCGTCCAGCTCGACAAGCTGCCGGAGCACACCAGCGCGCGCGAGCGCCAGTTCGCGCTCTACGACGAGGGGATTGCCCACCTGGACGGCCTCGAGCCGCTCGCCCGCGATCCGCGCGACACACACGCACGACACCTCTACGTCATCCGGGTGGACGCCGCTCGCTTCGGCCTCACCCGCGACGATCTCCAACGGGCGCTCGCCGCCGAGCGGATCTCGACGTCGATCCATTTCCTCCCCGTCCATCGGCTCACGTGGTATCGCGAGCGCTTCCCCGAGCAGCCATCACTGCCGATCGCCGAGCGCGCGGGTGACGAGATCCTCTCGCTGCCGCTGTCCCCGGCGCACTCCGACGAGGACATCGGGGACGTGCTCGACGCGCTGCAGCGGATTCGCGACCGCGCAGCATGAGCAGGCCGGTCCGCGTCGCGGCGACGCTCCTGCTCACGGGTCTCGCCGTCGCATATCTCGTCTGGAAGATCGACGTGGGCAAGACAGCCGACGTCCTGGCGGACACGAGCGCGTGGTGGTTCCTGCTCGCCGTCGCGATCATGACGCTGACGGTCGTCCCCATGGCCGAGCGCTGGCGGCGGCTGCTCGAGTCCCAGGGAATGCGCGAGCGGCTGCCGTGGCTCACGCGCGCCTATCTCGTCTCGTACACCGCCGGCCAGATCCTGCCCACCTCGATCGGCGGCGACGCGGTCCGGATCGTGGAGACCTCACGACGGCATCCCGCGCGCCTCGGCGCCGTCTCCGCGATCGTGCTGCTGGAGCGAGCGCTCGGCGGCGCGGCGACCGTTCTGCTCGGCGCGGTCGGCTTCGTGCTCGCGATCGGCCGCTACGACGTCGGCGCCTACCTCTGGGTCGAGGGCGCGTTCGTGCTGGGAACCTTCGTGCTCGCGTTCCTCTTCTTCTCCCGCTCGGCCCGGCCGCTGCTCCGGCTCACGACGCCGCTGCTGTCGCGCATCCGGCTCGAGCGCCCGGTTCGGGCGGTGTACGACGGCGTCCACGCGTTCCGGGAGCGGACCGGCCTCCTCCTGGGGCTGTTCGCGTTCACGGTCGCGATCCAGGCCGTCCGCGTGCTGGCGATCTGGGCGGCGGCGCGTGCCGTCGGGATCGATCTCTCGCCGCGCATCTACTACGTAATGGGCCCGCTGTTCTTCCTCGTCCTGCTCGTCCCGTTCACCCTCAACGGCTTCGCGGTGCGCGAGGCGTTCTTCGTCAGCTTCCTGGGCGGCGTCGGCGTCGGTGCGGACGCTGCCTTTGCGGCCGGCTTCCTCTTCTTCCTCGTCACCGTCGCCATGGCGCTTCCCGGGGGCGCGATCTTGCTCTGGGAGGGGTTGCGCGGAAAGCCGACTCCGACCCATGCCTGACGCGAGCGCCGTCGTCGTCACCTTCAACGCGCTCCCCTGGGTCGAGCGCTGTCTCGAGAGCGTGCGCGGGGAGGAGACCGTCGTCGTCGACAACGGCTCGCGCGACGGCACCGTGGACGTCGTCCGGGAGCTCTTCCCGGAGGCGCACGTGATCGAGCAGGAAAACGTGGGGCTCGCGGCGGGTTGGAACGCGGGCATGGCAATCGCCACCGGCCGCTACTTCCTCATCCTCAACGCGGATGCATGGCTGACCGAAGGGTCGCTCGGCCGCCTCGTCCGCCACGCGGACGCGCACCCGGACGCAGCCGTCGTCGGCCCTCGTCTGCTGAACCCCAACGGGACGCTGCAGCGGTCGGTCCGGGGTGTGCCGACGCTCTGGCGGCTGGCGACCGAGTACTTCTTCCTCCGCAAGCTGGGGCCGCGGACACGTCTCCTGAATGCCTTCTATGCAGGGGGGTTCGACCACGACTCGGAGCGCGAGGTCGAGGTCGTCATGGGCGCGTGCATGCTCGTGCGCCGGGATGCGGTCGAGCAGGTCGGGCCGCTCGACGAAGCCTTCTTCCTCTTCAGCGAGGAGACCGACTGGTGCCAGCGCTTCCGTGACGCCGGCTGGAAGGTGCGGTTCTACCCTGGCGCCGAGTGCGTGCACGTGGGCGGTGCGTCGCACGGCGGCCGGATGTTCCGCGAGAACGTACGAGGCCACCTGCGCTTCCTTGCGAAGCATCGTGGCGTCCGCTATGCCGAGCGGGCGCGGCGGCTCCTGTGCTGGTCCCTGCGGGTGCGCGGCTTCGTCTACCGCGACGAGCGGCGACGCATGTACCGGGACGCCGGGAGCTGGCTGGCCTCGGGCCGGATGCCGGAGCTGCTCGACCGATGACGCTGCTGCGGCTCGCGCTCGCGACCGGGATCCTGCTCCTTCCAGGCGCGATCGTCGCCCGCGCGCTCGGGCTTCGTGGCGCCGCGGTGACGCTCGCATGGTCGCTCGCGCTCCTCTTCGGGGCGCTGGCGGTCACGTTCGTCGTCGGCGCCTCGCTGAGCCTGACGCTGCTGCTGCTCCTTGGAGCCGGTGTCGTCGCGCTCCGCTTCGTCCGCCGCGCGCCTCGCCCCGAGCGCGTTCCCGGCCGCTGGTGGATGCTCCGCGGCGGGATCTCGCTCGGCGTGCTGCTCTGGTACGTCGCCGGCGAGATCGGCGGGGATGGGCTGTTCCATCTCGCCCGCGTACGCAAGCTCGACGCGTTCGATTCGCTCTCGCTCGACGCCGTGAACGAATTCGCGGACGGGGGCCTGCACCCCGGCTACGCGTTCCCGCTCTGGCACGGCTTTCTCGCGCTCGTCGCGCGAGTCTCCTTCCTCGACCCCGCCGACGTCGTCCTGCACGAGGCGTCGGTGCTGGCCCCGTTGGCAGTGCTGGTCGCGTACGAGGCGGGCTACGCGCTCTTCCGCCGTGTCGGCCCTTCGCTTGCGGCGGCGGGCGCTCAGGTGGCCGTGACGGCTCTGGCGCCCGCGCACGGCGGCGCGTATACGGCGCTCGGGCTGCCGGCGACGGCGTCGAGGCAGCTGCTCGTGCCTGCGGCGCTCGCGCTCGCCTTCGGCTACGTCGAGCGGCCGACGCGCGGCCTCCTCGCCTCGACGGCGGCAGCGGGTTTCGTGCTGGGCGTGATCCACCCCACCTACGCGATCTTCCTCTGGCTCCCCTTTGCGGGCTTCCTGCTCGTCCGCTCGCTCGCTGCCCGTGACGAGGCGAAACGAATTGGAGCGGCGCTCGCGGCACTCGTGGTCCCCGCGGCCGCCTTCCTTGCGTGGCTCCTGCCGGTCGTCCGCGACACCGCTTCGCACGCGCCCGGCGAAGACGAGTTGCGTCGGGCCTTGGATCAGTACGCAGGCCAGCTCGACGTCTTCTCCGAGACGAGCTACCGGCTCGCGCCCGAGGTCTTCGGGCGAGCCGGCGCGGTTGCGATAACGGCGCTCGTTCTCGTGCCGCTCGCCGGGCTTGCTTTGCGCCGGCGCTGGGCGGCCTACGTGCTGGGCGGGTTTCTCGCCGTCGCGGCGGTGATGCTCGTTCCGCTCCTGTTCGTCCCCTTCTCGGACCTGGTCTCGATCTCCCAGTCTCGTCGCGCTGCGGGCTTCTGGCCGCTCGCGTTCGCCTTCGCCGGCGGCTTGACCGTCCTGGCGGCGCCCTTGCGCTTGCTGCTCCTTCCGACCGCCTTGGTGGCCGGGGTGGCGCTGCAAATCAGCTACCCCGGCGAGTTCGAGTACCGACTCGAAGACGGCGGGCCGGCACTCGTCACGTGGCTCGCGGTCGTCGTCGGGGTCGCGGCGCTCGTCGTTGGTCTCGTGCGTCGACGCGCGCTCGAGCGACCGACGTGGCTCGTCGGCGCGGCCGCCACGCTCATCATCCTGCCGGTCGCCGTGCACGCCGCCTGGAACTGGAGCCCCTCCGACGCACGCCGTCCGAGCCCGCTGACGCCGGGCCTCGTCGAGGCGTTGCGGAAGGATGTGCCAAAGGGGTCGGTCGTCTACTCCGACCTCGAGACGAGCTACCGGATCGCCGCGTATGCCCCGGTGTACATCGCGGCGGCGCCGCCGAGCCACGTCGCAGACACCGAGGCGAACCGGCCGTACGAGCGCCGCGACGGGACGATCCGCTTCTTCGAGACGGGCGACTTGGCGATCCCGAGCGAGGCCGGTGCCGACTGGCTCGTCCTCGACCGGCGTCGCTTCGAGCTGTCGCCGTCGCTCCGGCAGGTCTACAAGGACGAGCGCTACACGCTCTACGAGCTGCCGTAGCCGGATTCGGCGGGCGGCAGGAGGGGTACGACGGCCCCGGGTCTGCGCATGAAGCTCTCCAAGCTCCTCATCCACATCAAGTCGAGCCTCTGGTTCGTCCCCGTGCTGTGCGTGTTGGCGGGAGCGGCCCTCTCGTTCGCCACGATCGCGCTCGATCGCTACTTCGACTACGGGGCGATCCCGGAGAGCATCAACGTCGGCCCCGATGCTGCGACCGTGATCCTGACGACCGTGGCGGCGTCGATGGTGAGCCTGGCCGCGCTCGTGCTCACGATCACGATGGTGGTCGTTCAACTCGCGATGGGGCAGTTCTCGCCGCGCATCGTGCAGCGCATCCTGCGCGACAAGCCGAGCCAGCTTGCGATCGGGCTCTTCGTCGCGACGTTCGTGCATGCGATCCTCGCCGTCCGCGAAGTGACGAATCACGGCGACGGCACGGGCCAGGTTCCGGGGATCGCCGTCGTGACGGCTTTCGTGCTCGTTCTACTCAGCATCGCCGTGCTCGTCATGTACGTGCACCACATCGGCCAGGCACTGCGGGTCTCCGCGCTGATCGAGCTCGTCGGCAAGGAGACGCGGAAGCTGCTCGACCGCAAGTACCCGGATGTAGGACCCGCCCTCGAGCCCGAGCCGGGCGCTCGGCCCGTCGTCAACGCCAGGAAGTCCGGGGTGGTCACGTTGATCGGCCACCAGGCGATCGTCGACGAGGCGCAACGAGCGGGCTGCACGCTGGAGCTCGTTCCGGCGCTCGGCGAGTTCGTTCCCGCGGGCGCGCCCCTCTTCCGCGTGCAGGGCGAGGCGGCCCGACTGGATGAGGACGTGCTGCACGAGGCTCTGATCCTGCAGCTCGAGCCGACGCTCGACGAGGACGTCGCCTATGGCGTCAGGCTCCTGGTCGACATCGCGGAGCGCTCGCTCGCCGACTCGCCTTTCCAGGACCCGACGACCGCTGTGCAGGCCCTCGACCGGCTGCACGACATTCTCAGGCAGCTCGCCCGGCGACCCTTCCCCGATGGCCGGCACCGCGACCGAGCGGGAAAGGTGAGGCTGACCGTGCACGCCATGACCTGGGAGGCCTACGTCCACCTCGCCTTCGACGAGATCCGGATGGCGGGCGCAGGCTCGCCGCAGGTGTCGCGCCGACTGAAGGCTGCGCTCACCGATCTCAGGTCGATCGCGCCGCCGGACCGCGCCGAGATTCTCGACCGCCAACTCGAGCTCCTCGTTGCGGCAACGGAAGCCGCCATGCACGACGAGCGAGACGCCGAGATGGCGCTACGCGAAGATCGCGAGGGAATCGGGGCGGCTGCGGCTCCCGGCGGCCGGTAACGCTCCCCGCGCGCCCAGTACCATCGGCGCGCATGAAGCTGTTGCTCGTCTCGCTCTACTGGCCGCCCGCCGGCGGCGGCGGGGTCCAGCGGCCGCTCAAGTTCGCGCAGTACCTGCCGGCCCTGGGAATCGAGACGCATGTTCTCGCGCCGGACGACTCCAAGTGGATCCACGAGGATGCGGACCTGCGCGTCCCCACTCAGGCGTGGGTTCACCGCGCCCGCTATCTCGGGCCGAAGGGACGCCGGCCGGCCGAGGAGCTGCACGGGACGGAGGGCCTCGAGCGGGCGCTCGTCCAGACGCGGCTCGCCTCGCGCCGGCTGCTGGTGCCCGACGAGAACGTGAGCTGGAACCTGACCGCGATCCCCGCGGCGATCCGGATCGCAAGGAAGGAGAGCGTCGACGTCGTCCTGACCACCTCGCCGCCGAACTCGGTTCACTTCGTGGGCGCGGCGGTCAAGAAGGCGACTGGTGCGAAGTGGGTCGCCGACCTGCGTGATTCGCTCGTCGCGCACCCGCACCGGCGCGCCGAGAGCATGGCGGTGCGCGCGAAGGAGAAGGTCGACCACGGCGTCGCCCGGCTCGTCGCGCACTCGGCCGACGCGATCACGTGCGTCTCCGACGCGATCGCAGAGGAGGCTCGGAGCTTCTCGCCGCGCGGCCGGGTCGAGACGATCTCGAACGGCTGCGACTTCGACGACTTCGCCGGGCTCGAATACACGCCGGCGGAGCGCTTTCGGATCACGCACACCGGCAGCTTTTTCGGCAAGCGCGACCCGCGCCCGTTTCTGACCGCGCTGGCGGAGTCAGGTCTGGACGTCCGGGCGCGCTTCCTCGGCGACTTCCGCTCCGCGGACCGGCAGTGGGCGGACGAGCGCGGGCTGGACGACAAGCTCGAGCTGATTCCCTACGCGCCGCGTCAGGCGTCGCTCGAACTGCAGCGAAGCTCGGAGGCGCTCCTGCTCCTGATCCCCGACGCGGGCGGCCGCGGCAAGGGTGTGCTCTCCGGGAAGGTGTTCGAGTACCTCGCCGCCGAGCGGCCGATCCTCGCCGCCGTGCCGCCGGACGGCGCTGCGGCCGACCTGATTCGCGAGACCGGAGCCGGTGTCGTCGCGGCCCCGGATGACGTCGACGCGCTGAAGCGCGCGCTCGGCGAGCTGCACGAGCGGTTCTCCAACGGGGGCCTGCCCGCGACCGACATTCCTGAAGAGACGCGCTACCGCCTCTCGCGTCGTGCCCGCGCCGAGGAGCTGGCGGAGCTCGTTCGCTCGCTGTGAGGGCTGACCGGCACTCCCCGGTCGTCGACGCCCTCTTCTTCGCAACCGTCTTCACGGTTACGTTCGCGAAGCTGCAGTGGGAGGTCGCGGGGACGCTCAGCCTCTCCGACGTCCTCACCGGCATCTTTCTCGTGGCCCTGGCCGGGACGAGGATCGGGACCGCCGACCGGCGACTGGCAAGGGGCGCAGCAGCGGCCGCGCTCTTCTTCCTGGCGTTCCTGCTCGTGTACCTGATCGGCTTCTTCAACCTCGAGACCGAGCAGGCGCTGGCGCAGTGGGCGAAGGGGATGTTCAAGTTCCTGCTCCACTTCCTCTTTCTCGTCGCCGGGATCGCGTACCTCGCGCGGCGCAGCGCAAGCTTCTACTGGGCGACGCTCGCCGTCTTCCTCGGCGGCTTCGTCGCGAACGCCGCCTACGGCATCGTTCAGCTCGGCACCGCGGAGGCGCTCGGGATCAACCTCGATCAGTCGGTGCTCTCGCCGCTCACCGGCGGCGCCAGCCAGATCAACATCTACGGCGCCATCGGCGGTGAGAGCGTCTTCAGGCCGAACGCGCTTACGGGGGATCCGAACCATCTCGGCATCGAGCTCGTGATCCCGCTGCTCGTGCTGACACCGCTCTATCTGCGGCTCGAGCGCGGCCACCGGCTGCGCATCCCGCTCGCGCTCGTGCTCGCGTTCCTGCTGGTGGTCGAGCTGGCGACGCTGTCGCGCAGCGGGCTGCTCGGGCTCGGCGCCGGGCTGCTCGTGCTCGCCGTTCCGTATCGGCACAAGCTGGTGTCGCCCGAGCTGCTACTCCCTCTGGGCGCGGTCGCCGGCGTGCTGGCGCTGGTGCTGGCCGCGCGGTGGCAGTTCTTCGAGCAGGTGCTTCGCTCGCGCATCGACACCTCGGCGAACGGCACTTCGACGCACTTCGACGTCTATGGCTTCATCCCGGACGTGCTCTCCACCCATCCGCTGTTCGGCCTCGGACTGAACAATTTCTCCGTCTACTACGAGTTCGTCACCGGCCGGACGAACTTCGGCCCGCACTCGTTCTACGTCGCGACGATGGTGGAGACGGGCGTCGCCGGCACAGCGCTGTTCGTCGTGTTCCTCGTCTACCTGTTCCGGAGGCTCGGCCGGCTGCGGGCGCTCGGCCGGGCGCTCGGATCTCGGCGGATCAGGCCACTCGCCTGGGGGATGACCGCCGCGCTCGTCGGCACGATCGCAGCGAATGCGTTCTACCTGACGATGTCGTTCTACTACTTCTTCGCGTTTGCGATGCTCGCGCTGGCCGCACCGATCGTCTTCGCGCGCAGAGCCGCGTGAAGGTCGTCGTCCT